>JBDQGY010000234.1:0-6529 GCA_040265175.1 Nannocystaceae bacterium
CCCATGAGCTCGCTGTTTCATCCCGACCGCATCGCTCGCCTCCGCCAAAAGCAAGAGGTGGCGTTCGCCCCGGTGTTTCTCCACCGGCCCTTGTCGATCCTGTTTTTGATCTTCACAGCGGACATCAAGGCGATCACCCCCAACCGACTCACCACCGCCAATATCCTCTTGCGCTTGGTGGCCGCGTGGATCTTGTGGCCGGAGGCTTTTGGCGGTCCGGAGACCACCACGCCGCACCTGTGGCTCGCGGTGTTCTTGTGGCACTTTGGGGTCGTCTTGGACGCCGCCGACGGGGCCCTGGCGCGCTACCGCGGGCAAGGCAGCCTGTTCGGGCGATTTTACGACAAGGTCTCCGACCGCCTGGTCACGCTCGTGATGATGCTGATGCTCTCGGCCCGCGCCTTCGCCGAGACCGAGACGCTGAACTACGTGTTCATGGCCATGGTGTACGTGGCCTGCATGAGCGCCTGCTCCGTGGCCAAGTGGATCGAGCTGGGGCTCGTGGCGGAGAAGCGCGGCCTTCAAAAATCGGAGGATCCCGGGGAGGTCGCGGCCCCGGAGCGCAGCGTGGGGGACTGGACGCGTTTCTTGCTCAAGCGCCTGCCGCATATCGTCATCGTCACCGAGATGGATCTTCCCATCTGGGGATCCATCGCCGTGCTCACCGGCACCGAGTCGTGGCTGCTGATCTACTTGGGCATCTACTCCGTCATCTACACGCCGCTCGCCATCGGCGTGCGCGCCCGAAGAATCTGGAAGCTCGACGCGGAGCCCGAGACGGCATGAGCGCGCCTCGTCTCTTCGTCGCCGGCGCCACGGGCTACACCGGGCGATCCCTTGTGGAGGTGGCCCGCGCCCGCGGCGTCGAGGTCGTCGCCCATGTGCGCCCGGACAGCGGGCGGCTCGACCAGTGGCGCGCGCGATTCGAAGGTTTGGGCGCCACGGTGGACGCGAGCCCCTGGACCACCGAGGCCATCACCACCACGCTGGCGCAGCACCAGCCCACCCACGTGTTCGGACTGCTGGGCACCACCCGCGCCCGCGCCGGGCAGGGCCTGGGCAGCGCCGTCCCCGAGACCTACGAGGCCGTGGACTACGGCCTCACCGCCATGCTCATCGACGCAGCGGTTCCGCTCACGCCGCAGCCGCGCTTTGTCTACCTCTCCGCCGCCGGCGTCACCCCCACTACGCGCAACGCCTACCTGGCCGCGCGCGCAAAGGTGGAGGCCAAGCTCGCCGAGAGCGGCCTGCGCCACGTCATCGCCCGACCCGGCCTGATCACCGGGGACGACCGCGACGATGCCCGCACCGGCGAGCGCGTGGGCGCTGTGGTCATGCAGGGACTGTCGGCCCTGGGCAAGGTCGCCGGCTTCGGGCGCGCGCTGCATCGCCGCTACGCCACCATGACCGGCACGCAGCTCGCGACGGGCTTGCTCACCTGCACCCTGCGAAGCGACGGCGACGAGCCGGAAGGCCGCGGGCGCGTGCTCACCCTCGAGGCCGGCACGCTCCACGACGCGGCGACCTAAGCGAGCCGCGCGATGTCTGCCGCTGGGACGGCCCGGTTGGCCCTGCGCATCCAACCTAAAAAAACAACGCCCGCCGCATGGACTGCGACGGGCGTTTGATGTCTGCGACAGCGTTCTATCAGCCGGCAGAGGCGGAGCCCGCCACGGAGGCGCTGGCCGAGAAGCTGGCGCTCACGCTCACGCTGGCGTCCAACGAGGCGCTCGCTTGCCCTGCGATGTCGCTGGTGTAGACCAGCAAGCAGGCAGGCAAGGTCGCGAGCTCAGCAGCCACGTTCCCGAAGGAGGTGGCCACGCTTCCCGCGGCGTCCACGGTGAGCGCGCCGCGCTCGTTGGCCATGCTCCAGATGGCCGGCAGGTTGGCCTCAAGGGTCCCTTGCAAGCTGGCGTTCGCCATGGCGTTCACCGCCACGGAGATCGTCGGGGGCACGCACTCGGCCTCGAACTTCGCCTGGCCGTCACAGCCGGCCTGGCAGTCGGCGTCGATGTCACAGCTCGGCGGGGTCAGCTCGCCCTCGCAGCTCGGCGCCGTGAAGTCCACAGAGCACTCCCCTTTACAGGTGCCCTCGCAGCTCACGCTGGCGCCCGCGTCGATCTGGCAGGTGCCCGAGCAGGTGCCTGAGCAGGTGCCCTCGCACTCGCCGGCGCAGCCGCCCATGCCGTCATCAACAGCGCAGGTGCCCTCGCAGCCGCCGTTGCAGGTGCCCTGACAGCTGCCCTCGCAGGCGATGTCCACGTTGGCCTCGGCGCGGCACTCGCCGCTGCACTCCGCGGAGCACTCACCGGAGAGCTGGCCGGGCTCGCAGCGCACGTCGATGCTGCCGGGGTCACACCCGCCGCTCACATCGCAGCTTGCTTCGCAGGAAATCTGCGCGTCTGCGGCCACTTGACAGTAGCCAGGCTCGACGACGAGGTCGATAGTGACGCCCGCACTGATCTCCGCGTCGATGGCACCTTGGGCCAAGCTGCACGCGGTCTCAAGGTCGCTGTCGGTGGCCGAGGAGGGGTCCATGGCGGGCACGCCGTCGGCGCCCAGGTCATTGGCGATGTTTTGGCAGGCGAGGAACACGTCGGCCCGGATGTCTGCCGAGACGCTGACGAGTCCGTCCACCGAGGCTTGCAGCGAATCCATCTTCGCCTCAAAGTCCGCCTCGCAACTTAGGCCATCGCCGATGTCCTCCACCGCACCCAAGATGCCGCAGCCGCTGGACGTGAGGCCCATGGTCGCGGCCAGGAGCAAGGTGGAAGAGGTGAGGGATTTTAAAAAATTCAGTTTGTTGGTTCGCATATCGGTTGTCTTTCGTGCGTGGGCCAGGAGGCAGCGTCAAGTGCAGGCGCTCCTCAGGCGCGCAGATGCTACTTCGACGGAGGACTACGCGCCAGATTCATCCCCAAGTTGTGGAATTTTGATTTTGTTGGCACGCGTATTTGCACCGTGACGTGAATGTCATGGCCTCGCGACGACCGTTGTTTCGAGCGATCTACGCGTGTGTTGGAGAGGCGATCGCGAATCCGCGCCCCTGCGTCTCCGTGCGAGCGCAGCGCACCGGCGAAAGCCTGGACCACGTCGCAGGCGGGCTATTCGCACGCGCGCCGGATCGCGTCGCCGTACCGCGCCGCGCGTTTCTCCCCGAGCTGCGGGACCGCGCTCAGATCTACCGCGCCGTGTTCGCTCAGATATTCCAGCGCCCGCGGAGGCAGCACCACCACCGGGGGCACGCCCCGCTGCTCCGCCTCGCCCCGACGCCAGGTTCGCAGGCGATCCGCCCGTTGACGCGCAGTTTGCGGCGGCCGCGCGCCCACCTCGCGTCGAATCTCAGGAGGATTCTCAAGCCCATCTTCGACCGCAGCCACGAGGCTGCGTCCGAAGCGTCGCTCGATCCGCGGTCCCACCTTGCAGCGCTTGAGCGCTCCGAGGTCTCTCGGCTGCGCCCGCGCCACCCGGGCGAGCACCTCGGTGGAGACCAGTCGACCGGGGGGTTTGTTGAACCGCATGGCGTTCGTGTCACGCCACATCCCCAAACGCACCAACACCGCCTGCGCAGTCGGGTCGAGCCCCTTGGCGTGCTTGTGACGGAGCAGCTTGAGGGGGTTCATCTCCACCGAGTGGGGCTCCATCTCCTCCACCGCCGCGCAGGCGATGGCCACCTCTTCCGCAAGGTCCGCGTCGCGCACCCGCTCACGAACCCAGTCGACCACGTCTGGCAGGTGCACCACGTCATCGATGGCGTACTGCAATGCCTTGGAGTCGATGGGCCGCGTGCCCCAATCGTATTGGGCGTGACCCTTCGCGAGCACGACGCCGGTGGCCGCCTCCACCAGCGCACCGTAGCCCGTGCGCGGCATCCCCAAGAACGCCGCCGCTTGCTGGGTGTCGAACACCCCGCGTACCCCAAGCGTGTACTCGCGCTTGAGGCACGCCACGTCGTACTCGCCCCCGTGCAGGTACACGGGCACGTCCGGAGCTTCCAGCGCACGCGCCAACGCGCTCGATCTCACGTCCTCGGACTTGAGCGCCAACGTGTCCACGAGCCACAGCGCACCGCCAAGGTTGAGCTGCATCAAGCAGATCTGCTCGCGGTAGACGAACATGGAGTTCGATTCCGTGTCCACCGCGATCCACGGCGCCGCCTCAAGATCGGGCTCGAGCAACGAAAGCTCGGCCGCGGCGCGGATCCATGAGGGCTCTTGTGGGGCTTGGTCTGTCAAGACGAAGGGATGGTGGGCGAAGCGAGCCGGTTCGTCAAACAGGGAGGTGTGAGGCGTCGAGCAGCGAGCCCGCGGCGAAGGGCGCGCGCGAGGAATAGTCACGCAGGCGCCCTGGTACACTCAAGCATGGAGATTCTGCTCGTCATCATCGTCAGCATTCTGTTCCCTCCTATCTTGCTCGGAGGTTTTTTTGTCGTGCCGCCGCGCCAAGAGATCGTCGTGCTCCGCTTCGGGAAGTATGTGGGCGCTATCCGGAAGCCGGGATTTCAATGGGTTCACCCCACCGGCCGTGAACTGAGGAAAATCAGCACCCAGATCATGTCGACGGACATGAAGACCACCACCGTGCTCGAAAAAAACGGCAACCCCATCTTGATCAGCGCGGTGGTCGTGTGGCAGGTGCGAGACTGCTACAAGGCCGCCATCGACGTCTCGAACCACAAGAAGTTTGTGGAGGACCAAACGGGCGCGGTGATCAAGCGGGTGAGCGCCAGCTTCGCCTACGAGACCACAGACGGCTCGCCGTGCCTCAAGGCCGAGAGCGAGGAGATCAGCGACGCGTACATCCACGAGCTTCAAGAAGCGGTGGCACACGCCGGCGTGGAGATCCTCTCGGTGCGGCTCAACGATCTCACCTACGCCCCGGAGATCGCTCAAGCCATGCTCATGCGGCAACAGGCGCAGGCGCTGGTCGACGCCCGCAAGACCATCGTGGAGGGTGGCGTGGAGATCGTGAAGGAGGCGGTGACCCGGCTTGAGAACGAGAAAATCTCCCTCGGAGAGTCCGAGCGCCAGCGGCTGGTGTCCAACCTGCTCGTGGTGATCTGCAGCGGGCAAAACGCCTCGCCGGTGGTGCAGGTGCACGCCGACCGCTCGTAGGCCTCGGCGCGCCCTAGCGACCGAGCCCCCCAAACGCCCCGCGCGCTGCTAGGCTCGCGGGGTGCAACTCGTGGCCCTCCGCGCGCTCCAGACGGGGCACCTCGACGATCTTCGGGCCCTGTGCCAACGCGCGGACGAGGCCGACGGCTGCGCCCCCAAGATTCACTGGCCCCTGCTCAAGGTCCACAACCCGGACATCCTGCACGTGCTCGCGCTGGAGGACGAGGCGCTCCTCGGGCTCGCGTCTGGGCTGATCTTCGAGGCTGGCACCCTTGAGCTCACCTGCGTGGTGGACCCATGCTGCCGCGACCAGCGAGTCGCGACCACCCTCGTGGAGCGTCTGCTCGAACAGCACGGACACGGGGTAAGCCGGCTGCGCGCCGGCATCGCGAGCACGTACACCCCAGCGCGAGCGTGGGTGACGCGCCGCGGTGGCGTCGTCCTCCACCGCGAGGTCACGATGCACCGAACCTTCGTTGAAGACGCAGCCCCGCCGCAGGGGAACGCCTTGACCCTGCGTGTCGCCACCGCTGACGACGCCCCCGCGCTGGCCCTGCTCGACGCAGCCGCCTTTGGCACCGAGCGCGCCGAGATGCAGCGGCGCTACCAAAAGACCGCGGGCGATCCAGACCGGCGCGTCTGGCTCGCCGCGCACGCGGGGGACGTCGTGGGCAAGCTGCACGCCCGCCGGGACCTCGACGGCACCGTGTGGGTTCACGACCTGTGCATCGACGCCGCGGCGCGCGGTCGCGGCTGGGGTAGGGAGATGGTCGACCGCTGCACCCACGCGCTCAGTGACGGCGCGCTTCGAGGCCCCGCAGCCGCGGTGTGGCTCGAGGTGAACGCCGACAACGCCGCAGCCCTCGCCACCTACGCCCGCTGCGGCTACGAGATCGCGCGGGAGGACGATATCTACGAGGTGATGTGGGAGGTGGCGCTCAATTCGGGGAGCGGTGGAAGGGTTCGGTCGCGATGAAGGCGCCGCCCCGAAGCCCATGAGCTCCAGCGCAATTCCAAAAGCGCTCTCAGCACGTGAGTGAGCGACCGGCAGACCCCGCCGTGAGCCACGAACTCCCGCTTCGATTCCCCGTGCCGCACTTCACCCGGTCGGCGACGTGCCTCGTCCTCGGCGTTCATTGAGAACACCACGGCGCCCGATTGATTTTCGGGATAGACAGGTTCGCGCGCATTTTTGCATGGGGCACGATGCATGAAGGCACGCAGCGTCCTCACTCCCGTCGCTCCCCCGGTCACAAATGCTGCGCAAATTTAGCAACGCCAGTTCACTCAAATCTTCGCTTTGACGCCGCAGCGTTGGCGGTCGCGGCCGAGATCCTCAAGACACAACGTGCGGTACGCGGACTAATCGTGGGACGAGCGACACCAAATACACCGAGCGCGGAGGACTGGGCGCC
>JBDQGY010000235.1:0-6525 GCA_040265175.1 Nannocystaceae bacterium
ATCAACACCTTCGTTTCTCCCGGCAAGACCGCATCACAGGCGGGAGCGGCCATCCGCGCCGCGATGGCCGAGGTCGCCCGCATCGAGATGATCGCGAGCGAATGGCAGTCCGACAGCGAGCTTTCACGACTCAACCGTCGCGCCGGCAGCGGACCACATCCGGTCTCTGTGGAGCTCTTTGAGATTTTGGAGATCGCCAAGGAGGTCAGCGCGACGAGCCAAGGCGCCTTTGACGTCTCCTTTCACGCCGTTGGGTCGCTCTGGAAATTCACCCCCGGCTCCACACCACCCGCGAAGGAGGAGGTTCTCGAGCGGCTCGCGCTCGTCGATCACAGCAAGATCGTTCTCGACAACAACAACGGTACGGTTTCTTTGCTCCTTCCAGGAATGGCCTTGGGACTTGGCGCGATCGCGAAGGGATACGCGGTCGACCGCGCCGTCGCGGTCATGCGCGCGCATGGATTTGGCGACGTGATCGTGGAGGGCGGCGGAGACGTCTATCTGTCGGGGAGCAAGGGAGAGACCTCGTGGCATGTGGGGATCCAGGATCCCCAGCGAAAAGGCGCGATTGGGAGGCTGAACGTCCGGGATCAGGCGGTCGTGACCTCCGGCAACTACCAGCGTTTCTTTGAATATCAAGGCACAAAATACGCCCATATTCTCGACCCAAGCACCGGATACCCCGTGCCTTATGAACGCTCTGCACGGAGCGTCTCCGTCATCGCGCGAGACACCGCGAGGGCAGACGCGTACGCCACCGCGCTGGCGGTCATGGGCCCCGAGCGCGGAATAAAATTCGCCGCGACGGTGCCATCACTCGACGCGGTAATGATCGACGCAGCGGGTACGGTACACATCACGCCGGATCTCGAGAGCCGCTTCGAACGAATCACTCCGTAGCCGCGGGTTACTGAGGCAGCGCTCCCCTCGCGAACGCTGCATCCCCACACGCGCGGTCCCCAGGTCTGTCCACCGCTACTCCCCCGGCCCGCGGGACACGCGATGTACACGAGCCTCCCGCGTGAATCGATGATAGCCTCGCCTTTGGCCCTGTTGTGAGCGATCCGACCTCAGATCCAAAGAAGTCGCGCGAGCAGTCCTCAGCTCGTAGCGAAACGCGGTTGATGCATGGCGGCGCTCCTGACGCGATGCCAGGCCAGGTTGGCGTGATGGCGACGACCTCGGTGCAAGACTCCGCGCCCTCGTCCGACACCGACGCGTCTCGTCCGCCACGGATGAAGACCACCTCCGATCTTGACCCTGCCGACTCTGCGACGAATCCACCCATCAAATCTAGATCCTCGGATGATTTCCGTTCGTCCCGACGCTCCCACCTCGGGACCGGTACGGTCGGCGGAAGCGAGCTCAAGCGCCCCGACAACGAAGGCGTCACGGTGCGGCTCCAGGTGGGGAAGATGGTCCCCAGCACGCGATATCGGATCCTGCGGTGGCTCGGGGAGGGCGGCATGGGCGTCGTCTACCTCGCAGAGCACGCCGATATCGGGCGAGAGGTCGCGCTCAAAATTCTTCGTTTCGATCTCTCTCAGCAACCCAGGGCGACCCAGGTGTTTCGTGACGAGGCCCGCACCGCGAGCAAGATCGGCTCGCGACATATCGTCGATATCTTCGATTTTGGCGAGCTGCCCGACGGACGCCTCTTCTTTTGCATGGAGGTGGTCGAGGGAAGCGATCTAGTCCTCGCCGACAGCCACGCGTGGATGGACCCGGAGCGGCTCATCCCGATCATTCGTCAGGTGTGTAAGGGTCTCCACGCCGCGCATGAGGCCAGCATCGTCCACCGTGACATCAAACCCGAGAACATCTTGGTCACGTCCTTCGAAGGGAGGCCCGATGGCGTCAAGATCCTCGACTTTGGAATCTCTGCCATGTTGAGCGCGGGGTCCGGACAAGAGGGGAGCATCGCGGGGACGCCGCTGTACATGGCGCCAGAGCAGGCCCTCGGCGCCGCCTTCGATCGTCGCTTGGATATCTATGCCGTCGGCTGCCTCATGTACGAGCTGCTCGTGGGTCGTCCGCCCTTCGTCTCTGACGTCTTGGTCGAACTCTTGCGGCAACAGTGCGAAGACACGCCGCCCCGCTTCGCTGAGATCGCCCCCGATCGCGCCATCCCTCCCGAATTTGAGGAGGTTGTCTTTCGCTGCCTCCAAAAATCTCCCTCGGCGCGCTATCGCGATATGGCGGATCTTGAAGCTGCGATGTGCGAACTGCAAATCCGCCTAGGAATCGTCACAGCCTGGGACGACCTCCCCATCCCAGACGGCATCGACGATGAGCGACGTGCGGCGATCCTCGCCGGGATGCCGAGCCCGCTCGATCTCGGCGACGGCAAAAAGAAATCGCCGCTGTACCTGGCCTTGGGGGTCACCGCGCTGGCGATCGCCTCTGTCGCCGGCGTGGGGCTCCTTCAAACGGACCCGCCCTCGACCGACGCTCCAAGTATCGTCGAGGAACTCTCCACGCAGGCGCGCAACGCCGCATCTCGCCAGCGCTACGTGTACCCCTCGATTCGAGAGCCCGAGGCCCCCACCGCGCTAACAACTGTATTGGCGCTCGAGGATCTCAGCGGTAAGCCGAAGGTTCCGGGAGCGGATCGCGCGAAGACCTTGCGGGTCGAGTTTGCAGACGCATTGATTGAGGTAGGAGATCGTTTTTGGACGGAGGACGCGACCCGCTCCATCGCCCGTGACTATTACCTCAAGGCCTTCGTCTTCGACCCGTCGCGTAGTGTCGCCTTCGAACGAGCCGGGGTGACCCTCGGTCAGTTCGCAGACTTTCGCCTGAAGGCAATGACCGCCGACTTTAACGAGGGGGAGCTGTTGGCCGGTCAGTTTGGGAGCGCCCTCGCCATCGAAGATACAAAGACACGCGACGCGTTGTTAATGGAGACTCTAGACGTGGATGAGCCGCTGTCTTTGATCGGTCACGCCACGCGGATCCGCGCCGCAAAGAATGTTGGGGTGTCGACCTCCGTCCTCAAAGCGATTGCGGAGCCCACCGCCATCGACGAGGCGCTCGCCACATCCACCGGCGTGGAGGAGCCGAGGCAAGATCGTGGCACCACCGGGGCCGGCGCGATGGACGAGGCCGAATCGACCACCGGCGGCGAGGCTTCACCCATCGGCGACGATCCCACCACCGCCAAGGAGGCCGCATCCGCTCCCCGAAAGTCGGGTGCAACAAAACGCTCCAAGCGCGCCAACGATCCCGCAAAGTCTAAAGAGCTCGCCGCCGCGGGGACTGCTGCCTTGTCCGCAGGAGACAGGAAGCGCGCTGCGCAGCTCTTCCATCAAGCGCTGAGTTACAACCAGCGCAACGGGACAGCGCTCACGGGGCTCAGCGACGTCTATTTCGACACGGGGCGGCCGCAGCAAGCGGTCACCTACGCGGAGCGTGCGGTCCGCACCGCCCCAAGCTCTTCTCGCTACCGCCTCAAGCTCGGCGACGCGTTATTTAAGGTGCTCCGATACCAAGAAGCGCTCGCGGAGTATCGCGAGGCCAAAAAACTCGGATCAAAACGCGCCGCCAGCCGCATCGCGAAGGTCAACGCCAAGCTCGGTCGCTGAGGCGAGGCAAGGGTCAAAAGCGACCGAAGATCGCCACGCCACGCGGGCCCACCGAAACACGCGGGCGTCGCGGAGAGGAGCGCCACGCCGCCTCTTGCTTCGGTTTCGACCGCAGCCTCGCGTCTAGCAAAATTACGGCGCCAAGCGTCACCATCGCGCTCCCAGCGATGAGCGTGCCCGCGCCAAACCATCGGGTGTTCCACAAGAACTCACAGTCACCATCAGCGTCTTTGCTGCCGTCTGAGACCGCACAACGAAATTTTTGAGGTTTTCGATCCAACCAACTGAGCGCGACGCCACCACCGAGAGCGACGATTCCCACACTCAAAGCGCCCCAGCCCCACCGCGCGGGCGGCAACACGGAGGGGAGTGGCTCCATACTAAGATCGATCGTCTCAGTGGCCCCTTCCACGAACACCACCTCTCGCTCGAGCGAGATATAGCCGGTCGCTTCCACACGCACGCGGTGTTTTCCGCTCGGGAGCGCCCGCTCGAGGGGCGTCGTCCCGACGATCTCTCCATCCACCCGGACCACCGCACCCTCCGGATCACTTCGAACCTCCAGCATGGTCGGCCCGAGATTCAAGGCGTCCAATTTACTGCGCAAGACGGCGGCGGAGGTCTCCATGAGCGCCGCCGCCTCCATCACGCCACAAATTTCGCAGCCTTCACTCGCAGACGCGATCTCGTCTCCTCCGACCGCGACATCTGCCAAGCTCACGTCGATCCTGTAATCGCGATCCACCAGGGTCACCTTCGCTCGGACCACGTGGGTGGCGTTGAACGCCGTCCCCACCGAGACGGCGCATGCGTTGGTGTCACAAGCGTCCGACGAATGTCCCCCCGCCTCCACCACATCGGGTCCGACGAGATCGAATCCACCGCGACCCAACCCTTCTAATAGACGCTCCTCGAGCAGCGCCAGATCTGCGCTGGGGATCGACCCCTCGGTGGCCACGGGCAACACCGCAGCACGCAGCGTCACCGCGTTTGCCTCCGACATCTCCCCCGCCTCCGGTGCGTCTTCAGGCTCCTCAACCTGCGTCAATGAACCAGAAGACTGCGCATCTGCGTGGCGATTTACCCCCACAAGACTCACCATCGTGATCGCCGCCACGCATGGAACAAGAACTGTCATCGCTCGAAAGATCGTACCATGGACGCCATGCGAATCACCCGGTGTCGTTCGAAGGATTCGAACAAGTCGCGCGACGCTCGCGTCACGGTGGTCCTGATGGTCGCCGCCCTCGGATGCGGACCAAGCCACGAGCGCGCGGGGACGCAGGCCCACGGTCATGACCGCTCCGCGCGAGCCGCGGGCGCGTCCCCGAAGGCTCCACCCCCGGTTAAGCCCGCAGGCATCTCGCCTGATGTCCCACGAGAGGAAGCCCCCTCCACCGCGGGCGCGGTCCGCTACCGTGCAGCGATCGAGGCACAACTAGTCCCGGGAAATCTCTGGGCACCGATCGTCACCGCCAGCTCCGGCGCGTCGGCCGAGCTCCGTGTGCTCGTGGCGTCCGCACCCATCGAAGCGCCCGGTCCAAGGCTCACCATGCTCCGTTTTGACAACAGCGGACCCGACGGAACCATCGCACCCACAGACGAACCGCGTCACCCGCTCGTGCTGTCACAGCCCGTCTTGGACAACCTCGAGGTGTGGCGTGATTTCCGACGCTTCCTCTCCGCACCGAAGACGCGCTCCTCCTACAGCCGACCACGCGGATGCGAAGACCAGACCGCGGCTGAGACCTATCGGGTTCTCGTCGACACGACCGCGTCTTTACGGGACATCAGGGCGCCCGCCCAACATCGCGTGGACGCCCTCGCCACGCTCCTCACCTCCATCACGCCAGACGTCGCATTCTCTCCTCCGCACTTTCGCCAAGTGCTGGACGCGTTGCGAGGTGCAACACCTCCGACCGTCGAACAATCGTCTTCCCGGCGCGCGTCACTCCGTACTACCCACGGCCGCTGGAAGTTCCTGCGTCGCGACTGCTGGGTCGTCTCTAACTTCGAGCCCGTCCCGGCGACGCCTCAACGCTGATATTCATCGACGTAGGCCTCGTGCGCCTCCCGTGTCTTCGAGAACGCGTGGGTCCCGTCGTTACGAGAGACAAAGTATAAGAATTTGTGCCGCTCCGGATCCATCACGGCCTCCAAGGCCGCCTTGCCGGGGTTCGCGATGGGACCCGGAGGGAGCCCCTCGTGCTTGTAGGTGTTGTAGACGTTCTCACGGTCCCGCAGATGCACTCGCCGAATACGCCCCTCATACGATTGGCACGCCGTGGACTTGACCGGTGGAACCGTGCATCCGTAGGTGATGGTCGGATCCGTCTGCAAGAGCTTCGGCTGGAAGCTCTTAAAGCGTAGGCGATTATAAAATACCCCCGCGATTCTCGGGCGCTCCTCGGCGGCACCGGTCTCTTTCTCAACAATGGAGGCGAGAGTCACGAGGTCGGCTCGCTTCCAACCCAAGCTCTTCTGGTTGGTGATGGCCGAGGCCCTGTACCGCCGATACAGATCATCAAAGACATCACGATGTCGCGCCACCATCCGTGCTAGTGCCTTCTCTAGGCCCCCGTTAAGATCGAATCGATAAGTATCTGGGAACAGATATCCCTCCAACGAGGGGCCTCGCACGCCTACCGACGCGAGAAATTCAGGTGACCGCATCTTCGCGACGATGACCTCTGGGGATCCAAAGCCCGCCTCGCCCAGGGCCCTCGCCACCTGCAGCATATTCCAGCCCTCTGGAATCGTCACCCGAACCTCCGGCGCTCCCGGTGCGCGAACCAACTCCTCCAATATTTCCACCGGCGTCATGCTCGTTGAAATCTTGTGGACGCCGGCGGTGATCCGATTGGCCGCACCACGCTGTAAGACGAACACTTTGAAGTACATCGCCTCTTCTTCACTCAGGATCTCCGCCGCGACCATCCTC
>JBDQGY010000236.1:0-6433 GCA_040265175.1 Nannocystaceae bacterium
GACCACCCGCGTGGCGTGGCGAGCCTTTGCGGTGCTGGCGGCGGTCTCCCTGACCGCGGGGTTTTTGTTGTCGATAAATTTTGGTCTCGCGACCGCCGCGTATCTCGTGATGAATATCGGCTACTCGTTCGGGCTCAAACGGATCGCGTATCTCGATGTGTTGTTCATCGCGCTTGGGTTCCTGATCCGCGTGTGGGCTGGCGCGGCGGTGCTCACGGTGTCGCCGTCGTGGTGGCTCATGAGTTGCACGGCGTTGCTCGCGATGTACCTTGGCTTTGGAAAGCGTGCCCATGAGCTCATGACCATGGACGCCGGGCATCGCCGCTCGAGGGAATCGCTCGCCGGCTACAACCCTGCGGCGCTCGAGTGGATCTTGCACGCCCTCGGTTCGATGACGGTCACCATCTACGTGCTCTACACCCAGTCCGAGCACGTCCACGCGGTTTTCGGCGACGTGCCGCTGTTGTACACCATCCCCTTCCCCATGCTGGGGATCCTGCGCTTTAGCTATCTCGTCACGAATCGCCCGGACTCCGAATCGCCCACCGAAGAGATGCTTCGCGATCCGCTGTTCATCACCAACCTCGTGCTCTGGGGGACGTCGTGCGTACTGGTGGTGTACGACGTACTTTGAGCGCGCCGGTCATTGCAGTTGGCGTCGGCGTGAGATGACGTTATCCGCGCTCTCTCGCCGATAGCCAAACAGCCCGAGCACGCGGCGATTCACGGTCTGCAGCGGCGAGTCGGAGATCTTGAACGCGTCTTCGCCCGCGACGGTTTGAACCCCCGGGAGGAGCTTGAGCGCTCGTTCCACCCTTAACTGACGCAGGATGTGGAGCAGATTCAACTTTGTGGCGGTCATGTCACTGGCCATGAAAAATCCGTCCTCCCCCTCGCCTTGGTACAAGGGGAGCAGGAGGCGACCGTCCATGGGCGCGACCACGGGGCCCCTACGGTCATGGGCGAGCACCGTGCCTTGGGTGACCCGCTGGAAGCTCGCGAAGCCCGACACCATCTTGAATTCGTCGCCCTGCCGCACCGGGTGTCGATGCACGATCTCCACCGCCTGCGGCCTCCCCTTTGTGGCGGCGGCCAGCGCTTGGGACGCCCTCTTGACGTGGGTTAGGCCCGCGTCCAAGACACCAATGGAGGCGAGCATCACCCATATCGCGGCGACCTGACGTTCCACAGTCCGCGGATCCTGGTGCTGACCGCCCTCCACGGCGAGCCCGGGAATTCCAAGATCGTTGTAGTGGCCAAGCAAGGTGCCGTCGGCAGTCTCCTCCAGGCCAAAGATCACCGGGAGACCAAGCGCGAAGGCCAGCCGATGATTGCCAGGCGCGTCGGCGAGGCAGCAAAAAGCGGGGGTTTTGCCGCTCGTCGAGTGGAGATCGAGCAGCACGACGCCCCCGGACTCCTGCGTAGGCGAGGCCCGACGGGCGCCCTCCAATATCTCGACGAGAGCACGCTGTTCTTCGTCCTCCGCAGTGACGGGCTCATCGGTGGTCTTGCGACCCCAGCGACGGTTCAGATCACGGTCGATAAATCGCTGGTTACAGGCGATGGCTTTTCGGTTGCCCGTAACAGCGAGAATTCGGCCTCGGATCGCGACCTGGTCGTGATCGATAGCGCGCGCGACGCGACGCACCGACTCCAGCCCTGATTGCTCGTTTCCGTGAATCCCCGCGAACACCACCAGCGTCGGACCCTCCAGCGGATCGCCCAGGTCAAGCAAGACGCGTGGCGGCAGCGCGGGGCCGGACACATGCTCGTCCGCTCCAGGGAGAGGAGAGGTGTTCTTCATCCGGCTGTCATTCTCCCTTCAGGTACTTCTCCAGCAGCCGAGTCGACACGCCGATTAAGTCCCGCTCGGTCACAATCCCGACGAGCCGCTCGTCCTCGTTGAGAACCGGAAGGCACCCTACCCGCCGTTCACGCATGATCTGCATGGCGTTGAGCGTCGGTGTTTCAGGCGTGATTGTCACGGGGTCTTTTCGCATGATGTCTCGGACCGCCTTGACCCCCTCCGGGGTGCCTCCATGCGCGATCATACGGAGCAGCGCGCGGTGCGAGACCAATCCCACCAGATGACCATCCTCGTCTTCCACTGGCACGTGGCGGATATGTTCCCAATCCATCACGCTCGCCGCGAGATCCACCAGGTCTTCAGGATGCAAGGTGAACAGATCCGTCGTCATGAACTGACCCACGGTTAAAAAATCATGCCGGGATTCGTGTCGTCCCGGAGTGCCTGCGAGGGGCCAACGGTGTACGGGGTTCCCGGTCTCCGCACCCGCGATCATCGCCGAAGTGAGCGTCCTGGCGCGCTGCTGCGGTTGCACATCGTCATCGAACCGCGCGTAGGAATCGAGCAGCCACTGAGAACCGGTTCGTTTACGAGCGACGCGCTCATCGAGCACCCCCAAAAAACGGTCGATGTCGCCGTGGTCAACGCCGGCGTCACGCAGGCCCTGGCGAGCGATCGGGATCAGGTGTCGGCGAATAAGCTCTGGCGCGGCGTGCTCCCGGCCGTCGACCCAGCGAAGACGACTCTCAAGGCCGTGCCGCGCCGCGGTCTGAAAGTTCGCCTTGGCGTCGTCGAAGGACATCGCGGTGCGAATGTCTGGATACACGCTCGCCATCCCCGACATGAGACCGAAGAAAAACGCGGCGTTGGCCACCTCATCAACGATGGACGGCCCGGACGGGAGGAGCCGATGCTCGATGCGCAGATGGGGTTTTCCGTCGCCAACCCCGTAGCACGCGCGGTTCCAGCGATAGACCGTACCGTTGTGGAGCTTGAGCGCGTCGAGATCCGGCGCCTCCCCGCGGGCCACCATGTCCAGTGGATCGGGGATCTCCACGTCCTTCGCGAGGATGCTGCGAAAGCGCGCGATGTCTTCGCGGAAAATTTCGAGCACAGATTCGTCCACCCACTTCTCGCCAAAGCTCACCCGAGCCCGGGTCTGTCGGGCCTTGTGGGATTTGGTCCGGGTATCTACGGAGTGTTGGAACAACGCGATCCGGGTCTCGTGCCACAATCGGCTGCCAAACAACACGGGGGAGTTTACTGAGGCGGCGAGCACTGGCCCCGTAATCGCCTGAGCCAGGTTGTATAGGGGAGCGAACTCTGCTGCGCTGACCTGAAAATGGATCTGAAAGCTCGTGTTGCAGGACTCGAGCATCACGTTGTCATGGGAGATGTCGATCTCATCAGTTCCCTTGATGACGATGTGAAAGTCGTCGCCGCGCATTCGCTTCATCACACGATTCAGCTCGGCGTAGCGTGGGAGCTTTGTCATGTTATCGAGGGACAGATCCGCGTGCCGCAGCGTGGGCAGAATTCCACACAAGACCACGTGGGCGTCATTGTCCGCCGCGGCCCGTCGCGTCAACTCCACCACCTCGCGCATCTCCGCCTCCATCTCCGACAAACAAGCTCCGCCAAACAGCCGAGGCGACAGGTTCGCCTCGATATTGAACCGCCCTAGCTCGGTCGTGAGGCGCTCGTCGTTGGCCGACGCGAGGACCCGATCTGCGATCCCCGTGGGTCGCATCGCCTCGTCCACGAGGAACATCTCCTGTTCCGCGCCGATGCGCCGGACACCCGACTCGATCATGCCGGTCTCCAGCATGCGTTCGAGCGCACGGACATCGTCAAGGAGCGCCTTCACGAACCCGCGCTGCTGGTCTGAATCTGCCGAGGTGGAGACGTCAGGATCGCCCATCTTCAGGTATACGGTACGTTGGACCGGGTGCCGAACGCAAGGGCCCGCCCCTCATCATGATCATCGTATTTCAGCGAGTTCAACGGGCGTCCGTCAGCATCGACGACGAGATCACCAGCAGCATTGGCTACGGGGGCGTCATTTTGCTCGGCATCGAGCGTGACGACACGCCCGATGACGCCGCGGCCTTGGTCGCAAAAATAGTCGGGCTGAGGGTGTTTCCAGGGGAGCGGCCCATGGATCGCAGCATCGTCGATGTCGGGGGCGCCCTGCTCATCGTGAGCCAGTTCACCCTCGCGGCGCGGACAGACAAGGGGCGCCGGCCGAGCATGGAGGCGGCGGAGGAGCCCGCGCGCGCTGCCGCGCGCTACGAGGACTTTTTGACGCGTATCAGGGCTGAGGGGATCCCGGTTGGGGCGGGAGTGTTCGGGGCGGACATGCAGGTGTCGTTGGTCAACGACGGCCCCGTGACCCTCATTCTCCGGGCTCGCGACGGCAAGGTCGGCCGCCTCTAAAACCCGATACGACGCATCACGATCCTGGGGATCTGCCGAATGATAAGCATCACCCACCGCCAGATGGACGGCGCGTAGACCACCGGCGTGCCCCGGTCCATCCCCCTGATGGCCATGGCCGCGACTTCCTCCGGCTCGCCTGCGAACGGCGGTGGTGAGAGCCCAGCCGTCATGGATGTGTGCACGAATCCGGGCTTGACGCACACCGTGCGGAGCCCGTCTCGTCGAAACTTGTGGTCGAGCCCCTCAAGGTATGCAGACACCCCAGCTTTGCTTGCGCCGTAGATGACCACGGGCCTGCGCCCTCGGTCTCCAGCAACCGACGAAAAGACACACAACACCCCCCCGCCGGTGCGGGCCAACGCGGTTCGAGCGTGCTCGCAAAAACCGACCGTGTTCGAGAAGTTAACGGCGCACAAGGCGATCGCTCGCTCGGGCGCCTCTTCGAGCCGCTCCTGGGTGGCAAAGTCGGCCGCCGTCACCACGATCCTATCGATGCCCCCTAGAACCCGCTCCGCATGATCGACCGCGGCTGCAAATGTAGAGGGGTCCGCGAGATCGCAGCGCGCGCTAGGGATCGCCTCGCTGCCGCTGCGGACGGCGAGGTCTGCAGCAGACCGTTCGAGCTCGACCATGTCTCGGCCGAGCAACACGACCTTATCGCCCCGCTCCGCGAGGAGCCTCGCGACGGCGCGCCCGATCCCCTTCGTGCCCCCGAGGAGCACCACGCGGTGCCCGCTCACGCCGTCTCCCCCTGCCCGCTTTGCGCGGGGGCGACGGCGGATTGCTCTCTCGCCTCTGGATCGAGCAGTCGAATGGATTGTCGACTCCGAATGCGTAAGGAGGGGTCATAGCGGCGCCGCACGGAGGCGAACTGGGAGAGACGAGGCTCCATGTCCTCAAAGTCGGCGCGGCGGGTGAAGGCATCTTTGGCGAGGTAGATGCGCCCACCAAGATCGATGACCTCACGGTTGAGCGCGTCCACGATCGCTTGGGTCTTGTCATTGACGGCGATGTCGAGCGCGATCGAAACGCCCTCCATCGGAAACGAGAGCAGCGCGCGACCCTGCGGCCCGCAGTCTTTGATAACGCATAAGAACGACGCTCCGCCAAGCGCGGTCAGCCGCTCTAGAAAACGGTGCACCCCCTTTGAGCCCGCCTCCCGAGGCAGCACGCATTGGTACTGCGTGAACCCGCGCTTTCCATAGATACGGTTCCACCGCAACACCTTATCGAGCGGGTGAAAAAAGTCGCTCGGATGCACCACCCCCCGCTTCGAACGCGGGATGTGACCCTTAAAAATCAGCGCATTGAACGCCTTGATGGAGAGGCGGTTTAACGCCCAGTTGGGGAACAAAAATGGCACTGAGATTCGTGACTTGGGTCGCGGCGCCTTCCGCCGCCCTACCTCGTCTGGGTTCGCCCAGCGTCCCCGGTACAACACGCCACGTCCCATGGCCGACCCGGTGGAGAGGCAGTCAATCCACCCCATTGTGTAGGGGAAGGACGCGGCGGCATCCTTGAGGCCGCGCAAAAACGCCTCAAGATTCTCGACCCGTTCGGACTCTTGATAGATCCATGGGCTGGGAATTCGCTGCATGCGAAAGGTGACCTCGTGCAGGTGCCCCGTCAGCCCCATTCCCCCCACCGTGGCGTGAAAAAGCTGGGCTTCTTTGTTGGGTCCGCACCGCACCAAGCGCCCGTCTGCGACCCGAAGCAGCAGCTGCGTGACGTGGGCACCAAAACAACCATTTTGGTGATGGCCTTTGCCGTGCACGTCCGCCGCCACCATCCCGCCCACGGTGACGTACGCGGTGCCGGGGGTGACCGGCACAAACCATCCTCGCCCGAGGAACGCCCAGATAATGTCGTGCAAGCGCGCCCCCGCCTCTACCGTGAGTTCACCCGACGACTCGTCAAAGGCGAGGAAGCGATCGGCCTTTGTCGTGGTCGCCACGTCGAGGACCCCCGGAGGTGGGAGCGCCGAGTCTCCGTAGCTGCGGCCGAGTCCGCGGCACAGCACCGCGTCCTCGGTGAGTCGGTCGATCCGCTCATCAGTGACCTCTCGTCCCGGGTGCATCAAATTGCCCCAGCCCCCAAGCATCGGGGTTTGTTTGGCGTCGGCCACGGCGTCGTAAGACTAACAGACTCCGACGTGCGCGGCGAGGGAGCAGATACCCCGCCTACGCC
>JBDQGY010000237.1:0-6397 GCA_040265175.1 Nannocystaceae bacterium
ACATGACCTCCACATCGGGATCCATGGTCGCCGCTTCAATCCAAAATTGTGCCTCGCGGTGACGAGGCTTCGTGGTGGACGCGCTCGCCTCGAACACCGTCGTGTCCGCGCAGGCGTCCGCGGTCTTGGGGGACATGTTCTCGGCAACACCCGGCGTCGGCGCCGGGGCACCACAAGACAGGGTCCCGCTCAGGGCGAGGAGCACCCCCATTCGCGTTCCTCGCTTTGCGAATTGCACCTGAACAGTGTGGCCTCTTCAGGGAGCGGCGCCAAGAAATGGGCGGGGAAGCGCGGAGTACCCGGTTTCGGGGCGGTCGTAGACTCGCGGCTGGCGTCCTATCCGGGTTTGTAGACCGCGAGATACGCCCCTGCCGCGGCGAGCAAGGGGAAGACGAACCAGAGCACTCTCGCGAGCGCCGGCTTTCGTTGCACGAGCACCAAGCTCGCTCCGAGAACGAGCCAAAGCGCGGACTTCAGGTGCACCCACATCCCCATCTTCTTGCCACCGAGCAGGCCAAAGCCCGCAACAAGGATGATCACGAGGGCGATGCCGTGGCTCGCAGCAACGAGTTTTCGGCTTTTGTTCGATGCCTTGTCTCCTCCGTTGAGCGCGTGGAGGGTGGCGCCCCCCAGCGCGAAAAACAGCCACGCGACGCCAAGGATGTGGAGAATTTTGTAGACCTCGGGGGGCAGCATGGGGCGGAGTCTACATTCTTGCTCCCGCTCACCGCAATTTTGAGGGTGCGCTGGATCGCCCGCGGAAGGAGGGTATCCTGGCGGGGCATGGCGCAGCATCAAGTCAGCGTGCAGGGGGTCCCTGCGTGGGTCCCCAGGCAGCGGCTGCTCGATACCGGGGCTTGGGCGGCTCACGTGGACGGGGACGCGACGAGTTATGAGGGGGATCGTGGCGCCGAGGAGGCGGCGGATTTGCAGGCGCGACTCAAAGGAGTCGTGCTCGATGGCTGCCCGTTGTCCGTGGAGGTGCGTCCGGCCCTCGCGCGGGGTCGGGTCCGTGTGGCCCGGTTGAACGACGCGCGAAGGCGGAGGGCGACGACCGCCGGCTTTGATCGTTCGGGGTGCCGGGCGGATGACGAGGGGCGTTGGTCTCTCACTCCCGCGTCGATCGCCGCGCGCATCGGCGAGCTCGCGCGAGGGCGCTCGGTCCTCGATCTTGGCTGTGGCGTCGGGGGCAACAGCATCGGATTCGCGCGGGCAGGATGTCAGGTGATCGCCGTGGAGCGGGACGCGGCACGTCTCGAGTCGGCGCGACACAACGCTCGGGTGTACGGAGTCGAGTCGAAGATCCGCTTTGAGCAGGGCGACGCGCGCGCGTGGATCTCGAATGTCGGAGAACGGGTCGTATTTGTCGATCCTCCGTGGGGCCGGGAGGCACGCGTCCGGGCGATGGGACTCGCGGACCTCCCGTTGCTCCATGCGATGCACGGGACCCAAGGTCCTCTCTTCGAGCTGTGGGCCAAAGTTCCCGCGAGTTTTGACACGCGGTCCGTGGCACCCTGCGAACGCACGGCGATCTTTGGCGACGCAGAAGGGGATCGCCAGTTCGTGAAGTTCGTGCTGCTCCGCTGGAACGTGACGAGGATCGCCGCTAGCGCGTGAATTTGCGACGCCGGCCCGCGGGCGCGGCGTCCACTCCCGACGCGGCGGGAGCGGTGGAGGTCGCTGGCGCGGTCGCCTCGGGGACCTCCACGTCGCCAAGTCGGGACATTAACAGGTCGCCGAGGCTTCCCAGTCCCTTGCCGCCCTTGGGGCCGCTCGCCGACGCTTGGAAGGCCTCGTATTCGGCGCGCGCCTGAATCTCGGCGACTTTCTTGATGGAGAATCGAAGCCGTCCGTTGGGATCTTCGCCCAGATGTGCCACCTGCACCTCCGTGCCCGTGGGGAACGCTCGACGCGGGTCTCCGCCGGGGGGGAGGTCCAGCTCTCGGTTCGCGACGAGCCCTTGCCCGAGGTCGGTTTGTACGAAGACGCCGAAGTTCTCGACCCCGGTGACTGTACCGGCGACGACCTTAGATTTCTTCGGGCCGCCACGGCGGGGGGCGGCGGAACGCTCCGACGTGCGCATGGACAGCTTGATTCGTGGGCGATCTTTGGAGCCAGGAGCGGGGTGCTCTACGGCCAACACTTTCACTTGTACCGTCTCACCGACCGAGACAACGTCGGCGACCTGGTCCACGCGCCCCTCTCCAAGCTCTGAGATATGGACGAGGCCCTCGATCCCCCCGATGTCGACGAAGGCACCGAAGGGTTTGAGCGAGGACACAGTGCCCTCCACGATCGCGCCCTCGGCCAGTCCGGCGAGGACCTCCTCAGCTTGTTCGAGCCGCGCCGCCTCAAGGAGCGCGCGCCGCGAGACGACGACGCTGCGGCCGTTGTCTCGCACCTCGAGCACCTTGAACTGCATGGACTGACCCTCGTAGATCGTGAGGTCTTCGGTGTAGGTGCGATCCACCTGCGAGGCGGGGCAGAAGGCACGGACTCCAGACAGGTCGATCTCAAGGCCAGCTTTGACCGCTTTGCGCACGACCCCCTCCACCGGCACGCCCGAATCTCGCGCCATCTCAATGGTGGAGGCGTCGATGCCTTGCCCTCGCGACAGCGACATGACGAGCATGGGGCGATCCCCGCCTCGAGCGACGGTCGCGCGGAGCGAGTCGCCCACCTTGACGGTCAATACACCGTCAGCGTCGGCGAGCTCATTGCGATCGATCTCAGCTTCGCTGCGCGTGCCGACGTCCACGAAGACCGTGGTGTCCGTGATCTGTACGATGACACCGTCGGCGGGGCTCCCCACCTTGAGACTGCTCGAGCGGTTGCGCGCCGAGAAGGACGCGTCGAGCATGCTTGCGAAATCTTCGTCAGGAGACGTCATGGGGCGGCAGCTTCGCAACGGGGACGGGCCGGGGCAAGCACTATCCGCGTTTTGTGTCCAAAACGGTCCCGCGGGGCCGGCCAGGTCGCCCTAGGGCGCACGAATTCGTCCAATTCGGGGTGATTGTAGCTCCCGCTCACGCGGTGGCGCGTGCGCGCGAAGAGGCGCTCGCGCGCGGGAGCGGGTGGCGGCGTCCTCGCGCCCAGCGGTCGACGGGCGAGTGCGCGAACCGTGTCACCGGGGCAGTCGTGGGGTTAGGGGGCGCCGCCGTTGAGGGGACGCAGGTCGGGCAACAAGGGCATCGACTCCGATGGGCTCTTGGGCTGCCACATTTGCATGACCTCCACGAAGCCCTCTTTGCGTACCTTGATCTCGTGCTTCTTTTGATCCCCGAGGGGGACATTGATGTAGCAAGGAGTTTGGCACTGCAGCACTCCGTCGAGGAGGACGCTGGCTCCTTTGACGTTGGTCTTCACGTAGGCGCGGTTGCTCGGGAGCTTGCGGACTTGGGCAGGCGCCTCTTCGACCGGAGCCTCGTCTTCACCGAGAAAGGATTTGGAGCCGAGCGCCAGGGCGAGCACGAGGAAGAGGCCTGCGCCGACGGGGACGATCCATGAGGAGATTGGTCGTTGCGGAGGCATCTCCCCGATGGTCGTCGGCCCGGTGGTGATGTGGAGTCGGCCGTCGCTGCTGGCTCGATTCCTCCCGGTGGTCTCCGAAGTGGGGGGGAGGGGTGCCGCGGGACCCGTGTCGCCTTCTTGTTTGGCACGGACGGCACCAATGCACTGACCGATGAGCTCCGCGAAGCGCCCGCAGGTTTGAATTCGCTTGTTTCGATCCTTGCGCAGCGCCTTCTGGAGGAGCTCGATCGAAGGGCGCGAGCAGTGGCGCGGGAGCGGAAGCTTCGAGCGCACATGCTTGAGCATGGTGGCCATGGGAGACTCCGCCGAGAACGGCGGCTTGCCCTCCAGCATCTCGAAGAGGATGCAGCCCAGGGAGTAGATGTCGGTGCGGTGGTCGAGCGGCTGCCCGTTGCACTGCTCTGGCGACATATATTGGGGTGTCCCGAATACCTCACCCGCCTGCGTGAGACGGGATGCGTCGAGTCCCCCCGCGATGCCAAAGTCGAGGACCTTCACGACCTTGGAGACACCCACGGTCTCGATGAAAATATTGTCGGGCTTCAGGTCGCGGTGAAAAATGCCGTGCTCGTGTGCCTCGCTCAGGCTCTCTGCGATCTGTCGCGCGTATTGGAGCGCTTGCTTCTCGGGGACCCGCCCGCGCTCCATGAGGTCTGCGAGGCTCTCACCCTGCAGCAGCTCCATGACCATGTAGGGGCGGCCCGTCTCGGTCTCTCCGTGCTCGAAAACGCGAATGGTGGAGGGGTGTCGAAGCTGGGTCGTCACCTCCATCTCACGACGGAATCGAGTGATGAACTTCCTGTCTGCGAGGGATTCGGACCGGACAAGTTTGATGGCGACGTTTCGATCGACTTGCCGATCGTAGGCCTCGTAGACGACACCCATGCCGCCTTCGCCGATGACACGCGTGACCTCGTAGCGCCCGTTGATGGTTCGGCCGACCTCGGCTTCGATCACCATCTCGATGCTCGAGCCGGAGACATCCGGTGGGTGCTCCTTCGGTTCGGGAGGCGAGGGCACGCCCTTGACCTCCTGGGTCTTGACGGACGAGCGCGGTGTGGGCGGCTTGGACATTCGAAACTGCGCGGGGCTGAAGACGACCCGCTGCACCCGCATCTTACCTGGGGCGGGCGACTCCGCAAACTCTGCGAAGCATCCGCCGGTAGGTTTTTCGTAGCCTGAGACCGCGCCTCTCGACCCCGCTCTCATTTCGTGGGGATGCCCCCGGAGGCGCGCAGTTGACGCAATCCGCGCCGTGGACTTGAGGTGCACATGGTCCCGTGTTGACGCTCCGTTCAGTGGAGCGTAAACGGAGGGGCATCGTCGCCAAACGCGTATTGAGCGTTGTTTTGCGGCGGACAGCGCGTCCCGAGTCGTTTCGCGCTACCACTGTCAACGACACCCGCCGCGCCTCTCGAGGGATTCCAGGTCCATGAACACGCCCGTTGCTCCGCATCTTCAAGCTCCGTACCAGCCCACGCACCACGTTCGCATCGTGACGGCGGCGTCGTTATTTGATGGACACGACGCTGCGATCAATGTGATGAGGCGGATTCTTCAGTCGACGGGTGCGGAGGTGATCCACCTCGGACACAACCGCTCCGTGCAAGAGATTGTCGACTGCGCGATCCAGGAAGACGCGCAGGCCATTGCGCTCACGTCCTACCAAGGCGGGCACGTGGAGTATCTGAAGTTTATGGTGGATCTGCTGCGGGAGCGGGGCAGCATGACGAAGGTCTTTGCGGGCGGGGGAGGGACCATCCTTCCGACAGAGGTGGATGAGCTTCACGCCCACGGAGTCACCAAAATCTATACACCTGACGACGGGCGCACCATGGGCCTTCAAGGGATGATCAATCATCTGATGGAGTCCTCCGACTTTCCTACGGTGGCGCCGAAGGCGTTGCCCGGGCTTCTTGAGCAGATCTCGACCCGAGATCCCCAGGTCCTGGGTCGCTTGATCACCCTGGCCGAGACGCACCCCGAGATGGGAGAGGAGATTCGCACGCACACGAGCGCGCTCACTGAGGGGCAGGTCGTCCCGGTGCTCGGTATCACGGGGACGGGCGGGGCCGGAAAGTCCTCGCTCGTCGATGAACTCGTACGTCGCTACCTACTCGATTTCCCAGACAAGACGCTCGCGGTGATCTCCGTGGACCCCTCGAAGCGGAAGTCAGGAGGGGCGCTCCTCGGTGACCGCATTCGAATGAACTCCGTGGACGACTCACGGGTCTACATGCGGTCGCTCGCGACGCGGCAGTCGAACCTCGCGCTGTCTCGGTACGTGCGGGAGTCCATCGACATATGCCGGGCGGCGGGCTTTGATCTGGTCATCGTTGAGACATCGGGGATCGGACAGAGTGATACAGAGATCACGGAGCACGCTGACGCGTCGTTGTACGTGATGACGTCGGAGTACGGCGCGCAGACGCAGCTTGAGAAGATCGATATGCTCGACTTCGCTGACGTCATCGCGATCAACAAGTTTGACAAGCGTGGAGCGCTCGATGCCTTGCGCGATGTCCGAAAGCAGTACCGTCGGAATCATCAGCGTTTTGAAGGGGAGGATGAGGCGCTGCCCATTTTTGGGACCATCGCGTCGCAGTTCGCCGATCCCGGGACGACGCGACTGTACCGCGCGGTGATGGACGCCGTCGTCGCCAAAACGGGCGCCAAACTGGATGCGTCGCTGACAGCGACGGAGGCAGAGAGCGAAAAGATTTGGGTGATCCCGCCGTCGAGGACGCGTTACCTCTCCGAGATCGCGGAGGCCTGCGAGGGGACGGACGCGGGCATCGAACGTCAGGCGGGACTCGCCAGCGCGATGTATGGGCTCGCCACGACCATCCGTCTGCTGCGAGGGGAG
>JBDQGY010000238.1:0-6387 GCA_040265175.1 Nannocystaceae bacterium
ATCTCAACGCCCATGTGGAGGGCGCGAAGATCATCGACGATCTCTGCGCGTTCGCGACCTCGCGGCGATTGGATCTCCCGCTCGTGGTTGCGCTCGGCGGCGTCCTGCGTGGCGAAATCAGCGGTGAGCAAGCGGTGGATCGCCTCATGTCGCGCGAGGTCGGCAGCGAGAAGCTGTAGGCCTTCTCGTCAGTAGGGCGCGACCCACAATACAGTCAGATCCCACAACAGGTGGGCGAGCATTGGGGCGACGAAGCTCCGGGTTCGTGCGGCGAGCCACGCCCAACACCCGCCCGCGAGGAAGGCCCCCAGCACCAAGATGGGCGGTCCGATGAGGAGATGCGCCAAGGTAAACGCCATCGTAGAGACGGCAATTGCGAGCGCCGGCCGGTTCATTGCGAGCAAGGGCATCAACAGCGCCCCGCGGAAGATGATGTCTTCTGCCGTGACCGCGAGTCCGATCGCGACGAGAGTAAATATCGCGGGGAACGCTCGCAAGAAGCCGTAGACCTCATCAAGTTGCGCGCGTATTGGGTCGGGGGCGAGGGCCTCCAAGCTTGAGACAGTGACCCATCCTCCGGCGTACATCAACCCGAACAAGCTGATCGCACCGCCGAGCCTGCGCCAGGAGGGCGCGCTCAGATATCTCATGGTGCCGCGCAGCAACCACATACACGGCAGGAGCAGCAGCGCGTGGGCGCTGAGCATACGCAGGAGTGGTGGAGCGTCACCCGGGATGTAGCTCGACACGAGGGTGACGCCGATGACCACCGGCGCGAGCCACCTCAGGTGGTGCGCGCGATGTGAGAGCTGACCGATGGGCGCGAGGCTTTGACGAGTTCGAACCGTGCGCAGACTAAATCCCAACAGGGGGGTTGTTGGGAGCTGACCGCGGGCATCCATCAACGTCATGGACGCCACGGAGAGGGCGCGCGGCGGACGACCGATGATCTTCTCCACCACATCTTCGCGACCGGTGATACCTCTCCGCAACAGCTCGAGTTGAGCGCGGGTCACGGGTGGATTTTTCATAAAAGCCTCGAACAGCACGACGATGAGCCGCATCAAGGGTAGGGGCAAGATCACCACGCGGGTGGCGAGGCCGAGCACGGCGGAGATGCGACGTACGTACGTGGAGGCGGTCTCTCGTTCAGGACCGACGAGGTCGAGGGTCTTTCCGTACGTGGCATCATCGCGGAGGCACGCGGCGATGCAGGCGGCGACATCCTCGACATGAATTGGCTGAATTGGTCCCGGGCCGGGTGCCGGGAGGGGGAAGAGGGGACCGTGACGAATCCCCTGGGTCAGATTGCCCAAAAAGTCGTCACCTTCTCCCCAGATGATATTGGGGCGCAGGATCGTCCAGTCGAGGCCACAGTGCCGGACGGCGTCCTCGCCGCGGGCCTTGCTCTTAAGATAATTGCTCGGGGTGCCGTGGGCGTCCTCTTGCTCTTCGTTGCCGCGTGCCACGCTCACGTGGAGGAGACGTCGTACCTGTGATGATTCGCAGGCGTCGATGATATTGCGTACGGTGTTGACGTGAGCTGTCTCGAAGTCCTGCCGGTGTGCTCTGGCTCCAATCCGACCTCGGACCCCGATGAGATTGACGACGACATCAAAGCCATCCAGCAGCCCCCGCTCAATGGTCGCGCCGGCGTCGCACAATTGCCACGTCGCGTTGTCGAACGCCGCTTCTCGTCGCGAGAAAACCACCACGTCGTGGCCCCGCGCCGACACCGTCTCTACGAAGGCGCGTCCGAGGAATCCTGTACCACCAAAGACGGCGATGCGTATGGGGATGGTCGTAGTCACGGAGGGCTTCGGGGTGAGAGAGCGCCGCGATGGCAGACTGTCGGCGAACTCCAGCAGTCGACGTGTCTGCCGGATGGTACCGCACTCTTCGCCATGTACGGCAGCATCCAAGGGAGTGCCAAAGATGATGTGCGATGCGCGATGAACGAGGGTTCTCAGGAGCCACGAGGCGCGGACACGCCCCAGTCCCGTCGGGAGAAACGGGGCGTTGAGGGCGATGAAGCCGCGATAGCATCGCGGTTGGATGCCTCGGTTCCGCTTTGGGCGCAGGCACGCTAGCGTCGCGCCGTGAGCCACACGATCGCAGAATTACATGGGGATGGCATCGCGTCGGAGCTGTCGGCGGTTATCCATAGGATCACCCAAGACCTCGCGATTGATGTCAAGTTTGCGGGGGTTGATCTCTCTGAATCCGCACGTCGTACCCGAGGAGATGAGGCGGTCTACGATGAGGCCGAGGCTCAAATGCGGCGATGTCGGACGGCGTTGAAGTATCCGACGGCGACGACCACGACGAGTCCGAATCGAGAACTCAGAGAGCGCTGCAATTTCGCAGTCATTCACCGCCCGGTGAGAACGATCGCGGGGATCAAGACGAACTTTAAGGCGCAGTTGGAGATCGATATTGTGCGGGTCGCGACGGGGGGCACATACGAAGACATGGGCAGACGCATCGGATTCGACACAGCCGTATCGCTGCGGGTGATAGAGCGGGTGCCTAGCCGACGCGCGGGTCGATTCGCGTTTAAGCTGGCGCAGATGCGAGGTTGTGGGGTCGTCTCCACCAGCAAATATACAATTCAAAAAGAAACGGACGGGCTGTTTGAGGAGGTGGTGAAGGGGGTGTCCGAGGATTACCCCGCGACGCCGTACCGGCAAGAACTGTTCGACGCGCTGCTCGCGGGGGTCATCATGCGTCCCGAACGCTATGGTGTGATCGTCTGCCCCAATGAGTACGGCGACTTCTTGTCAGATGCGGCCATGGGGCTCGTCGGATCGATCGGGTTGGGAGACTCGGCATCCTACGCGTTTAACGATGAGGGGCAGGTGACCTTGGCGATGTTCGACCCATCGGGGGGCACTGCACCCGACATCGCGGGACAAAACATTTGTAATCCCACAGCCACAATCTTCGCGTTCGCGAACATGCTGCGCCACCTTGGAGAGGGTGGGCTCGCGGAGACCATACGAGCGAGCGTCCATGAGTGCATCGCGGCGGGTGAAAAAACCGCCGACATTGGTGGGTCCATGAACACCTCCGAGTTTACGAGCGCGGTGGTGCGCAGGGTGCAAAGTTGGGGAGGGGAGGACCATGGCAAAGATTGACGCGAGAGCTGTATGCGAGGACCTCCGCGCCATGCGAAGCGTAGATGCCCTGGAGCAGGAGTATATCCGACGGTGTATCGAGCTTGCGACCACCTCCAAGGCTCCGTTCGCGCGGACGACATTCACGCCTGGGCACTTCACTGCCTCGTCGTTCGTCTTGTCGCCCGATCGCTCGAAGCTGCTGCTAATTTTTCATGGCAAACTTCACCGGTGGTTGCAGCCCGGAGGGCACGTGGATCGGGAAGACGAATCACCGTTGGCGGCGGCGCGACGAGAGGTGCTTGAGGAGACGGGGCTCGGAAGGCTTGAGCCCGTGACACAAGGCATCTTCGACGTGGATATTCATACGATCCCGGCGCTGAGAGGCGAGCCCTCTCACGATCACTTTGACCTCCGCTATCTCTTTGTCGCGGAGGAGGTGAACGCGGTGGCGGGATCCGATGCGAGTGACGTCCGTTGGTGTCCGCTGGAGAGGGTGTCGCCCCTCGAGTCTGATGACAGCGTCATGCGCGCCGTGCGAAAGATCCAACGAGGGTTGCCCTGAGCGGTTCGAGAGGGGGCCACACATGGTCGCGTGGCCCCCAGGCCCGGGGGCTCACTGCTTCGCCAGGTTGCGAAGCACGGTGTGCAAGATGCCACCGTTTCTGTAGTAGTCGATCTCCACCGGCGTATCGAGTCGAACAGTGACGCTGAACTGCACCTCAGTATCGTCTGCTTTACGGGCCGTGACAGTGATCGAGTCAAGCGGAGCGACGTCGTCGGTGATGGGTATGTCGAAATGCTCGGAGCCGTCGAGCCCCAAGGAATCGGCGTCTTGTCCATCCTCGAAGCAGAGGGGGAGGACGCCCATGCCGACCAGGTTCGAGCGGTGAATTCGCTCAAAGCTTTTACAGATAACGGCGCGCACGCCGAGGAGTAAGGTGCCCTTTGCTGCCCAGTCACGGCTTGACCCGGTGCCGTATTGTGCACCAGCGAGGACCACGAGCGGGGTCTTTGTCTCGACGTATTTCATGGCCGCGTCGTAGACAAACTCCACCTCTCCCGTTGGGAAATACGTGGTGTATCCCCCTTCGGTCCCGGGCGCGATTTGGTTGCGAATGCGGACATTGGCGAACGTACCGCGCATCATGACCTCATGGTTGCCGCGTCGCGAACCGAAGGAGTTGAAGTCTTTTTTCTCCACACCCTTGCCGCGAAGATAGATTCCTGCGGGTCCATCCTCGGGGAACGAGCCCGCCGGGCTGATGTGATCTGTGGTGACCGAGTCACCGAGCTTCAATAGCACCCGGCCGCCCGCGATCGGGGAGATCGGGGGGACGTCTTGACTCATGCCGACGAAGAACGGTGGCTGTTGGATGTATGTGGAGTCCGATTTCCACGGATACAGCTCACTCTTCATGACCTCGATGTCGTTCCATCGCGGCTCGTCGCTGACATCGCCGTACTTCTCCTTAAACATCTCCGGTGTGATTGACGAGGCCATTGTCTCGTCAAGCTCGCCTTGGTCAGGCCAGATGTCTTTCAAGTAGACGTCGTTGCCCTCGGCGCTCTTGCCGAGGGGTTCGTTCAGCAGATCGATGTCGAGGGTGCCAGCGATGGCGTAGGCCACGACCAAGGGCGGGCTCGCGAGGTAGCTCGCCTTCACGTTGTTGTGAACTCGACCCTCGAAGTTGCGGTTTCCAGACAGGACGCTGCCCACGATGAGCTTGTTGTCGACGATGGCCTTCTCGATGTTTGGCGGCAGCGGGCCCGAGTTCCCGATGCAGGTGGTGCAGCCGTAACCCACCACGTTGAAGCCGATGGCCGCGAGGTCATCGAGCAGTCCCGCCCGCTCGTAGTATTCGGTGACGACCCTGGAGCCAGGCGCGAGCGAGGTCTTCACCCATGGCTTCGAGGTCAACCCGAGCCGCCGTGCGTTGCGTGCGACGAGCCCTGCAGCGAGCATGACCGAAGGGTTGGAAGTGTTTGTACACGAGGTGATGGCGGCGATGACGACGTCGCCATGACTCAATTCGTAGGCGGCCTCATCGACGGCGGCCGTGGTCGCCGTGGCCGTGGCCTCAACGCCGTGCCCGTGAAGTCCGAGTGGGGCGGTAAGCGACGCGCCGAAGTGAGGTTTCATCTCGGAGAGATTGACGCGGTCTTGGGGGCGCTTGGGTCCTGCGAGCGCGGGCTCCACGGTGGAGAGGTCGAGCGTGAGGGTGTCGGTGAACTCGGGGTCGGGGGTGTCCGCCGTGCGGAACATCCCTTGCGCGCGGTAGTAGGCCTCCACGTTTTTGATGTGATTCTCATCGCGGCCAGACAGGCGCATATAATCCAAGGTCCGCGCGTCCACGGGGAAGAATCCGCAGGTGGCGCCGTACTCCGGAGCCATATTCGCGATGGTCGCGCGGTCGGCGAGGGAGAGGTTGTCGAGCCCCTCTCCATAGAACTCTACAAATTTCCCAACGACACCCTTGGCGCGAAGCATCTCCACGATCAGCAGAGTCATGTCGGTGGCGGTGATGCCGGCCCTAGTCTTCCCGGTGAGTTGAAATCCGATCACGTCGGGCGCGAGCATGTAGATAGGCTGACCCAGCATGACCGCCTCGGCTTCGATACCGCCGACGCCCCAGCCGAGCACGCCGAGCCCGTTGATCATGGTGGTGTGACTGTCCGTCCCGACCAGACTGTCGGGGTAGTACTGGAGGTCACCTTCCACGGTGCGCTGGTGAGCCACGGAGGCGATATATTCCAAGTTGACCTGGTGGACGATGCCGCGCCCGGGAGGTACGGCCTGAAAGTTTGAGAGGTTGATTTGGCCCCACTTCAAGAACTCGTAGCGCTCGGTGTTGCGGTCGTACTCGATCTCAAGGTTACGCATCAGCGAGTCCGCGTGGCGGCCGTCCACATCCACTTGCACGGAGTGATCAATGACGAGGTCAACGTTGACGAGCGGGTTAACCTTCGAGGCGTCACCGCCGAGCTCGACTACGGCGTTGCGGCAGGCGGCGATGTCCACGACGGCCGGTACTCCTGTAAAGTCTTGTAGGATGACGCGGGCCGGGATGAACGGGATCTCTTGGCGCGATTCGTTCGGACTCCACGCGGCGATTCGCTTCACATCCTCGTCGCGCACGAGGAAGCCGTCGTGGTTGCGAAGCGCGGACTCGAGGAGCTATACACCAAAGTTGTCGGTGGACCGCTCGGTGAGAATAGTGACCCAATAGTCATTGTTGTTTCATCTCTCGCCGCCGCAGGAACGTCGAAA
>JBDQGY010000239.1:0-6350 GCA_040265175.1 Nannocystaceae bacterium
CTACCTGAACGGCGCGATCGCGCGCGTGCTCGTTCCGGGCATCACGAGCCCCGACCAGGCGATCCCCGCCCTGACCGCGCTCGTTCTCGCGAACCAGAAAATCGCGCAATCCAAACGACGCCCAAGCGCGATCGTGTTATTGGCGGGCGCCGGACGAAACCTCCGCGAGGTCATCTATGATCAGGTGAGCGCGAGCGTCACGGATCCCGCAGAGCGAGAGACCGCGCTCGCCCAAGCCCGCGAAGTCCACGAGAACGTCATGAACGACGGCCCACTCCCAGCGTCGAGTGAACCTGTCCGCATGTGGATGAAGGAGGTCTTTGGCTACGAGCCCCTCGTGCTGCTCCGAAAGGTCCGCGCCCCCGTCCTCGTCGTCCAAGGCGGACGCGACTTCCAGGTGCACCCCGAACACGACTTTGAGGCGCTCACCTCGGCACTCAATCGCAACCGCGGGTCTGCCTCGCGCCGCTTTGATGCCCTCGACCACCTGTTTAAGAAAGAAGCGGGTCGCTCCTCCGTCGGCCACTACGGCGACCTGTCACGCCACGTCGACCGCGAGTTCATCGGCTACCTCGTATCCTGGCTCCAATCTCTCGAGCCGTGACGGCCCCGCGCAGCGCGCTCTTGATCACGCCCGCCTCGTCGTCCATGCTCGCCCTCCCATGGACGACGAACTCGACACCGAGATCCTCGGACTGATCGAATCCCCTGAGGCGCGGGCCAAGGGCTTCGTCACAATGGGAGAAATTGTTGACCGCCTGGTGGTCCAAGGACACGAGGAGACGGAGGTGGAGCGCCGCGTCTGGTCGCTCCTGGCGCAGCGACGCCTGACGCCCAACGGCTACGTTCGGCGCCTCATGAAACGCCGCGTGGATGACGGAGTGATCCACCGACGCGCCTACGAATTCACGCTCGTGGCGTGGTCGCCGGAGCTCGACAATCAACTCGATCTTCATCAAGGCGACGGACGAGGCGGATGAAACCTGCTCCCGACACCGGCGCGCGGGGGTCGGACCTCACGCCAGCGTCGCGGGGACTCCACGTCGCCCATCAGGTCGCCCCCCGTCCCGATCAGCCAGGCCTGTTCTTGGCGCTCGCCCCCATGGATGGCGTGACCGACGCCTCCTACCGTGACGTGCTGACCTCCCAATTTTCGGGACGCAGCGGCGTGAGCCTCTGCGTCAGTGAATTCGTTCGCGTCGTCGATCGCCCCGTACAACCGAAGGTGTTGCTGCGGCACTGTCCGGAGCTCTCGCGCGGCGGCTGCACGACGAGCGGCGTCCCGGTCTTCGTTCAGCTGCTCGGCGGTGACGCCGAGCCCATGGCGCAAAGCGCCGCGCTCGCGGCGGAGCTCGGCGCCGTAGGCATCGATCTCAACTTCGGCTGCCCTGCGAAGACCGTGAACCGCCACGACGGCGGCGCCACGCTCCTCAAGACCCCAGACCGCGTCGAAGCCGTCACCCGAGCAGTGCGCGACGTGGTCCCCTCGGCCATCCCCGTGACCGTGAAAATCCGCGTGGGCTGGGACTCCTCGGCCCCGGTCACGGACCTCGCGCGCGCCTCAGAACAAGGGGGCGCGGCGTGGCTCACGATCCATGGACGGACGCGCGCGCAGCTGTATCGCCCGCCAGTGGACTGGGAAGCCATCGGCCGAGCCGCCGCGTGCGTCCGCATGCCCGTGGTGGCGAACGGCGATCTCTTCTCGCCCGAGGCCCTCCACCGATGCAGCGAGGTCTCCGGCTGCCAGAGCTTTATGATCGGTCGCGGCGCCATGGGGCGACCCGACCTCTTCGCCGCGACCCGAGGGTGGCGAGCCCAGCCCTTGCGATCCACCGAAATCGCGCGCTTGCTCCTCGACTACGTAGCGCACATGCGCACGCGAAAGATACCGAGTTTTAACGTGCTAGGTCGCCTCAAACAGTGGCTGCGAATGGGCGCCCTTCAGCGAGAGGACCTCGCAGACTGGTTCGAGCGATACAAACGCGAGCGCGAGCTCGTCGATGTGACCGCGGCCATCGCGGCTCAGTGCCGTCTCCCCGCCCATGAACCGGCGACCTACTTAGGAAACGCGCGCGCGCACTGATCAACCAGCCACGGGAACTCGGCACGATTCTCTCGCAGCGACGCGGAGACGCAAGCGATGGCGTGCGTTGACAGCTCGGTCGCGCACCCTTCCACGTCCCCCGACGTCGTCTGCCTGAGTTGCGACTGCGCCGACGCGGTCTCCTCCCCGCCGCGATCCAGGGCAGAGTAAAACTCGTCGGCCTCTTGAAGAAGCCGCGCACACATCACCCTGGGGTCGGCGTCGTCCGCGACCTTCAGCGTCGGTGCCAACCGCGCGCGCAACGTCGCCGCCATCGCGTCCCAGTTGGGCTGATTGTCCGCGCCGTTCGGATCCGCGTTGGGTGTCCGCACGCCCGGCGCGGACACCCGCGGACGCACCGACGAACCCTCGAGCGCGGGGCGCTCCCCGCGTGAGCCCGCTCCTCGCGTGGTCGGTCGGCGCCCCTCGCATCCGGTGAGAGCGAAACCGACGAGCAGCGCGCTCGTGAAGAGCCCCGACGTCCGACCGCCCCGTCGCACATGAAACCGCGGCGTGCTTCGAGTCTCTTTCAATTCGCGTGTCCGCCTCAACCCACGTACGATATACGAAGTTGGGACGCGCGGTCACACTCCTCACGGGCAGCGCCCTTTTCATCTGCGCTCCGGCGGTCGCTCGCGGGGCCCCGACGGAACCTGGGACGCTCACGTATCCGCTGGCGCCGTCGGCCTCCCAGTGTGGCATGTGCCATGCCTTCGCCAATCCCGCCCCCCAAGCCACGCTGCCCAACCACTCGCCGATGGTGTGGCAAGGCTCAGCCATGGCACACAGCGCCCGCGACCCCGTCTTTTGGGGCGCGCTGGCCCTCGCGGCCCAAGATCATCCAGAGGAGACCATCGACTGTGTCCGCTGCCACGTCCCCAGCGCGTTCTTGTCGGGTCGGGGAGCGGCGCAGGTACCCGCCGACCTCCTCGCGGAAGACCTCGACGGCATCGGCTGCGATCTGTGCCATCGCATGCTCCCCGATCCGGACGTCCCCATCGGTAACGCTCGCTATACCCTCGACGACACGGACATCAACGGCGCCGTGGCGAAAGCGGGGCCCTGGACCTACGGGCAGGACGCGCCCAACCATTCGTGGAGGCAAGATCTTGAGTTCCTGCCGAGCGCGGACATGTGCGGCGTATGTCACGACGTCACAACGCCGCGCCCTCGCCTACGTGGGGATGGCACTGTGATCGCCTCAGGTTTTAATGAGCAGCGAACCTACTCCGAGTGGGCCAACAGCGCCTTTGCGCGCGCCGGAGAGGACGCGGCCACCTGCCAAGACTGTCACATGCCCGCCGTGGAGGATGTGGCGGGATGCGCGGCGTTCTCCGAGAGCGGCATCGTTCACCCCACCGGCGGTCGGCGTCACGACCTGGCGGGCGTCCACCTCGACCTCACATCGATCCTCCAGCAAAACTACGGGAGCGCCGGCCGCGATGAAATTGACGACGTGTTCTTCGACGCCACCCGCGCCGCACAAGAGGCGATCTCGACCCAAGCGGTGGCGCTAACCGTCGAGGCTCCGATGACATTCGACGAAACACGACCGGCGACCCTGCCGCTCACTGTGCAACTTGAGAATCTCTCGGGACACAAACTCCCCACCGGATACTCCGAGGGACGAGTCATGTGGATCGAAGTGGAAGGACTGCTCAACGGCGAAACCATCTTCGGCTCTGGTCGTTGGAGAGACAACGCGATCGAATCGGACGAGCAAGTGCGGCGTTACGAGGGAATCGCAGAGCGCCTCAGCGACGGACAACAAAACCACCTGCTTCTCAATGATCACTGGAGACTCGACACCCGAATCCCCCCCAAGGGGCTCGCACCAGATCCAGAGACAGATCCGGTCACCGATCGATACCCGCTGACCTCCGACGGATACTGGTCATCTGTCGATACGGTCCCCTACGAGTTCGCGCTCTCCGCCGAGACTCAAACGCTGCTCGACGAGGCGCTCGCGGCGGGCCAGCCCGCGACCGTAGAGGTCCACGTTCGGGTCCGCTACCTCATCAATACGCCTGCCTACCTCGCGCAGCTGCTCGAAGACAACGTCACCAACCTCGAAGGTGAGCGGCTCGCCGCGGCCTACGCAGAAATTGGCGGACCCCAGCCCATCACCCTCGCCGCGTGGTCAGCGCTGGTCCGTTACACGGGCTCCGGCGAGGCCAGCGATACCCAGGAATCAGACAATCAAGGCTGCGGATGCCATGCGGTGTCGGCGTCGACGCGGGGTTCACGCGGTGCCGGCGGCTGGCTGCTGCTCGCTTGTCTCGCTGTTTTCGGTCGAATTCGCCCAAACGGTCGAAATTAAGCGCGCCAGGGTGTCAAAACAGGGACGCTGTGGGCTCTAATTGATCCCTGGCATCTGCCGCCGAGCACCTTACGAACATAAATAGATGCTCAGCGTCATTGGCATGATCGTCGTCACGGTGTGCGTACTCGGAGGGTACGTCATGCACCATGGAAATTTGTCCGTCCTCGTGCAGGTTCACGAGTACGTCATCATCCTTGGCGCCGGCGCCGGCGCCCTCGTCTGCTCCACCCCCATCCGAACCATTAAGGCGATGGTGACGCAGCTCAAGGGCTTGCTTGGGCACCGACCGGGGAAGAAGGACTATCAAGACCTCCTCACGTTGATGTTCGAGATGTTTCAAATCGCCCACAAGTCAGGCTTGCTGGGGTGGGAGGAGCACATCAACGAGCCCGAGAAGAGCAAGCTGTTCAACAAGTACCCCTCCTTCCTCAAGAATCACCACGCCGTGACGTTCATGACCGACACCATGAAGGTGGTCGTCTCCGGCTCCGCAGAGCCCCATGATCTTGAGGCGTTGATGGATGCGGAACTCGACACCGCGCACACCGAGGAAGCCAAACCCGCCGACGCCCTCAACACCGTCGCAGACGCGATGCCCGGCCTGGGTATCGTCGCCGCCGTGCTCGGGATTATCGTGACCATGGGCGCCATTGATGGACCCCCTGCCGTCATCGGTATGAACGTGGCCTCAGCGCTCGTCGGTACCTTCCTCGGCATCCTCGCCTCCTATGGGTTTCTCGGGCCCCTAGCCTCCGCGATGAAGCACCTCGTCGCGGACGAGCACAAGTACATTGAAGTGATCAAACACGCGCTGCTCGCTCACGCCAAAGGCGTGAACCCGGCCATCGCAGTGGAGTTCGCCCGTCGCGCAATCATCGCTTCGGAGCGCCCCACGTTCGAAGAGCTCGAGCAAGCGTGTCGAGCAGCCAAGGCTGGCGGCGGCGGTGGCTGAGCGTAGGGTCCAATCATGAGCGGCCAAGGCAGCGAGGGCGAACGCCCAATTATCATCATCAAGAAGGGTGGTCATGGGGATCATGGCCACCACGGCGGCGCCTGGAAGGTCGCCTACGCCGACTTCGTCACCGCGATGATGGCCTTGTTCATGGTGCTCTGGCTCGTGGGCCAGAGCCCGAAAACACGCTCCACCGTGGGCGCGTACTTTCGCGACCCTCTCGGCTTGGCCGGCGGCGGCAACAACGAGTTTAACCGCGGACCCAACTCTGGCGGTGCGGGCTTCTTCGAGGGTGGAAATACAGCGATGTCTATGGAGGTCGCCATCACCAGCGGTCGCATCGATCAAGAAGGGCACGGCAAGAAAAAAGACGACATCATCCGTCTCAACCAAGCGCGTGACCGACTGGCGCAAGCGCTGATGGCACTCCGCTCTGATCACTGGGCCCGACACGTCGAACTTACGGCGACCGAGGAGGGCTTGCGCATCGAGATCCAAGATGACGAGAACGAGTCACTGTTCTTGAGCGGGAGCGCAAAAATCAACCCGGACGCCAAAGATGTCCTCATCTCCATCGCCAGTGAGGTTGGGCTCATGCCAAACCGCGTAGTGATCGAGGGCCACACCGACGCGACGCGCACCACCACCAGCGATGACGGCAACTGGTCTTTGTCCACCCAGCGAGCCAACGCGGCGCGCGCTTTCTTCGTGGCGAATGGCCTTCGACGCGATCAAATCGCCGGGGTTGAAGGCTACGCAGATCAGCGTCTGCGCCTGTGGCATGACCCTACCAATCCTCGAAACCGACGCATCTCCATGCTGGTCCTCCTCGAGCGAGGCCACCGGAAAGCCCTCGCGGCGGTGCCCAAGGACGTCGAACACCCCCTCGTCGAACGTCTTGAGGATCTCGACTACCAGACCCAAGGACCTTCAGATCCCATCGAGGTCGCACCCATCGGACGCAGGCTCCCCCTGACCCCCGGCTCCGGACC
>JBDQGY010000240.1:0-6315 GCA_040265175.1 Nannocystaceae bacterium
GCCGACTCTTCCACCAACGACGCGAGGCTTCCCAAGGTCATGGTGCGACCACGACCCCCGCCGTCGCTCCCGCTCGACGCGGGCAAGCTGGCCGCCTCGCCGAGCCAATCCGGCGGCGCATCTCCCACGTTGAGCGAGTCAAAATCACCGAAGGCCAGAGGCTCGCCTTCATCCGAATCCAAGTCCGCGTAGCTGTCTTCGTGGGGACTCAATTCGCGGTCCTGGTCTCCGGCGGGCACCTCTGCGACCACCCCCAACGCCTCCAAAAATCCGCTCACCTTGCGCGCCGAGGTGACGATGCCCTCCGCCTCGCAAAACTCCTCGAGCGCCCGAAACATCTCGTCGGCAGAATCAAATCGGTCGTCGGGATCTACCTCAAGACCACGCAGCACGATAGATTCGAGGGCTGGAGGATAGTCGGCGTCAATGAGCGTGGGCGCGTCTACGTCGCCCTCTACGATCCTCGCCCTCACCACGTCGGGGGCGCCGCGAAACAATCGGCGATGCAAGGTCATCTCGTACAACATCACCGCCATGGCGAAGAGGTCTGCGCGCGCGTCCAGCTGCAGCCCCTGCACCTGCTCCGGTGACATGTAACTCAGCTTGCCCGCGAAACGCCCCACGTCTTGCAGCGCTTTGGTTCGCGTGGCGGCGATGCCAAAATCGACAATTTTGCAAACACCGTCGAACCCGACGTGGATATTGGTGGGGTTCAAGTCTCGGTGGATAAGTCCGAGGGGCGCGCCATCATCACCCACGCTGCGGTGCACGTAGTCGAGGCCCTCGAGGGCCTGCATCACAATCCCGAGGGTGATCTCGAGAGGAATCGCCTCCCCATTCCGGACCGCCGCTCGGAGGACAGCGATGAGCTCCTGCCCGCGCAAGAGCTCCATCGCGATAAAAAACTCGCCGTCCCGCTCGCCGAGGTCGTAGGTATGCACGATGTTGTTGTGGGTGAGCGTCGCGGCGATGCGCGCCTCATTGAGGAACATCTCCACCACCTCGTCGCGCGACGCAAACTCCTCGCGAAGCCGCTTGACAACCATCTCTTTCGCGAAGCCTTCAATCCCCGAATATTGAGCACGGTAGATCTCCGCCATCCCGCCGGTAGCGATGTGTTCAACGAGGAGATACTTTTCGCCGAACGGAGTTGGTTCCATCTGCGTCAAGGTGCCGCCAGCCTAGACCAGACCCCCTGCCACTCCAAGGGGACGAAAAACATGCGCACGCGATTGGCGCGGCTCGACCCCTAGCCCAAAGGCTCCGATTTTAGCTCCCGCAACATAAGCTCCCGTACAGCTTCTTCAACGGTGGTTTGCTCTCGCAAGATCCGATCCATCACCTCTACAATGGGCATCGCAACCCCGTGCCGGGCAGCGAGCGAGACCGCGTTGGCCGTGTTCTTCACGCCCTCCGCGACCATGCCCATCTTCGACACCACCTGCTCAATTCGTTCACCTTTTCCTAAGGCGAGCCCGACCTGACGGTTCCGCGACAGGGAGCCCGTGCAGGTCAGCACAAGATCTCCGAGGCCCGCGAGGCCCGCGAAGGTTCCGGCCTCCGCGCCCATGGCGACACCGAGACGGGTGATCTCCGCGAGACCCCGTGTGATCAACGCCGCGCGCGCGTTGGTTCCAAGCCCCGCCCCATCGCACATGCCAGCGGCGAGCGCGATGACATTTTTGAGGGCGCCCCCGAGCTCCACCCCGACCACATCTGAGCTCACATACACGCGAAAGGCCTCGGTGGAGAGCCGCTGTTGCAGCCGTTTCGCGGCCTCAATTCGAGGCGAAGCGAACACCACCACGGTCGGCGCCTCCATCGCGACCTCCCTCGCGAACGAAGGCCCGCCGAGCACGCTGACGTGCACCCCCGGCGCCCCCGCAAAGCACTCCATGGCCAGGTCGAACATGGAGTGCAGGGTCTGCGCTTCGATCCCTTTGGCGGCAATGAGCAGGTCTGCTTGTTCACGATCTCTCAAAACCGGCGCCACCTGCTCCAATATTCCGCGCATACCGTGGCTTGGCACCGCGATGACGATGGAGTCCGCTCCCTCCAATGCCTCTTTGAGGTCCGCCGTGGGTTGGACGCCAGCGGGAAGCTCGAGATCCATCAAATAACGGGGGTTGCGACGGCTCTCCCGCATCGCCTCCACTTGCGCCGAATCGCGTGACCACAACCGGACCGTGGTCCCGGTTCGCGCCGCTTGAAATGCGAGGGCCGTCCCCCAGCTTCCCGCGCCAAGGACCGCAAATGTTTGGTGTGGGGCTGTATCTTGCACTCGCGAGACTGTAGCAGCCCGCCCCCTCGTTGTGCGAGCCGAATGCCGTACACTTGCCCCGTGTCCCGCCTTCCCCCCTTGAGACTCGTCGCCCTGATCGGAGCGTTCGCAGTTTTTGGCGCTGGTTGTTTCGAAGGGCGTTCGATTGCCCCCCGGCCTGACGCCGCGGAGGACACGGGCTTCGGCTCGTTTCCCGACGCGGGCATCAGCACCTCGTGCCGCCCAGAGTTGCCGAACGATTGCCCCGAAGGGCAAAAGTGTACGGCGTACGCGGTGGACGAGGGGACGTGCTGTGTCGGCGCAAATCGCTGCGTGCCCATCTTGGGGGATCGGGGGCTCGGCCAGTCCTGCACCCGCACCGCGACCAACGACGACTGCGGTGACCGTTTGTTTTGTATGACCAAGTCCAGCGGCGGTGTGGGGTCCGGAACCTGCGTCCTCATGTGCGATTGGACCGCCGAGGACAGCTGCCCTGACCTGTTCGGCGGTCCCGCCGCGTGCATTCCCCTCAACGGCGGAGTGCTGCCTATCTGTGAGCGGGTCTGCAGTCCGTTCAACGACGAGTGCCCCCTCGGTTACGGATGTTTCCCGGTCGGCAGCTACGGTTTTTTCTGCTCTCCCTCGACACCCGATGCGGAGGGCGTGGACGGGGACGAGTGCTACACAATTTCATCCTGCGCTCCAGGCTTCGCCTGCGTCAACGGAGCCTTCCAAGCGACCTGCGTCTACGACCGCTGCTGCTCGTTGGTCTGCGACACCAGCGAGACCTCCGCGCCGTGCATCGACGGAGAGACCTGCCAACCCTTCTACGAGGGTGACAAGATCCCATCGCGGGATCTGCAGCACGCCGGCTATTGCGGGATCCAACCATGAGTGGCGCCCGGGCCTCCGTCTACCCGTGCCTGCTCACGCTCGGGATCTTTGGCGGCACCTCGGTCCGCTGCACCAAGATGCACGAGCCTGCGCCGGACGCCGTGCCGGTCGCGTCTGAAGGATCGAACACGCCGGGTACAGCGGGAGGGAGTGCGTCTCCCCCAGCGCGCGAGCCCCTGCGTCCTGCGTCGACCACGCCTCCTCCGACTCACGCGTGGCCCCTGCTGCCCGTCGTCTTTGCGCCTCGTCCCCCCCTCGCCGACGACCTGACCGTCGCGTTTCGAGCGCGGCGAGGCGCGGTCGTGCATGCCGTCCATACGGGTCGAGTTGTTCGCGTGGCCAACGCGAACGAAGCGAACGCCGACGCTGGCCGCGGGCCCACCTCAAAAACCGCCGGCGAATTAACCGTGGAGATCGCCTCCGAGGACGGCCTTCGGATCTTCTACCTCGGCATGCACGAGGCGCTCGTGCGACCCGGCGTTCGCGTTGCGTCGGGCGCCCCCGTCGGAGTCATGACCTCGAGCACGTCTGGGACGCTGCAAATTTGGGCGTCACAAGGCGAGGCGCGCGTCGCACCGCTGAGCCTGCTCGGACACTGAGCGAGCCACACACAGAGAGCTCGAACCTCGCGTGCCAGTCTCGCACTCACCCACGAGCGTTTTGACGCTGCGCGCGGCCCCAGGCGCGCCTCGCCCGTCGCACAGACGCGAACGGATCAAAGGCTGCTTGGCGCCACCCAACCTCCCCTCGAGCACGAAGCTGCACGGTCGCCTCCCGTGGCAACTGCCGCGGACGCCGGACACAAGACAGATGACTCCCCTGCACCACCGCCCGTAAAATCCACGGGTGCCCCACGGCTCGATCGATACCCGGGAGCGGCGGGCGGAACTCTACCGGCGCTCCCGCGACCACGTCAAAACCGGTGACGCCGCCGGCATTAAAATCGAACACGCCAAGGAAGCTTCGCGCCGCCAGTTCAAGCTCTTCCCGGCGACAGTTCACCCGAACGTCGCCCACCAAGGCGCGCTCAACCACCGAGACGGAACCACCGGCCCCATCCGCCGGCGCGTCCAAGACGCACCAGTCGGCGCGCGCTTGCGAGAGCTCCTCAAACTCAGGATCCCACGCGACGATGGGTCCATACAATCGTTCGTCGAGGCGAAGTAGCCGATCCATCTCCACCGGACGAATCGTCTGGAGCAGCGCGAACACCACCCGTTCCAGGACCCCCCCCAAGTCGTCGGTCATTGCGCACGTCGTGCGGCGGCTCGGGTCCGCATATCGTCGACGAAGGTGTCGAACAAGCCGCCCGCATCGTGCGGCCCCGGGGAGGCCTCTGGATGATACTGCACGCTAAAGATGGGCTTGTCGCGCATGGCGAGCCCCGCGACCGTTTGGTCAAAGAGGTTGAGGTGTGTCAGCACGCCGCCCTCACCCAGCGAGTCCATGTCGACGGCGAATCCATGATTTTGCGAGGTGATCGCGACCCGGGCGTCGCGCTCGTCCCGCACCGGGTGATTCCCGCCGTGATGACCAAACTTCAGCTTGTAGGTGGCCCCGCCCAGCGCGAGGCACAACAGTTGGTGGCCGAGACAGATTCCGAAAAGTGGGCGGTCCTCAAGCTGCTCAACCAACCCCGCGATCCGGTCTTGGGCGCCTTCCACGGCGGCAGGATCACCGGGCCCGTTGCTCAAAATGACGCCATCAGGGTCCATTCTGATCACCTCTTCCACCGGGGTCTCCGCAGGGACCACCGTGGTCCTCACACCACGATCGCGGAGCATCCTTAAGATATTGTGTTTGATGCCGTAGTCGTACGCCACCACGTGAAGATCGGTCGCCGGAGCGGAGCGCGTGGCCCATGATCCCTCATCCCACACGTATTTGTCTTTGGTGGTCACTTCGGCGGCGAGGTTGCGCCCCTCCATCGGCGGAGCCTCCCGCGCCAAGGCAACCAGCGCGTCCACGTCCGTCTGCTCGGTGCTGACCACACCACGCAGCGCCCCCGCGTTCCGCAGGTGACGCGTGATGGCACGCGTATCAACCTCCGCGATCCCCGGGAGCCCTCGACGCCTAAGGTAATCTGACAGCGACGCCTCAGAGCGCCAGTTCGAGACCGCGGGGGACAACGTTCGAATAATCAGCGCGTCGGCGCCGTGCCGGAAGGACTCCTCGTCGTCCGCGTTGGTCCCCACAACGCCGATCTCGGGCGCCGTCAGGCACACCAGTTGACCCGTATACGAGGCGTCGCTCACGATCTCTTGATAACCCGCCATCGCGGTGTTGAAGACGACCTCGCCGACGCGGGTAGCTTTCGCTCCGAACGCCTGCCCATGGAACGCGCGCCCGTCTTCAAAGACCAACACTGCCGGACCGTCATAACGCTTGTCTTGGGCGCTCACCGCTGACTCTCGTAACGCATCCCCTCGGAGACTACAAGCGCGAGAACCGCGCGATATCGCCGCCCCAGCTCTCGAGACACATGCAGACCACGTGCCCCAGTCTCGGCCCCCGCTGCTACGCTAGACCCGCGTGCCCAACTCAACGCAGCCCACCGCCGCCATCCTCCTCATTGGCAATGAGCTCTTGTCCGCGAAGATCCGCGACGAAAACGCGTGGTTCATCGTGCAGGTCATGCGCCGCTGTGGGGTACAAGTCCGTGAAATTCGGACGGTTCCAGATGAAGAGGAGGTGATCGCGGATGCACTGCGCGCCCTCGGTCAACGCGCCGCGCTGATCTTCACCTCGGGCGGGGTTGGCCCAACCCATGACGACGTCACCCTCGCCGCCGTGGCACGAGGGTGCGATCGCCCCCTCGCGCGACACGCCGCGATGGAGGAGATCTTGCGCGGGCACTACGGAGATGACATCACCTCCGAGGCGCTGCGAATGGCCGATCTGCCCACCGGCACCACACTCGCTGGGGATTCGACATGGCCGATTATGCGGCTCGATATCCCAGCCCCCTGGGCTCCTCATCCACGAACGACCATCTATATCTTGCCCGGCATTCCGACCCTGCTGCGCGCCAAGGTCGAGACCCTCGAGTCCATCCCTGGTGAACTACCCCGCGGCGACGCGTGGGTCCTCAAAACCTTGGAAACCACCTACGCCGAGAGCACCATCGCCGCGCGCCTGCGCGAAATCGCCGAGTCATTGCC
>JBDQGY010000241.1:0-6310 GCA_040265175.1 Nannocystaceae bacterium
GACCAGGTGGGCCGCGGCCGCCTTGCGATGGCGCCGTGTCGTCAGCCTCGCGACCCACCTGGTCGGCCTGCGATTGGTCGTCGTGTACGTCGAATTGTTCGCTGACCTCCTCACCACGGGAATCGGCCTGATCGTGAGCGGCGCCCTGCTGCTAGTTACGGTGCGGATATGGATGAAGCAACGACACCGTATCGGCGGATGGCTCGGGCTGCCTCCAGAAGAGGAGGAGATACATCCATGAGCGTCTCCGAACCCACCACCTCCCGGCGCATGAAATGGGTCGCGGCGCTCATTCCGGTAGTCTGCATCGCCTTGCTCATGGTGCGCGGTGAGGTCCGCTCCGTTGCCGCAACGACCTTTCTCGTCCCCATCAGCGGCTACGATCCACGAGACCTCCTCCACGGGCAATACATTCGATTTCGCTTTGAATTTCATGACGAAAATTCCGCGTCTTCGTGCGAGGGGTCCGACTGCTGTCTCTGTCTCCGGGGCGGGGAGATGACCTCTCCCCGCGTACGCCGAGTCGCGTGCCAAGACACCGCCTCCGCCTGTGACGCCGTGGTCTCCGAGAGGACAGCCCGTGACGCACAACGCTATCTCGTCCCCGAGCACGCCGGCATCCTCCTCGAACATGCGCTGAGGGAGCGGGAGGCGAGCGTAGAGATGCAGTGCTCTCACGACGGCGGCTTCGCCCTCGGCGGGCTCTACCTCGACGGGCGGCCCTGGCGGGAGCTCGTCGAATAGGCCTAGCGCTCAGACGAAGCGGAGGTGACCTCAATCCAAGAGCTCGTGACGCTCGGAGAGGAGCCCTCGGTCCTGGTCTCGCTGCGCACGAAACTCCGCCATCTCGCCATTCAACGCGGCGGAGATGGCGGGCACGAGGCCGTAGGACGTCTCCGTTCGCGCCATGTATACATAATCTGCGCCGGCCTCATACATCTGCTTCACGTCGCTGGTTCGCACTGCGTTGACGATGATCAGCGCCTGGGGATTCATCCGCCGAATCTCCCGCGCAATCTGTGTGTTGCTAATCCCTTGCAACAGGTCATCACTGACGGAGGAGATCACCACCTCCGCCGCGTCAACGCCCGTGTTGACGAGCGTGTCAGGGTTGGACACATCACCGTAATGCGCGTGGGCACCGAGCCCCCGTACGGCGTCGTGCGTCTCCACGTTGAAATCCACCACCAAGGTGCGCCTCATCAGCTCCGGATGCTCCTTGCTGAGGTCGTACAGGAGCGATGACGCCACACGGTGCAAGCCCAAAAACGCCATCCGTGGGGCTGCCTGGCTCGCCGTATCCCCCGCGCTTTCTTTCGGAGGCTTCACGCCAACCCTGCTCAAGAGGGGACCCAGGGCGGCGTGGATCGGCTCGGCCGCGCTGAACATGGCCGGCGTCGCCACCGCCGTGAGGACGAACGCAAAGATAATAATGGAGCCGACCTCTTCACTGATATGTCCGAGGCCAAGCCCCAGGTACGCGATGACGAGCGCGAACTCCGACACCTGCGCCAGCTTTGTTGCAGACGTCACAGAGTGACGCTGATCCACACCGGAGAGGTAGAAGAGCGGCAAAAAGAGGAGGTACCTCAACAAGATGGCGACCGCCGCGAGGGCGACAGCACCCGCGATGATCGACAGGCCGCTAGGCGTCGGGATCCCCATCCCGAGCGCCACAAAGAACAAGGTGATGAAAAAATCCCGGAGATTTCCCACCTTGGCCACGACCTCATGGGCATAGGGAAATGAGGCGATGGTGGTCCCCGCGATGAGCGCCCCCATCTCCATGGAGACCGAGAGTTCCGCGTCGATACCGACGGCGTGAAGGATGGTCGTCAGCTCCGCCGCAAACAGACCGATCCCAAAGCACCATCCAAGGGCCAAGGTCACCACAACTTCTGGCATCTTCGCCACCATCCGAAAGGCCCTCGGCAACACGTACGTGCTGAGCACCACCGCGACGGTGACCACGATAGCGATCCCCCCGAAGGTGCGCAGGATCGGCCCTAAATCGGGGTTGGAGAGGCTCGGCTGAAGCGCCAACACGACGATCGCCCAGATATCTTGGAAGATGAGGAGACCGAGGCACAAGCGCCCGTCCACGGTGTCAAGCTGCAGCCTCGACTGCAGGGTCTTCACGACCAACAGCGTCGAGGAGAACGCGCAGGCCAGCCCCAGATAGAGCACGGTGTAGTTTCCGGTGCTCGCTCCGACGACAGTGCTGCCCATGACCGCGAAGGCCCCCAGCCCGAACGCCGTGGTCAATGGGACTTGAAAGATGCCGCTGATAAATAAGGTTTTTCCGCTCGCAAGCAGACTCTTCACGTTGATCTCAAGACCGATGATGAACAAGAGCAGCGTGAGACCAAGATTCGCGATGGTGTTGATGGTCTGCTGGTCCGTCACCAAGCCCAGCCCAATCGGACCGATCAGAACACCCGCGAAGATAAACGCGGCGGTGATCGGCACGCGAATCCGCACGAAGAGCAGCGAGAAGATCGCGGAGGAGACAAGACACAACCCAATGTCTTTGACGAGCGGGGTGATCCCGCTGCCACCTGCGATGAGGAGCGGAACCGACATCAGGTCCGACATTCCGTGGATACTACTGCAGACGGGACGGCGCCATCAAGCCAGCCGCGACCCTGACCAAGAGTGCCCCGTGGATCGACAATGACCGCGCCAGCCGCCGGGACGAGCCTCGTCGGCCCACCGGGTCCTCGGCGTCCCCGAGCCCCACGCGGATCAGGCGCATTGAATCTGCAGAGCCTCGCACGCGATGAGGCGACTGGTGCAAGGACCGGAGCTCGTGGACCGGTCTTCACGGGAGACAGGTGACGCCGTTTTCAAGCTGCGCGTTCGTGCGGAAGCTGTTGAACGTCGTCCAATACGGGGGATGCACCGTGGGGATCGTCCCGTCCTCGTAGACATTGGTCACGTGGTAGGCGTGCTGGTTCCAGATCCGGCGGGCGGGGACCCAGCGGTCCGAGGAGTCCCCGTACACCTGGACCGGTGGAGACTCTACCCCCCCATCCGGACTCTCGTTGGAGACGACCACAATCTCCGCGGATCCATCATTGTCCACGTCTGCCACCACCGGATACTCCACGATCGTGCGGCTCGAGCGAGGCTCCGCGACGTAGGGAGCTTGGCTCGCGTCGGCGCTCTCCCACACATACAGCGTCGTCTCATCCGCGTACATCGCCTCGGCGCTCCCATCCCCAAGGAAGTCAAAAGCCGTCCCCCCTGCGATGCCGCTGCTGTCAAGGACGTCCCACTGGGCGAGCAGGTTGACGATGGGCGCTAGACCCCCCGTTCCGATCTCCACATCCAACAGCAAATAAGACTGAGCCACAGAGAAGGCGAACTCCGCTCCCCCATCGCCATCAAAGTCGTGGATGGTCGCTGGGCGCTGCCACGTGAGACCACCGGTCGGCGCCATCACGGGCTGTTCATCAAAGATCTGAATCACCCCGTTGACGTCGAGCACCGAGAAACCTTCGCTCCCCGTGACGAGAATCTCCGGGACGCCATCTCCCGTAAGATCCGCGACCTGCGGATGCCCCGGCAAAATGGCAGCGTCATAGTACGACACCGCAGCACCACCGCTCCAGGTCCATGCTTTGTTCCCTGAGATAATCTCGGGGTTCCCATCTTGATCGAGATCCGCCACCGTCAAACCAACGTAAGGAACGCCAGTGTCAACATCGAGCGTCGCGAGCAAGTTTCCCTGAGAATCAAAGACATACCGATACAACAAAATCTCAGGGTTTCCGTCACCGTCGAGATCGTAGACGCTCACTGGCGCCGCGAACTCCAGCGTCGGGGGGTTAACGTCGGGCCCCTCTACGAACGTCGCGTCAAAGCCCGAAACCTGCGTTCCATCGGCGTTCCATGCCATCATGTTCCCGTAGATTGACTGGGGCGCGATGATCTCAACCTCTCCGTCTCCGTCGATATCTGCGAGCGCGGGGATCGCAAACCAGGTAACAGGGTCTTCAATCCGCTGCTTCAGCGAGCCTGTCTCTCCGTCGAGGATATAGATGCGTGCGTTGCTCGCGTAAATTTGTTCAACGCTCGAGAACGTATCGGGCGAAAATGCAACGACCACCACATCGGGCGTGTCGCAAAGATCTACCTGACCATCATCGTTGTCATCGGTGAGGTTTGCGACGAGCGGTGTCGCCAACACAAAGGTGTTCCCGAGCTCTGCGTCACCATCCCACGCCCACTGAAGCGTAGGGCCAAAACTGTTGGGAGGCACGAGTTGTTCGCACGCCGGTGGCGCAAGCAATGTATCTGTCGTGACGCACCGATCGCCATCTCCATCTCCATCTCCATCTCCATCTCCATCTCCATCTCCATCTCCATCTCCATCTCCGTCTCCGTCTCCGTCTCCGTCTCCATCTCCATCTCCGTCTCCGTCTCCATCGCCGTCTCCGTCTCCGTCTCCGGCTGTCGTCCCCCCGGACGCAGAGGCAGTCACCGTCGCGGCGCCGCTATCTTGTCCACCATCGCCGTCCGTGCCCGAGGAGTTGCACCCGGCGATCCCCAACGTCCACATCATCACCCCCACTGCTGTCCCTCTCCGAATAATCTTCATGATCTCCCCGTCCGTGCTTCGCTTAACTTGCGACGCTCCATCGCCCGTTGACGAAGGCCTGCGACTGTTCGAGTTTACCCTGCCATCACTCGCGGTGTCCGCTACTTCGATGAGTGCCGTCGTCGAGCGGCCAAAAGGCCGAGGAACAGGGTTGCTCGTCGATTCTATCGATCTTCGCAGAATCTCTCCCCGCCCTCGCTAGCTCCGTGTGGTTGGCCGCGCCTCGAGACCGACCCGACGAGACCTCTCTCCCCGCAGGTCAGATCGTCGGCGTAAAGGTGAACGATTGCCCGTCATCGGAGGTTCCCGGCGCGGAATCCGAGACAACAAAGGTACCCAATTCGTTGATCCCAGACGCTTGATCCCACACCCCGTCGTTGGCGAAGCGAACCGCGTACTCGCTTCGGCTGCGAATGGACGGGCTCATGTCGGGCATCCACACCCCCAAGCGATAGGTCCCCTCCACGAGCGCGGTGGGGAGTTCTAGTCGACCGCTCACCGTGAACGCTTCGCCCGCGACCCATCCCCGCAGGTCGTCGACCGCCACCGTCTCGAACGAGCCCCCCGGCCCCTCGAGGATCAGCAGCGCCGCGCGGGGGTTGTACATCCCCGCCCAGCCCACGTTGGACAGGCCCATGGAAAAATCAAAGTGTCCCCCCGGGCGCACTGACTCTGGCAGCCACGCCTCGGTCAGCTCGAGTCGATAACCGAGCCGCCGCTCGATCTCCGGGAAACAGCCTTGATCAATCCAGCCTTGGATTACGTCGGGGTGATATTGCAAGTTGAGGAACGAGAAGTGAAGGCGCTCCAACTCCTCGAGCGCCGTGGGGCAATCGCTGCGGGGTGGGTTCGGGTTGCAGGTCTCACCGCCCATGGGGGTATAGCGGGTCTCCTCCTCCACAAACACCTTCCACGCCTCGATCTCCCCAATCGGATAGGTGCCAAAATCGTCGTCGCTCGCGAGGAAGCAGTCGTTGTGGTGTCCAGTCCTCGCGGCGTCGCTCCCAGTCCACGCCGTGCTGGCGTCGAGGGGGCCGCCGTACAGCTCGGACTTGTAGTACGGGTACCGCACCTGCGTCATGCGGGTCGCGGGGATCACATCGAGCAGCGCCTCAAGGATCACCTGCTTGTCCGGGAGCAGGTCGTTGGTGGAGGTGTGCCACTCCCCCCACGCCCCAATAAAGCCCGCCTGTACCACCGCGATCACGTCTTCGTTCTCCGCGAGGACCGGGGCGACCTGTTGAATATGGCCGAGCACCACGGATAACGGCGCGTCGGGCTCGCTGTTCGGGTAGGGCCCGAAGTTGTAGGAGAATCGAATGATCATCTTTACCCCCGCCGCGCGAGCGACCTCGAACCCCTGCGTCATGGCGTCGAGCAACATCGGGTCCAAGGGTCCATCTCGGTAGTCGTCAAGCCGGATATAGCTGTACACGAGCGAGCGTCCCTCGGCGTAGACCCACGAGAGGTCTGACACGGCCGTTAGGGTGTCGTAGCGATAGATGCCTCGCTCGGGATTGGGAAACAACGCATCGGTCGGGGTGTAGCTCACCATCGAGACGGGCGCGGGGACATCGCCGTCGCCATCGCCATCGCCATCGCCATCTCCATCGCCATCGCCGCCTCCGTCGCCATCACCCTCGCCATCAACGTCGCCGTCACCGCGTTCGGGGGCCGCGCACACCTCGGCTACAGTGCATCTCTCCC
>JBDQGY010000242.1:0-6308 GCA_040265175.1 Nannocystaceae bacterium
GCCGTCCCATCGCTCGTGATGGTTGAGCGCGATATTGGCGGCGGTGAGCATGAGCCCATCCGAGACCGTTTGCGACAACGAACCCGGCGTGTGGCCCTCATCCAGGACCGCCCGCGGATCGACGAAGCGAGAACGCAGAATCTGTGCCCCGAACTCGGTGTGCCGCCGCATGGTCACCCACTCCGTGTCTGTTAGCTTCCCCGGCTTGAGCAAAATGGAGTCTGGGATCCCGATTTTTCCGATGTCGTGCAACGGCGCCGCGAGGAATACGGTCTCCGAAAATTCATCATCGAGTCCGAGCGCCCTCGACAACTCTCGAGCAAAGTAGCCGACCCGGAGGACGTGGTTGCCAGTCTCGTTGTCACGAAACTCTCCCGCCACGCCAAGGCGCCAGAGCAACTCTACTCTGGCCATCTCAAGCTGCGCGGTGCGGTTGGCCACGACCTGTTCGAGGTTCTCGTTTTGGTGCCGAAGCTCATCCTGGTAGCGCTTGATTCGCAACGCGCTCTTGAGGCGCGCCACGAGGTCGGCCACGGAGACAGGCTTGGCGAGCAAGTCATCCGCGCCAGAGTCGATGGCCTGACGCTTCATCTCCTGATCGCCCATCCCGGTGATAACGATCACGGGGAGCGTCTTGAGGCGCTCGCTCGAACGAATCTCGTTGAGGAGATCGAAGCCTGACTTGCCCGGCATCTGAACATCGGTGACGACCACATCGAACGAGTCGGAGGTAAGGCGCTTCATGGCCTCATCCACGGAGCTCGCGCCGACAATCTCGTACTCTTTTGAACGCCGGGTCAACGCGAGACTCAGCGTTTCCGTGATCTGCGTTTCATCGTCAACGAACAGAATCCTGCTCTTGTCGCCTATAGACGTTGGGTGAGGTTGCATGGCTTCCTGAAGTCGCGCCTTAGACTGCCAGACAAGGTTGCTAGGCGCAATACGGCCGCACTTGAGGCCATCGCACTCCCACCAACGAGCGTGAGGTGTAAGAAATGTGCCGCTGCGCCCTATTCTAACACGGCCAGTAGCACGCGGCCTTTGCGGTCGCACGCCGTGTATGTCACCCGTTCGACTAATTTGGGCCGCCTGGGGGGTTGTTTTGTGTCGAAAATTAATGCTGTAGACCCGGCGTCGAAGACCGCTGGGCGGTACCGCGCGCCGCCACACACCCATCGATTTCCGGCAAACGAGCCGTCAGGGAGCAACAAAAAATCGGACGGGGCAGGCCGCGTAACGTCCGCCTACATAATCCATGGAGGCTGGGGAGGCAGTGGCGTCCCCGGGGCGACGCGGACCGCGGCCAACAAGACCTCGTACGAAAGCCCTTGCGTGCCTCTCGGAGCGTCCCTCCGCCCCCTGGTATCGAACGCCCCGGGCCATCTGCGCTAGTCTCGTCGGCACCGCCATGACCACCCCCCCGTCATTAGGCGCCGAGGAGCCCAAGCTCCTGGAGGCGCTCGTCCGCGTCCATCGCTCCCTCAGTTCCCAGCGAGACCGGGCACACTTGGTGGAAACCATCCTTCTCGAAGCCCGCGCCCTGGCCAACGCCGACGGTGGCACCTTGTACCTGCTCAACGATTCGAGCGAGCTCGCCTTCGAGATCATGCACAACGACACGTTGGGGGTTCGGCGCGGGGGGACAAGCGACGAGCCGTGTGACCTTCCCCCTATCCCACTTACGAATCCAGACGGCAGTCATAATCTCGCAACTCTCGCCTCACGGTCGTATTGGCAGCGTCGCTCACTTTGTATCGATGACATCCACTCGTTGGACTCCTCCGATGTCGGCGTGCGCGGCGTCCGAGCGTTCGACACAACCCGTGGATACAAGACCATCTCTTTCATCACCATTCCCTTGATGGACGCGACCGAACGGGTGCTCGGCATCATCCAACTCGTAAACGCGCGCTCGCCGGAGACGAGTGAGCCCATCCCCTTCGACGACCGCACCCGCGTGGCGATCGACACGCTCGCGTCTCTCGCCGCGATCACCCTTGAGAATCAATCCCTCCTTGAAGCGCAGCGCGACTTACTCGAGAGCTTCATCCGCGTGCTCGCCAGCGCGATCGATGCGAAGTCCCCGTACACGGGTGCTCACTGCGCGCGCGTCCCCTTGTTGACCGAGATGCTCGCGGAGGCAGCATGCGAGCAAACGCAGGGGCCGTTCGCAAGTTTTCAACTCACCGACGCCGAGTGGTACGAGTTGCGAATCGCGGCGTGGATGCACGACTGCGGGAAGGTGGCGACGCCCGCCCACGTGATGGACAAGGCGACGAAGCTTGAGGCGATCTTTGACCGGGTTGAACTCCTCGTCACCCGAATCGAGGTGATGATCCGTGACGCCGAGGTGAGCGCTTACGAACGCGCTTTGCGGGGCGATTGCTCGTTGGAGGGCGCCTTGGAAGACGCGCGACGACGCGGCGAGGAACTACGGGAAGCCACCTCGCTCCTGCGGAGGGTCAACGTCGGCGCAGAGTTTCTCCCTACCGAGGATCGCGCCCGCCTCCTCGAACTCGCGGCGTTGAAGGTGAAGGTGGATGGACAGACCCAGCCACTGATTTCTGACGAAGAGCTCGGGCATCTCCTCATCGAGCGAGGCACACTGACGGAGGGAGAGCGGCGCGTGATCAACGGCCACATGGTGCATACCATCGACATGTTGGATGCCCTCCCGTTCCCTCCCGAGCTCGCGAGGGTCCCCGAGTACGCAACGGGTCATCACGAGAGAATGGATGGACGAGGCTATCCGCGGGGTCTGCACGCCGGCACCATGTCGATCCCTGCGCGCGTCATGGCCATCGCGGACACCTTTGAGGCCCTCACCGCGGCCGATCGTCCCTACAAGAGGGGGATGATGCTCTCCGAAACGCTCGAAATCATGGGGGGCATGAAGCGCAACAATCACCTCGATCCCGAGTTGTTCGATCTGTTTGTTCGATCCAAAATCTATCTTCGCTTCGCCCACCAAGAGCTGCCGCCCTCGCAAATCGACGATGTCGACGAGGCCCGCCTGATCTCCATATGCCCCCTGCCCCTCAATATCGACTCGCCAAGGCGCATCGAAGACACGCCGGTCCTCGAGGAGTACGAGGCCATCCGCAGTGTGCGGCGTGTGCTGTAACCGCGGCTAGGCCTGGCGGATCACAGCATCGCGACCGCGACCTTTCTTGATCAACATCTCGACGGCCATGCAGAGCTTGCGTGGCTCAAAGGGTTTTACGATCCAACCACTCGCCCCGGCCTCTTTCCCCTCCGCGATCAATCGCGAGCGTCCCTCGGTCGTCAGCATGAGAATCGGGACCTTTTGATAGGCGTAGCGCGAACGCAGCGCGCGGCACAATTCGATGCCGCTCATCTCTGGCATGTTCACATCGGTCACGACCATGTCGAATTCAGCCTCCTCCGCACACTTGAGCCCCTCCGCCCCGTTCGCCGCTTCCGTGATGGTGTGTCCATCTTCCCGCAGAGTCTTACCGACCATGGTGCGGACCGTCGGCGCGTCGTCGACAACTAGGATTTTCGCCATAAGCAGTCTTTCGCCCAAAACACGGGGAATATTGAGTACTCGCGGTCAATAACCATGGACCGGATCGAACCTCTATTCGCCGCGGAGACTGCACCGCGGGACACCCAGAAGGGCCCTCCTCTTGAGGCGCTCGCAGATTCGCGTTGTATGCGCCTGCCTACGAATCCCAAGCAGACGCCCGTCACCTAGCTTCGAGTGAGAATCTTCCGCCAGCCGCGGATATCTTCGCGAAACTGCTCAAGCGCGTCGCCGGCGAGGCGACCGCCACGGTGTGCGGCCCACATTTCTTCACCCGAGGCTGTGACCGAAGGATCCACCAGCACCCCGTCTTGCAGGAACTCCAACCTCAAGCGGTCGCTCCGCGCTTGTCCCGTGTGACCGACGGCGCCCACGAGCTGTCCTTGCTCCACCTTGCTCCCCACGGTCAGATCACCGAACACGCGATCGAGGTGGGCGTAGCGAAAGCGTCGGCGATCGTCGAGTGCGATCTCAAGGACGAGCCCCTCGTCAGGGAGGCGGCCGGCAAAGGTGACCTCTCCAGCTCCCAGCGCAGCGACGGGAGCGCCACGCTCCCGCTGGTAGACCAAGCCGATTCGGCCGTCTACGAATTCAATGGTCGGCGCCATCGCACCTCTGCGTTCCGGATCGTAGGGATGAGTCGCGAGTGGCGAGCGCAAGATGGCCCTGGCCATGGGCTCGCCCTTGCGATCAAAATACCGCGGCGCTGCCGTGTCGCTGCTCCCCAAATAGAACGCCTTGCGGCCCCGCGCCCCCGCGTAACGGACCGCCAAGATGGGGCCGTAGCGGTGAAATTCGTGCCCAAGGTAGCGTTTCTCCACGATGACGTTGACCACATCGCCCGGCTGACTCTCCACGGAAAAGTCCACGTCGTGTGCCAAGAGTTGACCGACGCTTCGGGCAAGCTCCCCGCGCTCGCCCGCCTCCGCGACGGCTTCGAAGAGGCTCCCACTGCGCGGGATAGCCAAACGGATCACCTCGACATCGGTGCGCAGCGGATGTTGGAGGGTGCGAACGTCCAGATCCCCAACCTCTCGACACACCTGGATCACGTGCCCCTCTGACAACTCGAGTTCGAGCGCGTTGAGGGATCCACTCCGGTCCATCGCGACCCGTACGGAGGCACCACGCCCAGACAGCAGGCCTAGGTCGATGGTGGACCGAATGGCGGCCTCAGCCTCGTCAACCGAATCTGGACGTACTCCCACGTCGATCAGCCCCAATCGGAGTGTCCGCCCACGACCGAGCCGCGTGGACCGGTGAAGCTGCGCATCGAGGTTGTCGAAGACGCGCGTCCCTCGACCATCGCAGGACGTGAGCAGCGGCAGCGCGGTCCCCGAGAGCGACGCCGCGCTCCCCACCGACGCCGGCAACTGCAACAGCTCTGAGCCCTCTCCGGAGCGGAAAAATACGAGCCCGTTGATGCACATCAACGCGAGCACGATGGCTGCGCCGCGCAGCCGCGTGACCCGCTCCTCACGGATGGCGGCGTCCTCATTGGCACCTCGCCGAGCGCGACGACCCCCGGCGCTCTTCGACGCGCCCTTGCCCCGGCCGGCTCGCGGCCGAGTACGGCCCCGCGAAGACTTCCCCTTCGGCGCCCTCGAGCGAGGCTTGCGTCCCGGGGAAACCCGACGATTGGCCGAACGCGGCATCATTGACTGCGGTACCAGACAGACCGCAGTTGCGGCCACTTTTCAACGATTTCGGGGATTACGGGGCAAGGCGCGCTCTTCGCGCGTCCTTTTGTCCTCTACTCAGGGTCCTTCGCAAATCCCGCCCCGCATTGCCGACAAAACCTGGAGTCCAGTCGGGGCTCTTCAGCGGCACAGGCAGGGCAGCGCTTGGAGACGAGCGGTACCCCAAGATGGGCGCGTTCCCCCTGGACGATCTGCGCCGTCACGATCCCCGTAGGGACGGCGATGATCCCGTAGCCGAGCAACATCACCGCCGAGGCGATCGCCTGACCGAGCGGCGTCTGCGGTGAGATGTCCCCGTAGCCCACGGTGGTCAAAGTGACCACCGCCCAATACATGCTCGACGGAATTGAGTCGTAACCATGCTCAGGCCCTTCGATCACGTAGATCACAGCGCCGAGGATCGCCACCACGATCACAACAGTGACCACAAACACCGTGATGCGGTAGCGAGAGGCCTTCATGGCCCGCAGCAGCGCGTCTCCCTCGCGGACGTAGTGCCGCAAGCGGAACAACCGAAAGATGCGAAGCAACCGAAGCACCCGGACGACGCTGAGGCTCCCCGCCGCGGGGATAAAGAACATCAGGTAGGTCGGAAGGACCGCCAACAAGTCGATAATTCCGAACACGGACAGCACGTATCGCCGTGGGCGCTCTACGCAGACCGCACGCAGCACATACTCCACCGTAAACAGAAATGTGAGCCCGTATTCCAACGCGACCAAAATCTCACGGGTGGACTCGCTGATCCCAGGTACGCTCTCCACGGAGACTGCCACGCCGCTCACAGCGATCAACACCAGCAAGGCAAAATCAAAGATCCGGCCGGCGCGTTTTTCGGTCTCGAACACCACCTCGTAGACCTCGCGCCGCCAACCAGAGTCGGGTTTGCTCCTAGGATCGAACACGCGGCGAGTCTATCCGCTCGGCATCACATCACCGCATTTGTGGCGGGTTCGCCGACTTGGGCGCGCTCGACAGCCCTCACCTCGCGAGCTGACATTTCCCAATCTCCGCTCAAATGGGCGGGCGCCAGCCGGGCGGGGCCAGCTCGAAGCGTTCAA
>JBDQGY010000243.1:0-6293 GCA_040265175.1 Nannocystaceae bacterium
ACCACGGCATGTTCTTGAGGAGCCGTAGAATCCTCGACCGCCGGCGCTCCCTGGAAGAGAGCGCCGGAGAGAGGTCCTGAACGGATGATCAAGATCGCGAACAGGCTCGTGAGTGGACGACCCGCCATTTGGATACGGTACGAGGAAAGGGGAGACGGATCCAAAATTCTGAGCGTCACAGGGGGGCTGCCGCGACGAACGTGCCCCACTTGGGACCACGCTGGCAGGCGCACTCCTACTCCGCCGGTTGGACAACGACGCTGTTGAGATAGGTCTCGAGCTGATTGATTTGCTCGCGGGCCTCCTTGAGGCGTCCATCGAGTACAGCGCGCTCGATCTTCTGCCCGAACACGGTGATCTCTGGGAAGCCATAGCTGGCCCCGACGCCCTTCAGCGTGTGACCGATTCGACGAGCGACCTCAAGATCTCCCGAACCGAGGCTCTCTCGCAAGGTGGTGACGTCCTTGGAGCGGCTCTCCAGGAACGACGGGATCAGTTTGAGGATGTCGGGATCGATCTCGACCACATACCGCTTGTCCACCGACTGTTTCTTGTTCGCTGGATCGCCTGGGGTCCTCGCCGGGCTCACCTGCCTGTCGCGGCGATGACGGAGGTGTTGTTTTACGATCTCGGTGAACTCCCCTCGCTGCAGTGGCTTTTGAATCTGTCCGTCAAAGAGCGTGGACAATCGACTCAACTCACTTCGATCGAGACTGGTCATGGCGAGCACGCTCAGATCTTTATGGTGAGCCTTGATCTGCTTGATGGTATCGGCGCCGTTGAGATCGGGCATGAGCATATCGAGGAGGACGAGGTCATATCGCTGCGCCTTGATCGAACGAACGGCATCGTGGCCACTTTGGACCGTGTCGATGTCGTACTCGCCCTCCGCGCTCAGCAGCTTCTTGGCGATCGCCAAGGCGTCGGGGGTGTCATCGACGATCAAAATTTTAGGTCGGCTCGTCAGGAGTTCATCAAGTTTCATGAACAGCTCCGGCCACCGGACGGGTTTGGTCACGAAGGCGTCCATCCCCGCCGCGAGGCAGCGCTCTTGAAAGGAGACCAGGGCATGAGCGGTGACCGCGACGATAGGTGTTTTTTTTGTGTGGAGTCTTTTCTCGAGTGCGCGGATCTTTTGTGCCACCTGGACACCATCCATCCCGGGCATCTCGAGGTCGGTCAAAATGACATCATACTCAGAGTTGCTGAACTCCTCGATCGCGTCCGCGCCGTTCTCAAAGGCCTCGACGAGCATCCCGTGTTTCTCGAGCATGGCAGACGTCAGTTTTCGGTTGTCTACGTTGTCCTCGATCAAGAGGACCCGGTGTGTCTGTTTGTGCTGGTCGCTGCTCGTTGGACTCGAGTCCTCGGCAGCGGTCGTGAGCTGCTCAAGGCGGAGCGCCTGCGCGAGGCTAAGTCGGAGGTTCTCTTGTCGAATGGGCTTGGTGATGTACAGGGCCGCCGGGTCCTCGAGGAGCCGGGGTTCAAGGTCGCTGCTGCGACACAGCACCATGACTTGGCACTTCGGGACGGGAGCGGGCGTGCTGCGGCGCCTCGCCGTTCGCATTTTGTGTGCTTGGTACATGGAGAAGTCGACCAGGAGCACATCCGCGTCGGTCGCGCCGCTGATGGCCTCAGCGACCGTTTCGAGGCTGTCCGAAGTGGTGACCTCAACGCCCCAGTGTGTGAGGAGGCGTTCGACGGCGTGTCGGCTTCGATCATTGGGGTCACACAACATCCCTTTGATACGAGAGAAGGCGGCGTGGCTTTTCCTCGCTGCGGAGGTAGGCGTGATCACGGGGAGAGAGATGTCGATGGTGAACTGACTGCCCACACCGACAGTCGAATCAACACCAATCGATCCACCCATGAGCTCCACCAGTGAGCGGGTGATGCTAAGTCCGAGACCAGTCCCGCCGAATTGTCTCCGCGTCGACTGGTCTGCTTGTACGAATTGCTCAAACACATTCTGTGTCTGCGACTTCGGGATTCCGACCCCCGTGTCCTCTACCACGATCCGGATGGTGGCCTCTTCCGAGGTTGATCTTTGCAAGGTTGTCTCCAACAGGATCTCGCCGCGATCCGTGAATTTGATCGCATTTCCGATAAGGTTGATAAGCACTTGTCGGAGATGATCTGCATCGCCACGGAGGACCGCCGGGATCTGCGGATCGCAATAGCAGACGAGGTCGAGCCCTTTTGCCTCTGCGTGAACACTAAGCGCGTCCGCCACGGACTCGGTCACTTCAAGTAGCGAGAACGGCTCGCGGACGGTCGTGGTCTGCCTCGCCTCGATCTTTGAGAAGTCGAGGACATCACGGAGGATAGAGGTCAGCACCTCCGAGTTGGCCTGCACCGACCGTAGGAGAGAGCGCTGCTCGGTCGGGAGGCTACCTTGCAGCGCGAGCTCGGTGAGTCCCAAGATCGCGTTAAGAGGGGTGCGGATTTCGTGGCTCATCACCGCGAGAAATTCCGACTTTGATTTGCTGGCCTGTTCCGCTTCATGCTGAGATCGAAGCATCTCAGCTTCATTCATTTTCTGATCAGAGATGTCCGAGAGCACCGCGATAAATCGAGAGATGTCTCCTGCGCCATCGCGCACCGGCGAGAGATGCACGGAGTTCCAAAACATCGGGCCAGACGCTCGCTGACACAAAAAATCCGCTTGCATCGCGCGCCCGTCGCGGATGTGTGTATCGAGCAGAGCGAGCTTGTCTTGGTCGGCGCTCGGACCACCGAGGAGCTGAGCGAGCGTCAATCCTGTGGTCTCCGCGCGTGAGTACCCTGTTGATGCTTGGAACGCTTTGTTGACCCACTCGACCTTGCCTTGGAGATCGGCGATGGCGACACCCACGCCGAAATTCTCAGTCACTGACGAGAGCAATTCGAGCCCATGGTGTTCCGAACGAAGGCCTGCTCGATCGCGAATGGTGATCGCGAAGGCCTGCCGAGCCGCGAACTCCAGCGCGCTGATCTGAATCTCAACTTGTGCGGAGGTCGACTCAGATTTTGAGATCGGCGCCTGAAAGGTGGCCACTTCGCCGGCCATGGCGCGCTGGTGAGCCTTGGAGAGCGCGGCGTGGTAGGGCAGCGGGAAGATGTTGCGCAGGAGCGTGCGTCGCAGGTCAGCTTGAGAGGTCCCAAGGAACGCGGCTGCGGAGGCGTTCACCTCGCGAATGGAACCGGACACATCGTAGAGCATCGTGGGCTCGCGAGAGAGCTCGATCAGCGGGAGCAGCGGGCCCAGGTCAGCTTGAGGGGAGTTGTTTTGAAGCGTCGTTGGAATTGAGGTGTATTGCCACACTCGGTACACCTCACGGTCTGCGTTAAACACGGTCGAGACGCTGAGGAGGAGGCTTCCCGCCTGTCTCGCCTCAAAGACCTGCTGCCTCGTCGTACTTGAAGGTTCGCGACGCGTTCGCATGCTCACGAGGCCCTCTGGATCAAGGACGTGCGTCGCCTCAATATCTGCGATAGCCTCGTTGGTGTCGCTGCGCAGGGCGTTGGAGAGGAGTGGGTGATCGAAGAGTTGTTGGTACGCGGGGTTGCTCAGGAGTGGGGCGCCGTCGGGCGCCTCGACGAGCACCGCTACGGAGAGAGCGTTCAGCACGTACCGGAGCCTCCGCTGAGAATTTTCGAGCCCGCGCCACTTCTTTCGCAAGGTCGTGATGTCCGTGGCGACGAGGGCCCATGAGCCGTCCAATTCACGGGTGATGTCGCAGGAGAAAAACTGATTGCCGGCGCGCAGATCTACCCGGCCCGCCGTGAGTTCTTGTCCGTCGCTCAGGGCTGTTGACAGCGTCTTGGGCAGCACGTCGCCGTGGGGTGCGGCCCATCGATTTATGAACGCGTCGCCCAGCTCGTTCGCGGCGATGAGGACGAAATCGTCGGTGAATCGAATCCACGGGATCGGGACTGTCGCCGCAGGCTCTGCGCGTTTTGCGCTGACTGCTGGTGTCGCGGTGAGCAGCGCGACGAAGCGTTGCAAGATCTCGATGGTCCTTCGGTTGAACGCCCCGATGTTCTTTGAGGCCAGGACCAACATGGGTGAGCGCGTTGTCGCGTCGTCGGAGGCTCCCACGCACACGAGGGAGCAGACCTCCGCAGGTCCTCTCCATTGCGGTCTATCCTCGTGGCTCTCGCGCGGGGTGAGGTCGATCGCGAGGATGGCGGGAGCACCGGCATCGTTGGGGAGATCGGCGATGTGCGACCATCGGGCCGACGCGAGCAGCGCGTTAGAAACATACAGCGGTGTGTCCGTGTGGACAGGAGCTGCTGGGAAGATCGCCGCACCGTCGAACTCGATCAGGGCAGCGAGGTTGTCGATGACGCCAGCCCAACACGCCTCTTTGGAAGCGGCGTGAATGATGTCCTTGGCGGCTTGGGACAGTCGGTCGAGAAGCTCCCGCTGGAGTTTGGCGGACTCCCGGGCCCTCGCGAGCTCAACGAGCGCCTCTCGTAATAATGCCGGGTCGTTCATCGTTCGGCGTGGCGCCAAGACGAGCACGGTGCCAGCCATGAGGATATCACGGACCTGGAGCAATGAGAGGCGCATCCATCCCGGAGGGGCTCTTCAACGCAGGAGGGACATCATCAACCATGGGGTGGGCGGGTGAGTCGGCGTGCGCTCACCCGCAGATGGGGCTGGGGTTGTGATGGGTGCGCGGCGAGGGGCACGGTCAGCACCTGTTTGTCGCTTCGGCATGCAGTGGACCACCGGAGTCCGTTTTGTGGACCATTTCCGGGGATCCCAAACTTCTTGGGCCAAGCATTGTGGTCGAGCAGTTTGCTCGGTAGTCTATTGAAGGAGAGGACTGGGCTACCCAACGTGGACGAATTGCCGACGAACAACGCACGGGTCTTTGTGGTGGATGATGATGCGGACACCCGCAATCTGTTGATGGCGTGGCTGGAACGAGATGGGATTTCATCGACGGGTTTTGACAGCGGCCCGGCCCTGCTGGCCGCCCTTGAGACGGACCAACCGGACGGGATGTGTCTCGATGTGCGCATGCCTGGCATGGATGGCATCGAGGTGCTCCGTCGCTTGAAGGAGCGAGGTAACCGCTGTCCCGTGGTCATGCTGACTGCGGACGAACAGCTTGAGACGGCGGTGGAATGCATGAAGCTTGGGGCCTTCGACTATCAGGTCAAGCCGCTGCTGCGGGAGGCGACCATCGGGGTCATGCGGGCGGCCATCCGCGAGCACGCGCTCGACATACCTGCGACGGTGGCCGCGCCTAGCACGGAGGCGACGGGTACCCTGCGAATCCTCGGGACTTCAGGTCCGATCCGACAAGTCATGGCTGAGGTCGACCGCGTCGCGCAGAGCAAGGTGAGCGTGTTCATCCAGGGCGAGAACGGCACCGGTAAAGAGCTGGTGGCGAGGGTCATTCACGAGCGCAGCGAGCGGGCTGACAAGTCCTTCGTGGTCGTGAACTGCGGCGCAATTCCACAGTCACTCCACGAGTCCGAGCTCTTTGGCTCGGTCGAGGATCCGGGAGACAAGGGTCCTGGAAAGATCGAGACGTCGAGTGGCGGGACCCTCTTCCTCGATGACATCAGTGAGCTGAGCCAGGGCGCCCAAGTCCGGCTACTTCGAGCGCTGCAAGAGCGGAGCGTGGAGCGAGTCGGTGGCCACGAGCAGGTGCCCGTGAATCTGCGTTTGATCTCGGCCACCCAGCACGACCTGGCTCGACTCGTGGACGAGGGGAGATTTCGGCACGATCTGTTTTATCGACTTGTGATCTACCCGATCGATATGCCTCCGCTGCGGGACCGAATTGAAGACCTGCACGAGCTCTTTCCCCACTTCTTGAGCCGGTATGCTGCGGAGTTTGATTGCCCTGTCTCTAGCTACGACCCAGAGGTGTTACGGCGGCTTCAAGCGTACCGTTGGGCCGGGAACGTACGTGAATTGGAGAATCTTGCGCAGCGCATGGTGATCTCTGCGCGCGGTGCCCGAATCACGGTGGCAGATCTTCCCTCAGACATTCGTGACCCCGCTCAAAGCGCGGCGGGAAGCTCCTCTACGTCAACGAGCGGCACTGTTCGCTCGATTGAAGAGGCCGAGCGCGAGGCGATCGTAGAGGCGTTGAGGCACGTCGGCGGAAACGTGACAGAGGCCGCGCGCCGGCTTGGGATCGGGCGCGCCACGCTCTATCGTAAACTCACCCGCTACGAGATCGAACGCTCGAGCTTCTAGGCGCTCGCGCATCCGAGGGAGCTCGGAGCGCTAGACCCTTTCGAGCACGGCGGCGGCGCCGAGACCACCGGCAGCGCAGATCCCCAGA
>JBDQGY010000244.1:0-6086 GCA_040265175.1 Nannocystaceae bacterium
CGCGGCGTCAAGATCAACACCGACCTGCGCGGTCTGTTGCCCGAGTCCGCGCCGAGCGTACGCGCGCTCGACGAGCTCTCCGCGCGCAAAGGCTCCACGGAGATGTTCATCGTCGCCGTTGAGCTCGAGGACGCCACCGCGCGGCAGCGGCTCGTCGACAGCCTCGCCACCTCCATCGCCGAGTGGCCCGAGGCCTCCAGGGTCACCACCGGTCGCGACTTCACCCCCCTGCGCGACCGGGCCTTGTACTTTCTTGAGGACGCGGAGCTTGACGACCTCGCCGGTGAGCTCCGAGAGGCGAAGCAACGCGCCATCGCCCGGCGCATCGCTCGTGATGTCGGTGCGCAACGATCCGGCGCGGCCGCCCCGATGGACGAGGTCCTCGCCGGGGACAATTGGGACGACTATGGTGACGACGACCCCGGCCCCGATCCCCCACCTTCACCGGTCGCCGACGCCGAGACCGACGCGCCCGATGTCGCGTCCTGGGTGCGAGATCAAAAGCAAACCCTGGCGTCACGGGGGGACCTGAGCGCCCGAGAGGTCGACCTCATCTGGCCCGAGGAGAACGCCGAGGGAGACATCGAGTGGCGAGACTCCCTCGAAGATCCCTTCATCAGCGCCGACGGCCGCGTCCAAGTGGTGAAGGCGGTGTTGTCCAAGTCCGCCACGGACATCACCTTCGCGCGGGAGGTGGCCGAGCGCATCCGAGATCGCGTCGCGACGCTCAGAGCTGAAGGCGTCGCCCCCGATGCGCGGGTGCAGATTGTCGCGGCCTACAACGTGGCCAAAGACATCGACACTATTTTGCGAGATGCGAAGCGGGCCACGATCTTGTCGGTGCTCCTCGTCACCTGCGTCTTGGTGTTTGGGTTTCGCACGGTCCGCGCCCTCGCCCTGGTGTTGGTGCCCATGGGCATCGCCACCTGCGTCACCTTGGCCTGCGCCGCGCTGCTCTTGCCCCAACTCAACGCCCTCACGATCTTCTTGTTTGCCGTGCTCTTTGGCATGGGGGTGGACTTCTCCGTGCACCTGTTCGCGCTCCGACCCGGTGATCACGCGGCGCGATGGCCCGACGTCATCGAGCGTCACCTTCGCCCCCTCACCGCCTCCATGCTCACCACCACGAGCAGCCTCGCCATTCTCGGCATCGCCGACTTCAAGGCGTTTCGTGAGTTCGGGGCCATCTCCGCCGTGGGCGTGTTCGTGTGCTTTGTGTGCGCCGTGCTCTTTGTCCCCGTGGTCGACACCCTCTGGCCCACCCCACCGAGACCCACGCGGACCCCACCCGCCGTGGACGCCGCGCCGCGGGGCCGGGCCATGCCATGGCGGTGGCTGCTCCTCGGCGCCGTGGCCATGTGCGCGGTGGTCGGCGGGCCTCGCCTCACCTTCGAAAAAGACCTGCGGCAGCTCAACGCCCAGCCGAAAAAAGGCGCGGGGATCCGCTACGGTTCCGCCACCGGGCGCTGCTCCAAGTCCGTCGTGCTCGTCGCGGAGGAGCGCGCCGGTCTCGACGCCGCCGTGGAGGCCCTCGCCGTCGAACAGCGCGAGCAGCGGCTGTTGCCGGACGCGCCCACCCTGGAAGGCCGCCCCCAGGCGCCGTGGATTCGCGGCGTGTACAGCGTCGCGAAGATCCTCCCTGAAGATCAAGGCACCAAGCGCGGTCGCCTCGCGGAGATCGGCGCGCTCTCCAACGACTTTTTGGCCCAGCTCCCCGACTTGGACGCGCAAGCCCAAGGCTACCGCAGCCACCTCGAGGCTCTAGAGCGACTGTCCAAGGCGTCGCCTATCGAACCGGCGGCGCTCCCCGACTGGGCGCGCGAGCCCTTTGTGGAGCGTGACGACGTCGACGACCGCCTCGGGCACGTGTGCCTGAATATTCGCGGCGGGCACCTCGACGAGCTCGTGGCGGTCAAGCGCCGCTTCGACGCGATCCTCCCGGCGAACGTGGGCCGCGCCGACAGCCGGTTGGTCTTCGCAGATCTTGTGGCCGCGATGCATGTGGACGCGCGCCGCCTCCCGCTGGCCGCCCTCGCGATCATTTTGTTGTTCATCGCCTTGGACTTGCGGCGGCTCCGCGCCACCCTCGCCTGCTTTGGGACCTTGGTCCTCGGCCTCGGCTTCACCGTCGGGTGGATGGGTCTGTTGCCGATCCATCTTAACTTTTTCAACTTGGTGGTGATGCCCGCCGTGCTCGGCTTGAGCATCGACACGAGCATTCACCTCTGGCACGCGCGCACCAAAGTCACGGTAGGTCACACCTCGCGGGCCACGCTGATCTCCGCCCTCACCACCATGGGTGGATTCGCGGGCCTGCTCGTCGCGGAGCACCCCGGCCTGCGCAGCATCGGCTCCCTCGGCGTGCTGAGCGTGCTCTGCTGCGTCTTCGTGGCCTTCGTGGCGCTTCATCCTGGCCGCCGCCGCGCGTGAGCCAGGCCCGACGACGACCTCGCGCGTACGGGGTGACGCGCCGACGCGTGGACGCCATGACCGCGCGGTTCTACGACGACGCGAAGCGCGGGAAGATGTCGCGGCGCGCGACCTCGTAGTCCTCGGGAAAATCGATCTCCACACACGGGAGGCCAGTGACCTCCACAGAGGTGAGCGGTACCTCGCTCACCAGCGACGCGAGCGCGCGCTCGTAGTAGGCGTCGCTGCGCCCCTCGGGCGTCGACACCACCTCTTTGAGCGCGTCGTAAATTTTCGCGGTGGTCAGCGCAGAAAAACGCGCCACGCCGATGAACTCACCGAGGGAGCGACCGATGTCGATCTCCTTGCCGATCTCTTGGATTCGACCGGCGTCATCCACGATCACCTTGACCTCCTCATCTCCGCACGGCTTGGCCTCGACCGCCATGGACACGGCGTTGGGAGCCTTGACCACTCGTTCGATCACGCGTGAGTCAAAGAGCACGTCGCCGTTGAGCAGCACCATGTCGCGATCGAGAAAGTGCTTGCTCGCGGCGAACAAAGACTGGGCCGTGTTGGTCTCGAAGAAATGATGGTTCACCACCTCGTGGAAGCGCAGGTCGGGGTGCTCGGCGCGGGCGTGGGCCATGATTTGCTCGCGGCGATAGCCGAGCACCAGGCACACCTCACGGATGCCGCAGGCGCGCAAGGACGCCATTTGATGATCAAAGATGGTCCGCTCCCCCACCTCGAGCAGGCACTTGGGGCGGTGCTCAGTGAGGGGGAAGAGGCGGCGGGAGACTCCGGCAACAAGAACGACACCAATCATAATGCGCGTTTCCCGCAAATTGCGGGCCTACGGCTGAAGTAGCATGACTCGCTACGCAACGGAGACTTTACCGACCCGGTTTCGCACCAACTGCAGCGAGAAGTAGAGCGCCCCGAGCGTCGCCGAAACCGCATGGACCACCAACAGGACCCGGTACAAACCCGCCATGGTCAATATGCCGTAGGCCACCCCGATGGTGTCAATACGCGCGAAGACCGCCACCGCAGCGACGAGACGCTCCGACCACGTCCGCTCTGCCTGCAGGTGACCCCATGCGATCTCTTGCACAGAGCCCGACCCGGAAATTTGTCGGGAGGCGAGGACCTGCGCCACCTGGACACCCACCCACGACGCCAAGCCCACCGCGCCCACCGCCTGCCACCGCTGGACATCCGCGAGATCGGTAGCCAACACGTGCATCCACACGCCGAGCACGAAGGCGAAGATGCCGACACCATCTCCTAGGGTGTCGAGCCACGCACCGAGCCGAGAGCCCATGTACTTGAGCCGCGCGAGCTCCCCGTCGACGCAATCGATGAAGCGCACGGCGATCAACACAGCGCCAGCCCAAAGACCCGCGCTCGCCTCCGGCAAGCTCGCGAGGTACGCGGCGATCAGGCCGAGCGCGATGCTAAACACGGACACCATGTTTGGAGTGACGCCCGTCCGGCATAGCACGCGGGTCAAGTGCCGGGTCACGGGTCGCATCACCAGCCGATCGATCACGCCTCCGGTGACCTTGCTCAAGCTGACCAGGTGAAGCGTGGTGGCCGCCCGACGCTCGGACGCGCTCGACGCCCCCACCACAAACACTCCCTCGGGCAGCGCCTCCACCCGGTCTGCAAAAGCGACCTCTGCTCCATCGCCCCCACGGAGCGCCGACGAGAGATTCGCGGCGTCGATCAGTCCGAGCATCCCCGCGCGAGGACCCACCCATGTGGGTGCCGTCATCGCGCCGCTTCGCCACTCCTCAGCCACGTAGGTCAAGGCCAGACGATGCGGGCTCCAGGCGGCGTGCACGAGCAACGCATGCTCCCCGTCTGCGAGCGCGGGCGCAGAGGTGACCGATTGGATGGGGACGCGCAGCCCCGCGTGGGACCAGGTGTCGTCTTGCACGGCGCCCACACAGTCGATGCGCGTCACCCCGGCCGCTTGAAGCGAGAGCGCGTGCCGAGCGAGGGGTGAGAGCCCCCCGATCGGCGTCTTCACGTCCAGTCCTTCAGGCACGACGATCACACCCACGAGCGCTGCCTTCCCCGTCACGCTGCAGGTGTTGGCACGTCCCTCCACGAAAATCAACTTTGAACCTGGAGGCCCAAAACCGAGCCTCCCCCCACCGAATCAGGTATACCCAAACCAATATGGAGGCCGACACCGCACCCGCAGACACCCCCACCAAGCGCCTGACGCGGTGGGGGGCCCCGTTTGTGGCGTTTGGTCTCCTGGCCTGGGTGCTCTACAAACACGACGGCCTGCAGGTGATCACCGAGGTCTTCGAGCGCATCGGCTGGCGCTGGCTCTTGCTGCTGATCCCGTGGTCGACCATCGCGCTCATGACCATCTTGGCCTACCGCACGGCGCTGCCCGGCCGCGGCAAGGCCATCCCGTTCTTAACGCTGCTCCAGGTCGAACGCGCCGGCTCGGCCCTCAACGCCATCTTGCCCCTCGGCAACCACGGCAGCCAGGTCGTCAAGCTCAGCGTGCTGCGCCACTGGTTCCCAAGCGCGAGCCTGGTCGGCGCCGCCGTGTGGTGCACGCTGGCCACCGGGCTCAACAACGCCTACGCCGCCGTGGGTCCCGCCGCCGCGCTCGCGGCGGGGTTCGGCAACCCCCTCGCCGCGCAGCTCTTGCTGCTGTCGTGCGTCGTCACGGCGCTGCCCGCCCTCACCATCATCAGCCTCGTGAAGCATGGTATCGGCGCGAGGCTGAGTCGCCTGCTGGGGCGGCTGCCCTTTCGCTTCGTGCGGCGACGCAAAGACCGGGCCCTCGCCTGGGCCCGCAAGCTCGACACCCACCTCGCCTCCGCCGTCGGCGATCGCCGGGGTGACTTCTTGCGCTTGATGGCCTTGCGCGTCCTGGCGCAGTCCGTGCGCGTGTGCGAGATCTGGCTCGTCGTGACGCTCCTTGGCATCGAGGGCGGCCTGTGGACGGCCCTCTTGTACAACGCCATGAGCCGCGCCGTGACCCAACTCTTGGGGTTCATCCCCGGTCGCATCGGCGCGCTGGAGGCCGTCTCCTTGCTCACCTTTGAGGGCATCGGCCTCGAAGGCTCCGACGGTCTCGCCCTCGCCCTAACGTTGAGGTTTGGATTTTTGGTGAACTTGTTGGTCAGTCACGGCGCCCTCGCGCGGATGCCCGGCCTGGCGCAGCGGTATCCCGCCCGCACGCACGACGACGACGCGCGCGCTCCGCAGTGAGCACGCGATTTCGTGACGGCCGCCCCGCCCGCCAGAAACAAGGCTGTCACCCCGAATCTTTGCTAGGTTCGCAAACACGCCAAGGGCAGCCCCCATCATCTACGCTTCGGCGCCGCCCCAGATCCCATGAGCTCCCTGTTTCATCCCGACCGCATCGCTCGCCTCCGCCAAAAACAAGAGGTGGCGTTCGCCCCGGTGTTTCTCCACCGGCCGCTGTCGATCCTGTTTTTGATCTTTACGGCGGACATCAAAGCGATCACCCCCAACCGACTCACCACCGCCAATATCCTCTTGCGCTTGGTGGCCGCGTGGATCTTGTGGCCGGTGGCTTTTGGCGGCCCGGAGACCACCCCGGCGCACCTGTGGCTCGCGGTGTTCTTGTGGCACTTTGGGGTCGTCTTGGACGCCGCCGACGGGGCCCTGGCGCGCTA
>JBDQGY010000245.1:0-6023 GCA_040265175.1 Nannocystaceae bacterium
CACGACGAAGGTGCCGACGAGCACGGGCGCGACGCCGATCCACTCGAGAGCGCTGGCGACGGCTCCTGGCTCGAAGCCCGTGAGCTCCGCGATGGGGCCGCTGAAGCTAGGAGCGGTGGGCGTCACGCGAGACTCCGATGTTCGATGAACTTCAAGATCGCGATGGTGGCGATGAAATTGATCAGCGCGTAGACCAGGGCCGTGTCAAGGAAGAAGCCGGGCTCGCTAAAGAAGCCAAATTGGCAGACGAGGATGACCGCGCAGGTGCCAGCCGAGTTAACGGCGAGGATGCGATCATAAATCGTGGGCCCCTTGATGGCGCGGAACAAGATGATCGCCACGGCGACGATGAGGACGGTCGCGGTGAGGAGCTTCAATGCGCATCTCCTTCAAGTTTCGAGGCTCTGCGAAGCATCTCGCCAGACTCAAGATCTGCTTGGAATGACGCGTCCAGCGCGTGTACGACAACGCGCTGGTCATCGGCTTCGATGCTGACTGTGCCGGGGGTGAGGGTGATGGAGTTGGCGAAGGAGGCGAGGCCGAACCCCGATTGAAGCTTGTGTTTGTGGTCTCGCACCGACGGGGTGATGTGGAGTTCTTGACCCCACACCACTCGGCCCACCGCGATATTGGAGGCGAGGATCTCTCGAAACAGCCACGGGAGGTAGCGTGCGGCGGCCGCGGTGCGCTCGTAGGGGAACCCCTCTCGATCGCAGATGCCCAGTCGCATGGCGAGTCCCGTGGTGGCCGCGCTGGCGACCAGGCCGGCGGTCATGAGAAATGCGCTGTCAATTTGACCAGAGAGCGCCACATAAAACGCAAAGAGAGCGACAAATAGTACGAGGGGGCGCATAGACCGACTACCAACAGCGGGAGGGGTGTGGACCGTGCCGTACCTCCCGTATCGCCGGTAGTGTAGGGCTTCAAGGGGACCAGTGACTAGACCCAGATTGGAAACTGTAGCCGATGGCTTGATAGGGACGGGAGACTGCGGTAACGGATCGGCCTTGAATCCGCTCGAAATCATGACCCGAAGGCACCTGGGCTGGGAAAACTTGCAGCAGGCTGTGCTCGGAGAGTTTTGCGCGCCCATGTGCCGTGACGCCGACCAACTCGCGGAGGTGATGTCGCCGTTGCCCTCAATGGAAGTCGCCCGGGCTTGCTTCGAGCTGCAAGACCGGCTGGACGCGGCGCTTGATCGAGCGGGCAGCGCGGTTTCGCAGGCGGCGATGGGCGCGCTGGCGGAGGTGGAGGATCTTCGTCCCTCGCTGGACCACGCGAGCCAAGGTGGAATCCTCGATGTCCTCGAGATGGGCGGGGTCCTCCGACTCATTGAAGCCTCCCGCGCCGTCTTACACCTCTTCTCGTTCGGACCGGCGGAGACAGCGGCGCGGCTGCGCTCGTGGGCGGAGGAGATCGGCTCGTTGCGGGGAGGGTTGTTTGGCAGCAACGACGCGCCCGCGCCGGAGGCCGATCCGCAGGAGATGCGAAGCGGTGAGGACGACGAGGGGACGACGCTGCCGACGGTGGTGCGCGTGCGCGCGTCGCTGGATCGCGCGATTTGCTGGACCGCGGAGGGACCTTCGCTGCGGGATGACGCGAGCGATGCCCTCCGGATCGCGCGGGGGCGCCTGGGCGCGGCGCAGCGCACCTTGGGGGTCGCGGCGGGGCAACTGGTGAAAGAGTTTCGGGCGAGCAAGGGGTTGCAAGACGAGTTTTGGACGGAGCGCGAGGGGCGGGTGGTGCTGCCGGTGCGGGCGGACGGACTGCATCGCTTGGGAGATGAGGCGGCGATCGTGCACGGATCTTCGGGGACAGGGCAGACCCTGTTCGTCGAGCCCACCGCGCTCATCGCGAAAAACAACGCGGTCAAGGCGGCTCAGCGCGCGGTCCGTGCGGAGACGCGGAAGGTGCTCGAGTCTCTGACCTCCGTCATCTGCGAGCACCGAGGTGCGCTGCTCGAGCACCAACGTTTCGTGGCCAGCGCGGATGAGCTGCTCGCGCGAGTTCGGTTCGCCGCGCGGATTCGCGGGGTCTCGCCGACGCTAGTGGAGAGCGACCAGGCGGCGACCTACCGGCTCACCGGGGCGAGACACCCTGGCATGTTGCTCGACGGCGCGAGGGTGGTGCCGTTCAACGTGGAACTGGGTGTCGGGTGTGCGCTCATCGTGAGCGGCCCCAACGCGGGGGGGAAGACGGTTGCGCTTAAGACCTTGGGCTTGTGCGTGCTCTTGGCCAAGAGTGGGTTGAGGGTCCCGTGCGAGGGCGGCGCCCAACTCCCGTTTCATGGCGCCGTCGTCACGTCCGTGGGCGATGACCAGTCGATTCTCGCGAGCCTCTCCACGTTCACCGCGCAGCTTGAACGCATCAAAATGGCGTTGCAACTGGCGTCTCAGGTGACCCCACCGCTGGTGCTGCTGGACGAAATTGCGGCGGGGACAGAGCCGCAGCAAGGGGCCTCGCTCGCCGAGGCGGTGGTTCGCACCCTCGTGGAGCGGGGAGCGACCGTGCTGGCGACAACCCACTACGAAACCTTGAAGTTATTGGGGGCTCAAACCGACGACCCTATGCACGGTCGCGTAGACCAGGCGAGCGTTGGATTCGATCTGGAGCGGATGGCCCCGACCTTCGAGCTTTACGTCGGGGCCCCGGGGGCATCGAGCGCCATTGAGGTCGCGCGTCGAGTGGGGGTGGAGGAGGCGGTGTTGTCCCGCGCAGAGGCGAATCTTGATCCAGAGAGGGTTCGGCTCGATGAACTCGTACGAGCGTTGTCGAATGAGCGGGCACAGATCGCGACAACGCGAGCGTCTCTCGACAAAAGTGAAGCGCGCGTCCTCCAGCGATCGCGCGGCCTCGACGCGAGGGAGGCGCGGCTCGACGCGAGGGCTGAGCGGGAGCGGCTGCGCGCGTATGACAGCGCGGCGCGGGAATTAAACGCGTTCGAGGGGGAGGTGCGGCGACGCAGGAAATCACTCGGTCGCAACAGCGACAGCCCGCAAGACCGGAAAAAGCAGCGCGAATTGGTGTCCAAGGGAGAGGAGGTCCTCGAGCGGCACCGTTCGCCGGAGCCCGCGCCCGTCGGGGCCCCGCTCGACCAGGTCGCTGTGGGTGATCGGGTGCGGGTGCGGTCACTCGATGCCCAGGGCACGGTTGTGTCTATCCGGGGCGCGCGCGTGGAGGTTCAGCTCGCGACCATGAAGACAACCGTGAAACGAAATGAACTGACGGCGTCGGCACCCGCGGACAGCGGTGGGAAACGGGTCAAACCGGGGGTGGGGGCGCCGGTCTTCGTATCCGAGCCTCCGGCGGCGGATCCTCCCGACATTAATCGGTACTTCGATACGCCGGTGATGCCGTTTGTTCCCGGGCCCGACGACGTTGCGGACCTCCGGGGGCTCCGCGGTGAAGAGGCGTGGTCGCGGGCGCAGGCTCACCTCGGCGCCTCCCTCGCTCGCGGCAAAGACGTGACGGTGCTCCTGCACGGGGAGGGGGACGGTATCTTGCGGCGCATCATGAGAGAGAGGCTCCCCGACCTTGTCGAGGTGCGTCGTTTCCGGCCAGGCTTGCCCGAAGAGGGGGGGGCGTCGGTCACCGTGGTGCACATCGACGTGTAGCCGCCCGCGACGTACACTCCACAGGCATGGAGCGTACACGCCGACACAGATCGCGACGGAGCATCAGCGTGGCGTGGACTACAGGAACCGTGGCTGTCTTGTTGAGCGTCTCCTCCGCGAGCGCCGATCCTCGACAGGGCGAAGGGCGGTCGCTGTTGCGAGACGCGGATCGCGTGGTGACCACGGTCGCGGGCGACGCCGACGCCAGCGCGACGGTTCAAAACCCCGGGAACCTGGGGTTTTTATTGGGTCGCGCGATGACCCTCGATGTGAGCATGGCGGCCCCTGCCAGCCGCCGCCGTGGCAGCGGGTTCGGCGGGTTCTTCGCCATTCCGCTCCCGAGGAACCTGGCCACCTTTGGGGTCGGACTGCAGTGGATGTGGCCGAATCAACCGGCGGCCGAGTCCACGCTCACGACGCCAGAGTTTCGCTCGGCAGACGCGCCCTACACCAAGCTTTCGCTGGCGATGGGGGTCCCCTTGATGCGGTGGATCCCCGGACTCTCGATGGGGCTTGGTGTGCATCATATGGTGTCGGGCGCCAACGCCTGGGCGCACGGAGTGACCGCGCTCGACGTGGGGCTCGGCTGGCGGGCGAACCGTTTTTTGAGTGTCGGCGTGGTCGCGCGACAATTAAATGTGCCGGTGATTGGACCCACGCTGGCGGGCGACAGCGCGGGCGCGCAGCGTGTGCCCCTGACCGTGGATCCAGAGATCGCCGTGCGCCCCCTCGGTCGTCGCAATTGGGAGCTCGCGGTGGGAGCACGCGTCGACACGCGCCGCGCCTCCTCGGTCCGTTTTCGCGGGAGCACGATCCCCATCCAGCCGCGGGTGCGAACCTTGATCAACTTCCCAGGGGGAGGTCTCTTCGCTGAGGCGGAGTTGTACGCGACGAGGGTGGATCCAGTCGCCGACCCCACCCTCGACGCGAAGGTCTCCGCGGGCCTCGTGCTTCAACTCGCCCGGGGCTCCGTCGCGGGAGGCGTTGTCGCGGGCCCGTTTCGGGGAGGAGGTGCCGCCGTGGGCGGGGGCGTGGCTCGGGTGCGTATCGAGCAAGCGACCGTCGCGGGGGCGACGCTGCCGAGAAATCGTCGGGTGATGAGCAAGATCCGCATGCGAGACTTTCCTGGGGAGCGGGGCATGTATCGCTTGGTGCGGCTGCTCGACTCCACCGCGCTCTCGGTGATGCCCTCAGTGATGCTCGACGTGGAGGGCGTCAACCTAGGCTACGCGCAGGTGGAGGAGGTGCGGGAGGCGCTTGAGCGCTACAAGCTCCGTGGGGGTCGCGTGGCGGCGTACCTCGGATCAACATCCACACGTTCGTACTTTCTCGCGGCCGCGGCGGAGCGTGTGTTCGCACATCCCCGTCGATCTCTCGAGATGCTCGGCCTCTCCATCCGCCGGTTGTATTTTGGTGAGCTGCTGACGCGACTCGGTGTCCGCTCAGAGTTCGTGCGGATCGCGGAGTACAAGGGCTCTGCCGAGACCTACGCTCGGGGGGCCGCGAGCGCTCCGGTCGCGAGACAGCGCCATCAACTCCTCGCCGACCTGCACAACCACCTGGTCCGACTCCTCGCTGAGGACCGCACGGTCGACGCGGAGCAGATCGCCGCGTGGTGGGACACCGCGCCGATCGCCGTGACCGCGGCGAAACAGCTCGGTGTCGTGGACGAGTTGGCGTTCCCGGATCAACTGGAGGAGCAGCTCGGCGCGTGGCTTGAGGCCGACGTGCGTCTGCGTCCCTACCGCCGAGGTCCAGTCGAAGACGGTCGCTGGGGGGAGGGGCCTACGGTCGCGGTGGTTCATATTGACGGCGAGCTGGTGCGAGGCAAGAGCTTGACGATCCCCGTGCTGAACCGGCGACTGGTCGGGAGCGAATCTGTGGTCGCACAGATCGACAAGCTGCGAGAGGATCGTCGGGTGGTCGCGGTGGTGCTCCGGGTAAATTCCCCCGGAGGCTCGGTCGCGGCCGCAGAGGACATCGCGAGGTCGATCGATCGTGTGGCCGAGAAGAAACCTGTGATCGCGTCGTTTGGCGGGGTCGCGGCGAGCGGCGGATATTATATCGCGACGAGCGCGAGCTATATCGTGACCGACGCCATGACCACCACGGGGAGCATCGGTATCTTTTATCCCAAGCTCGACCTGTCCGGCTTCTTGGATCGAATCGGGGTTGGAATCGACACAGACGCGATGAGCGAGCACGCCCACTTGCGCTCATGGTTGGTGCCCTACGACGACAACACACGCGCCGCTGCCCAGGCAGACATCGAGCGCAGCTACGCGCAATTCACGGACCGTGTGGCGGCCGCCCGGAGCATGAGCAAGGCCGAGGTAGATGGGGTCGCCCGGGGCCGCGTGTTTGCGGGGGTGCGGGCGCTGGAGGTGGGGCTCGCGGACCGCTACGGGG
>JBDQGY010000246.1:0-5983 GCA_040265175.1 Nannocystaceae bacterium
CACGAGCCCCGTGTAGGCGTTGTTGCCCCAGAAAACCTCAAAATCGGGATGGGACGAGGCGAAGTCTCGGAACTGCACATTGAGAGATCCACAAGGAGGAGGATCGCCATCGCCGTCGCCGTCGCCGTCGCCGTCGCCGTCGCCGTCGCCGTCGCCGTCGCCGTCGCCGTCGCCGTCGCCGTCACCGTCACCGTCGCCGTCGCCGTCACCGGTGGGGTCGCCGTCGCCGTCGCCAGAGGAGGAAGTGTCGGCGTCGCCGTCGCCGTCGCCGTCGCCGGACGCCGATCCAGACGCCGAGGTCTCTGCGGTGGCGTCTTCGTCGGAGGTGTCGCCGAGGGTGTCCTCATCCCCAATGGAGCCGGCGGTGATTCCGGTGCCCGCATCGCCCCCTTCCGCAGAGATGTTGACGCCCTCCTCTTTGCAGCCGGTGGAGATCAAGAGGCTAAGCGCAGTCAACGAAAGATAATGACGACTCATGGATTCACTCTAGGCTGGTTTGGAGGGGCCACACAAGTACCCGCCCGGTGGCGGCTCACGTTGTCGTCGTCGAAAGCGCGGCCTTTCGTCTTAAGGGAGGGTTGAAGGCGTGGTGGACCAGGAGTGGTCTACCCCGCGCCCGCCGCGATCCGGGGGTCTTGAGGCCCTTCGACCGCTTCGACTTCAACCCCATGGGCCCGCAGATACTCGACGCCGTTTGCGCCCAGATAGCCACCTTCGACGACGAGCACGCGTCGGATACCTGCGTGATGAATCATCTTGCTGCACATGACGCACGGCTCGCCGGTGACGATCAGCCACGCGCCCTGCGTGGCAACGCCGCTCGCGGCGGCGTTGCATACGACGTTCATTTCGGCGTGGTGGCAGCCGACCTCCATGCGCGTGCCTGACTGCACGTTCTGGGTGTCCCGCAGACAACTTTCTCCGCCGCAAAGGCGCCCGCCGCCACGAGGGCCCCCATTATAGCCATCCATCAAGATGACGTTTCGCTGCGGGTCGAGCAACAGCGCGCCAAACTTACGGCGCGGGCAGTTGGAGGCCTCGGCGAGCGCGAGACATTGCGCGATGCGAATTCGGATGTGTTTGTCGTTCACTGTTGGGAGGCTATCACGACGGGGGAGCCGCATCTTTGTGTTCGGTCGTCTCGGGGGGAAGGGGCGTCGATGACCTCCTGCGTTGGGTTCTGGGGCTGACTGAGGTATGCTCCGCGCGTGTCAGATTTTGACTTCGACTTGCTCACCATTGGGGCCGGTTCGGGAGGTGTGGCGGCCTCCCGCAGAGCGGCCGCGCTCGGTGCGAAGGTTGGGCTTATCGAGGATGATCGCGTCGGCGGCACGTGTGTCCTGCGAGGGTGCGTCCCGAAGAAATTGATGGTGTACGCGTCGGAGTACGCCTCGGCACTTGTGGACGCTGTCGGATTTGGGTGGGAGATCGGCGAGCACAGCATCGATTGGGCGCGGCTTGTGGCGGCCAAGGATCGTGAGCTTCAGCGGCTGAACGGCGTCTATCTCGGCATGTTGGAACGTTCTGGAGTCTCGTTGATTCGAGGGCGTGGCAAGGTGGTTGGGCCCCACGAAGTCGAGGTGGGAGGAGAGCGATATACCGCGCGTCACCTGTTGATCTCCACGGGGGGACGACCGTTTGTGCCGGATTTCCCGGGGAGTGAGTTCACGGTCACCTCCAACGAGATCCTCTCGCACCAGAGCCTGCCCCAGCGCTTGGTGGTCCTCGGCGGTGGGTATATTGGCGTGGAGTTCGCGTGCATCTTCGCAAGGGTGGGGGTTCACGTGACCCAACTCGTTCGGGGGGACGGGGTGTTGAGAGGCTTCGACGCTGACGTGAGGACTCACCTCGCGGAGGAGATGCACAAGACCGGGATTGAGCTGCGCACCGAGACACAGGTGGCTTCGGTAGCGCGCACCGAGCGAGGGTTCGCGCTGACGCTACAATCGGGAGAGGTGCTGCCCGCAGATGTGATCCTGGCCGCAACAGGCCGGGTCCCGAACACCGGGGGGCTGGGGCTTGAGACGGCGGGAGTGACGCTCGGCGGGCGTGGAGAGGTGGTGGTGAACGCTCGAAGCGAGACGAGCATACCGAGCATCTTCGCGGTGGGTGATGTAACCGACCGCGCCAACCTGACCCCCGTGGCCATCGCCGACGGTCGCGGCTTGGCAGAGACGTTGTTTGGCGACCGTAATTTCGAGGTGGACCACCATGGAATTCCCACCGCCGTATTCTCTCAGCCAGAGGTAGGTACGGTCGGGCTGACCGAGGCCGAAGCGCGAGCGGCATGTCGCGCCGTGACGGTCTTTGAGACAAAATTTCGACCCATGCGTCACACGCTGAGCGGACGAGACTCGCGCGTGATGATGAAGCTGCTCGTGGATCAGGATTCAGATCGCGTGGTCGGCTGCCACATGGTTGGGGATGACGCCGCAGAGATCATCCAAGCGGTGGCCATCGCCATGAAGGGCGGCGCCACCAAGGCGCAGTTCGACGCGACGATGGCGCTGCACCCCTCCGCGGCGGAGGAATTCGTGACCATGCGCGAGCCGAGCCGGTAGCCCCGTCGGGCCCGACGATGAGGGGGTGCGAGCGCCGCAGATCGCTCGCCTAGTTCGACGATGCGAATGTCAGGGCGTGGACGAGCCACGCGCCCGCGTCGTTTCCGCGAAGGTCGACCGTCCAGGTTCCCTGGGCTTGAAAGATGGTGCACGTTTGCGTCTTGTCTCGGCCAGGGGCCTCGCAACGAAACGCCACGCGCGGAGCGGGACCACTTTCGGAGGGTGCCTTCAGCGTGGCCATGAGAGCCCGGTCAATACCGTCGGCTCGCACAAGATCACCGTTCACCGTGAGGCCACCGCGGTCAGAGATGAGGCCGCGAAGCGTCGCGGCGTCTCCTTGATCGATGCTCGTGGCGAGCTTCTTGATGAGGTCGCTGCCGGGGTCGGAGTCGGCGTCGGCGGGTGAGTTGGCGGCGGGCGTGGAATCACCGTCCTCCGCAGGCTCGTCGGTCGCGGTCTCGGCGTCGTCGGTGGTCGCAGATGCGTCGGCGTTCCCATTGTCGGCGTCGCTCTTGGCGTTGGGATCGGCCCGCGACTCATCCGGGGCGCTGCTCCCCATGGACGCGGAGCCCGAGACTTGCACGCTGCAGCCGAGGCAGCCGAGCATGCCAGCGAAGGCGAGGAGAGACAGGGAATCAAGGCGTCGTCGCGGGGTCGTCATCGTCGCGAGAATACGCCCGTGAGCCGCTTAAATGAAGAGAGGACTCGAGAAGGAGTCCTCTCTTGTGGCATCGCGAGCGACGGAATTATTCTCGTTCGAGCCGGGCGAACGCTCCGGCAACGCGCGGGTCCTCATCGTTCCCCAATCCAGCAGCTTTGGCGAGCTCGATGACCTTGGAAGGCGCCGCGGTTTGGATCGCGTCCAGCGCGCTTAATCGAACCCTGGCGTCGCGGTCACGAAGCCCCAAAGCGAGGTGATCGAGGACCTCAGGTGCCTTGGCGAAGCCGAGCGCCCGGAATGTCCCGGCTCGGACCTGGTGGTCGTCGTCGTTGACGCGGGTGACGAGGGCATCGATGAGCGCACCCTTCCCTGGGGCGTCAGGATGATTTGCGAGGACCCGAGAGGCGCCGAAGCTCGCCCAATCGCGAACCATCGGGGAGGCGTCGGCGAGTCCGAGGACGCTCGCTTGCGAGATGGCGGCGGGCGCCGCGTGGGCGAGGGAGGCCATCAAGGCCGCGCGGACCTGCTCGGAGGTGTCAGTTTTCAGGAACGCCAGGGCAGCGCCTGTCCAGTCACCGTTGTTGGTTCGCAGTCGTTGGGCCAGGGCTGCCCGTTCAGCGGCGGGGAGGGAGGTGTCCCGCAAGAGGTGAGCAATGACCGCAGCTGCGTCCGGCTCGCTCCACGCTGGCTGAGTGTAGTGGGGCGCACGATCACGCCCGGGGACGGGACGGTAGCTGAGCAGCTCCGCGACAAAATCTGCGCGTCGTTCGCGGAGCGCCTCGAAGTCTTCTTCACTGAGGGCGCTCGGATCAGAGAGGTCTGCGAGGGCTTCCGCGGCGGGGGCGGACGACGAGAGGTCAGCGCTTCGCTCTGTGGGAAGCGGGTTGGATTCGCCGCACCCAGTGGCAGCGAGCGCGACCGCGAAGGAGAGGGTCAAACAGTGAAACAAACTTGAGAGGTTCATGGTTGGGTGCTCCTTAAGGCTCAATTGGTCAGGTGATCGGCGGTGTCCCACCAGGTGGTCGTGCTCGGGGTTCGGCGAACGTTGGTGCCACAATGCACCTCACCCAGGCCTGCATGATAGACGTACCAGTCATCTGTGAAGATGACGTCGTCGGTGCCGTAGCTCGCGGGCATGCGGTTGCGGAAGTCGGCGATGAACGGGTCGCTGGACTGATCGCTCGCGTTGCTGCGCATGAATGGGTCTGGGACCATCAGCTTGATCGGCTCACCCGGCTCATTGCCAACGATGAGGTTCGGCATGCCAGGGATGAGCGCGACGTTGTAGCTGTTGCCGCTGCAGCGCTCAAACAGGCTGGGGATCAGGATGATGTCCGTGTCATCGAGGCCAAAATCCGCCTTCATTTGGAGCAAAATGGGGTCGAGTGTGTTGGCTTGGAGGTTGTTGTTCCGATTCACGAGTTCCGCGTCGTTGAGGATAGAATTCACGGTGCTATAGCTGTGGGTGTCGCTGTAGCGTGGCAGAGACGTATTGCCGGGCATGCTCTGCAGCAGCGTCCACGCCTCATCGACGTCCGCGAAGAGGAGCTTGAATCCCTTCGGCGAGTTGGGGTCGGGGATGAAGCTCGCGAACTCGTCCGCGTGACCCACACAGAGCCAGCTGGTGTCGACCTCGACGGGCGCTTGGACCTGCTGCGCGATGAGGAAGTTGCGCAGCGTGGGTGTCATCTGACATCCCGAGCCGCCGTTGCCCCAGTAGATGCGGCCGAAGGGATAGTCGATGCCGTTGGCGGTGAGCGGTGGGCTGATCTCGAGGTTGCCGAAGGAGTCACAGGAGGAGTCGGTTCCGGGGGTACCCCATGTGTCGACCGCGTAAAGACCGCCCTGAATGTCCTCGGCAAAGTCGTCGAGGCCGCGATCGCGGATGGAGTCAATGATGACATCTTGCCGCTGACTCTGGTTCCCGATCTGGGTGGCGAACTCGATTTCGTCTTGGATCCACACGTCGCCAAAGTAGGTGGAGCCGCTGGCGCTCGTGTACTCGGCGCCGAACTCGTTTTGGAAGTCTGCGACCATTGAGTTGTTGTTGACCCCTCCGTTGAAGGTCACTGCGACCACCCAGAGCGCCTCTGCGGGCTGCAAGTGGTGATTGAGGATCAAGGGAGATGCCTCGACTGGTATCGTCGCGCTGGCGAGTTCGACGTCGCCCGCGTCGAGCATGCGCAAGGTGAGCGCAGCCTTCGCAAAATATTCACCGAACTCGATGTCGAAGACCACATCATCGCCGGTGGGTGTGAACGAGAAGGTGGTTAAGATGTTCGCGTCCTCGTCTCGTGCCAGAACGACGCTCTGGCCGTCCCACACGCGGATATCGCTGAGGTCGCCTGTCATCGTCAACTCGACAGAACCTCCCGCTGGCACCTGCGCAAGAGTGGCCGCGTCCATTACCAAGGTTGAGAAATCGTCGTCCTCAAGGAAGGGAAAGTTGTTGAAGTCGATGGTGCCTTGTTGGTCATCATCATCGCGGTTGGTGACCCCGTAGATGGGTGGAAAGTCCCACGTAATTTGGTCGCCGTCGCCGTCACCGTCACCGTCACCGTCACCGTCACCGTCGCCGTCACCGGTGGTGGGAGCGCCGGTGGTGATCGGGCCGGTGGTGGAGGGGTCGCCGTCGCCGTCGCCGTCGCCGTCACCGTCGCCGTCGCCGTCGCCGTCGCCGGTGGTGATCGGGCCGGTGGTGATCGGGCCGGTAGTAGAGGGGTCGCCGTCGCCGTCGCCGTCGCCGTCGCCAGTGGTGGAG
>JBDQGY010000247.1:0-5932 GCA_040265175.1 Nannocystaceae bacterium
CATCCGAGGCGTCCGAGTCTGCGTCACCGCAACCCACACTCACCGAGATTCCGACCGCGGTCACAAAGACCAACAACTCCCCCTGGCGTACCCGATCCCTACAACTCCGTGTCATGGTCGGAAGTTATCACAGGCGTGCGCGTAGCCAGAGACTGCTCGCGGCGCTATCCTCGCGAGGTACACACCGCGCGCGCCTGGCTCGAGTCGTCCACCACTTCAATGAAACCATTGAGCATCCGAACCACCTCCCGACCCCCGTCGCTGCGCGTCGAGGTCCAGACCACCACGGGATCAATCTTCTTGAAAAACCGCAGGATGGAGCCGGTGGTGGGCACCCGCCACTTCGTCAAATTGGCGTACGACTTACGTCGAAGCTTCGCACAATAGCTGCGGGCGCCTCGATAGTCGGTCTTCGGACCGAGCGCTTTTTGTACGAATCGTCCCTCGGATTCGATGACCAGGGTCATGTCCACCGGCTGACGCGGTTTCGGAGTTCGAGGCTGTCTCACGACAGGAGGAGCTTCGCTCGGCGCCGCGGTGGTGCCGGTAGACATCGCCTCGGGTGCGTCTGAATCACCGGTCGTGCCGTCATCCGTGACGTTATCCGCTGCGCTGACGCCGGTCGTGTCGCCCAAGGCGTCCGGCGCGCCGGTCGTCCCGGGCCCCGTCCCCGAAGTCTCCACGTCCGAACTCCCTTCATCACCTCCGGTACCCTCGCCGCTCTCCGTCGTGTCAACACCTGAGGTGTCCACATCTGCGCGCGGGCCTGCGTCCCCCTCCTGTTCTCCCTCATCACCGGTCGAGGTGTCCCCCGCGAGCATCGGTGCTGTGCCTGTCGCGAAGACTCCTTGCAACATCGCGGGCATGGGAACGTCCGCGCCGAACCACGCCACCCCCACGACCCCTGCGAGCGCCGCGACGAGTCCCATCCCTGCGATCCACCCCATCCGTCCCGAGCGTCTGGCACGCCTGCGCTGGCGTCGCGTCGCGCTCGCCGACCTCTCCCCCATGGTCCACGCATCGTCGTCGAGCGCCGCCCCGAGCGCGCTGCCTCCACTCCAAGAGTCGTCGCCCCCCAAGACAGCCGCGTCATCTCTCGCGACAGGGGGTGATGCGGACGCTGCCGCCGCCTCGCTCGCGGTCTTCGATCGCGCCGACACGGCCGTCATGCTCTCCGCGGCAGCGGTGGGCGACATCGTCTCATGGGGACCGAGCAACGAGTGCAGCGTCTGCGCCGACGATGGACGATCCGCGCCCGCCCGAGACAGACAGCGCATCACGAGCTCTGAGAGGGCAGGATCGAGATTGTCCACGAGCTCCGCCGGAGCCCTGGGCGTATGCGAGGTCACCTGCATCAAGAGTTCCCCCAAGGTCTTGCCTTGAAAGGGCATGACCCCCGTCAACCCCCGATAGAGCAGCACGCCCATCGCCCAGATATCCGTGAGCGCGTCGACCTTCGCGGCGCCTTCAAATTGCTCGGGTGACATGTACTCCGGGGTCCCCATCAAAACGCCGTGGCCGGTCTTGCCGCCCCCCAAATCCTCGCTGAACTTGGAGATCCCAAAATCCATTAACTTGACGAGCAGGTGACCCGGTCGGGGCTCGTGAAGGAAGATGTTTTCCGGCTTTAGATCACGATGCACGATCCCCGCGCGATGGGCCGCCTCAAGACCTAAAAGCGCCTGCCGAACGATCAGCACGATCAACCCCGAGTCGAGGGTTTGGAGCCGGTCGAAGAACGACTCAAGGCTCTCCCCCTCGAGCATCTCCATGACCATAAACGGACCGATCTCACTCTCGCCAAAATCGAGGATGTCGCAGATATGTGTATTTCCGATGCGCCCCGCGGCGGTCGCCTCTCGACGGAAACGCTCCATCACCTTCGCATCGCGCACGTACTCGCGCCGCATGATCTTGATGGCGACATCCTTGTGCACCAACTCGTGGTGGGCTCTCCAGACCACGCCCATGCCCCCCGCCCCGAGCTCATGGAGCAGGCGAAACTTCCCAGCGAGCAGGCGCCCTTTCAACGGCAGCACCGCGTCAGCGTTCGGACAGACAAGCGCCTCGGGCGCGTGTGAGCCTCCACAGTGGGGACACCGCGCGCCGGAGCTCAAATCGGACTCCCCGTTCATCTTGTCCCGGTATAGCATCATCCGCGTTGCCTTCCTCTAATCTGAACAAACCGCCAGCCGCTTCGCCGACGCGCCCCCGCGACGCCCCAAATATCGGGAATGTCGCTCGAATGGGCCGCTATGGCCTCGTCGGACTCAGCGGAGTGCTTGTCAATCTCGGTGTGCTCTGGGTATTGACGAGATGGCTCCCCGTGGGCAACCCCAACGCGGCCTCGGCCATTGCCATCGAAGGCTCGATCTTGTGGAACTTCTGGCTCCACGATCGCTGGACCTTCCACGATCGGGTGGAGGCCACCGCTCGGCTGTGGAGTCGCGTGCTGCGATTCCACACCGTCGCGGCGTTCGGTGCTTTCGCCCAATGGGCCACCTTCGCCGGACTCAACGATTTCATCGCGTGCGCGACCTCCCTCGTGCCCCAAGCCGAACGCGCTGTGTGCGACGCCTCCGGAATCGAGAGAGTGATGGTCACGATCGCGTCTCCGCCCGAAGTGGGAGCGTTCAAATACGGCTCGCAGATGGCTGGAATCGGCCTTGCCACCATGTGGAACTTCATCATGAATACTCGATGGACCTTTCGCGTGGAACGCTCCGATCCTTGATGACAGCGGAAAGAGCACCGGAAAAGAGACGTTTCGCTGCTAGACTTTGTTCATGGACTCACTCGTTCGAGCGGTGACCGAAGACCACGCGGTTCGTTTTGTGACCGTGGTGACGACATCCTTGTCGCGTGAGGCCTGCCGTCGACTGGAAGCGAAGGAGATGGAGGCGAGGGTGCTCGCGAGGCTTTGCACCGCAGGCTGCATGCTGGCGACCATCGCGAAAGAGGGCCACGAGCGCGTGATGATCAACATCCGGGCCGACGGCCCCATCGGCCGGCTCATCGCCGACGCCTGGGGGGACGGCCGCGCGCGGGCCTGTCTCGAGCAGCGTCTCTTTGACCAAGCGGCTCCAATGAACCCCGCTGTCAGCGGGGTGCGCCCCTCCATCTCGCACGCGGTCGGGACGAGCGGCATCCTCACCGTGACCCGCGACCTCGGGCTAGAGCAGCAATACCAAGGTACTGTGGATCTTCTCTCGGGTGAAATTGACGAGGACGTTGAGCACTACCTCAACACCTCCGAGCAGCTTCCCTCGGTGGTGCGCTGCGCGACCCTCCTCGATGGCCGCGGGGAGGTCCGCCGGAGCGCTGGAATCATGGCCCAGATCCTCCCCGGCACCGACCCCACCCGTCTCGATGACATCCGAACGCGACTTGAGGAGGCGACCTTGCGAGACGTGCTCGGCCAGGATCGTACCGCGAATGAGCTCGCGCTCTTCGCAAACGGCGGTCATCCACTCAAAACACACAGCAGCAGCCCGGTGCAGTTCTACTGCCCGTGCGACGAGGATCACGCGCGACGCGTGGTCTCCACCCTCGGCGCAGAGGATCTTGAGTCCCTTGCAGACGAACAGCCGCTCACCGACGTCCGTTGTCATTTTTGTGGACATAACTACGCGCTCGCGGCAGACGTTCTTCGAGAGATCGCGACGACGCTTCGCTCCAAAACCTCCTGATGCGTACGGCCTCTGAGCAAAAAATCCGTTTTCGGGTCATCCCTTCGGAGGAGGGGATGCTCTTGCGACTTTGGATCGCCCGACGAGTCCCTGAAATGGACGCAGAAAGCGCGCGCGCCCTGATCCGCGCGGGCGGCGTCTACATCAACCAACTCCGGGTTCGAGTTGGCTCCGTTCGCGTCACAGCGGGCGAGCGGATCACGGTGTACCCCAAGGCCCTCAGCGTCTCCCCGCTCGACCCAGCGGAGCTTCGAGTCGTACATCGTGACGCGCACATCCTCGTGGCAGACAAGCCGCCCGGGGTGGCGGTCACCTCCACCAAGGAGACCTCCGTGGGTACCTTGAGCGACGCCCTCGTGCGCATGCTGAAAGCCGAGGGGCTGCGTCGCCCCTACGTGGGGGTGGTGCATCGACTCGACATGCGCGCCTCGGGCCTCGTCATCTTCTCAGTGCGGGGGGAGGCCAACAAAAGCATCCACCGCGACTTCAAGCGTCACCGCATCGATCGAATCTATCGTCTCGAGCTCCGTGGACAGATGACCGAGGAGCGACGCTGCGACGCGCCACTCCTCATCCGTCGAAATCGATCGGTGGTGGTGGCGGACGCCAATGACCCCAAGGGCGTCCGCGCCCAGACGACCTTTCGACCCATCGAACAGCGCGCGCACACGAGCGTGGTCGAGGCTCGGCTCGAGACGGGCCGGATGCATCAGATCCGCGTGCACGCGGCCCACCTCGGCCACCCCGTAGTCGGCGACGCGCGCTACGGAGATCCCGACGCGCGCCCCGATGCGCAGGGCGCCATGACCGGGCCGCTCCACCTGCACGCCCACACCCTCCGCTTCGAGCACCCCATCACGCACGAGGCCCTCGAATTCAGCAGCGAACCACCGGTCTGGGCTCGACCGACCGCCGTGGCCGAGCCGACGGCGTGATCGGCCCCGGGCCCCTCGGCCTAGATTCGATCTTCGCGGCGACGACGTGGACGAAGCGCGACCATCACCTGGACCGCCTTCAGCGCATCTTGGTCGGCCGAATCGATCCCAAGTCGCGCGAGCGTCGCCTCGCTGAGCCCCACAACATCCGGTTGGCGCGCACCCGATGAATGCACACGGACGGACGCCCACACCGCGCGAAAGCCCCCAGCGTCGCCGCCGATCACCCCCACGATGGCTGCCACTCCCGGCTCCTCTCCCGACTCAAGGCACGGTCGATACCAGCGGGCGTCGCGGACCAGGGAGATCTCATCCGTGACGGCCTCGAAGTGAGGTCCGCCATCGAAGGGATCGATGCGATCGCTGGCGCGAAATCCGATCCGATGGAGCAACCGGCGCGCTCCCTCACTCTCTGCCCCGATCTTGCCAATGACACTTTCCACCGCCTCCGGAAGAAGGCTGACGTGGACTGGATTCATCGGAAATAGCTGCCAAATAAATCGTTTGTCGGAGCGGCTGAGAGCGTCCGCCTCGTCGTAGCTGAGCCCCGTGAATCGACGTCCCAAGGCGTCCCAAAGCTGGGACCTAGTCCCCTCAATGGATCTCGAGAGCGGCGGGAGCAGCTCCGCGAGGACGGTGTCTCGAAACCATCCCCGTCGCATGGCGAGGAACACGAAACGACCCAGCGAGAGCAGGCGGCCAAGCTTTTCGGGGTGGCCACGAAAGTCTGGGTGAAGCACGAGCCCACCAACCTCGGACGGACCGTCGTAGGTCATGCCCAAGGTGAGCGTGGTGTGCCGCATGTGCACATCTCGTCGCGCCCCTTGAAGCTGCAAATTTGCGAATCGTTCTTGCTCCTCCACGCGAAAAAATACGTGGGGCTCCTCCGGGGTCCCATGCTGCGCGAAGATCATCGAGGTCCCCACGACCCGCCCGTCTGCGGGGTCCACCAGCACGAACAAGAATCGACGATCCGCGTCGAAGGCCTCGGGATCGTCGCCACCTTGAAAGGAGGTCTCCGAGGTTTTGATGAGTTCGCGGATGTAGTCGCGGGACGGCGGGAGATTCAACGTATTGAGATGACGCGCGAGTTCGAGGATGGAATCCTCATCGTCCCCGCGCGCCTCTCGATACAAAAACATCTCAGGTCAACGTGCCGATCAAAACACGCCCGGCCATGGCCTGGGGATGGCGATGATTAATGATATGTTATTACTTTATAAAGGCTCAATGGAAATAGCTGATAGCTCATTGGGCGGAGCCCAAATCACTATTCAGCTATAACATCCATTTTTTATTAGTTACCAC
>JBDQGY010000248.1:0-5932 GCA_040265175.1 Nannocystaceae bacterium
ACGCGGGGTCCTCCCCTGCCTTGCCAAGCACGGCGATCGGGGAACCCAGGGCGAGCGTCTCGCCCTCTCCCGCCACCAACTTCAAGACGGTGCCGGCGTCAAAAGACTCAAATTCCATGGTGGCCTTGTCGGTCTCGATCTCGGCGATAACCTGGCCGCGTTTGACCTTGTCACCCTCCTTGATCAGCCATTTGGCGACCACTCCTTCTTCCATGGTGTCACTCAAGCGGGGAAGTTCGACGACTACTGGCATTGCAATTCGTTCCTCTGGTTCTCTGCGCGGTGGGGCTCGCGCTGGATCATCTTAGCCCCGATAGCTCACCTCTTCGAGCGCCTCAAGGACCTGAGACGGCTGCGGAATCGTGAGATGTTCCAAATTCTCAGCGTAGGACATGGGGAGATCCTCGTAGCAAACCTTGAGCACGGGCGCGTCGAGTGCGTCAAAGCACTCCTCCTGGATCCGAGCGATGAGATGGGACCCCACCCCCCCGTAGGGCCAACCGTGCTCCACAACGACCGCGCGGTTGGTCTTTCGAACCGAGTCAAAGATGGCCTGCTCGTCGAGGGGTCGCAGACTGCGAAGGTCGATAACCTCCACGTCGAGTCCCTTCTCCTGGGCGAGTTCTGCGGCGGAGAGCGCGATGGCCACGGACTGCCCCCAACAAAGCAAAGTCACGTCGGCCCCCTCCCGCTTGATGTCGGCGACGCCAAGTTCGATCAGGTACTCCTCTTCGGGCACCTCCCCTTTAACGCCGTACTGCACCTCGCTCTCAAAGAAAATCACGGGATTCGGATCCCGAATCGCAGCCTTCAGCAGCCCCTTCGCGTCCTTGGGAGTCGCCACCGAGACCACCTTGAGACCCGGGATATGCGCGTAGAAGGTGTCGAAGGCTTGGCTGTGTGTGGAGCCCAGCATGTGCGCCGCCGCGTTGGGGCCGCGGAACACCATGGGTGCGTGAAACTGGCCCCCTGTCATGTGGTGGATCTTTGCGGCGTTATTGATGATCTGGTCGAACGCGACCGCAGAGAAATTGAAGGTCATAAACTCGATGATTGGCCGCAGACCGCACATCGCCGCGCCTATCCCCACGCCTGCGAATCCGGTCTCGGTGATCGGAGTGTCAATGACCCGCTTCTCACCGAATTCCTTCAGCAGCCCCTGGCTGCACTTGTACGCCCCCTCGTAATGTCCAACCTCTTCACCCATCAAGAAGACGCGGTCATCCCGGAGCATCTCCTCACGCATCGCGTCGCGAATCGCCTCTCGAATCTGCAAAACAGCCATGATTATTCCTCCACGTATACGTTCTTGAAGCGATGCTCGGGCACCGGCTGGGGCGACGCGTCCGCGGACGCCATCGCCACGTCCATCTCCTCGATGACCGCCTCGTCTACTGCCTCAAGCGCGTCTTCGGTTACGCCATGAAGCTCGATCAACGCGCGGCGGGTCATCTCCATGGGGTCGCGGCTGCGGAAGCCATCGAGCTCTGCTTTCGTGCGGTACTTGCCCGGGTCACTCATGGAGTGACCTCGAAAACGATACGTGAGCAGCTCGATCAGCGTCGGCTTGGACTCCTCACGTGCGCGGTCCACCGCCACCTTCAATCGGTCCCGGACCTGGAACGGATCCGTCACCTCAAACCGGTCGCTCTCCATGCCGTAGCCCTGGGCGCGGAGCGTGATGTCTTCCACCGGGAGCGTCCGCCCCAGCGGCGTCCCCATCGAGTAGCGGTTGTTCTCCACCACGAAGACGACGGGCAGGCCCCACAAGCCGGCCAAGGTCATGCCCTCGTGCGTCGGGCCGATCCCCACGGCGCCATCTCCGAGGAAGCAGATCGTCACCTTGCCGTCGGACAGATACTTCGCCGCGAAGGCGTGCCCCGCCGCGAGCGGGACGTGGTTTCCGATGATCGCGTAGCCGCCCCACATCCCCTTCTCACGATCAAAAAAGTGCATCGAGCCGCCGACGCCGCCGACGAGTCCTCCGCTGCGCCCGAACAACTCGGCCATACACGCAGTGGCGTCGCAGCCTTGTGCCAGGGCAAATCCGTGATCTCGGTAGGTCGCGACAATTCGATCTCCCTCACGCATCGCCAGGTTTGTACCGATGGCGATGGCCTCTTGGCCGATATACAGGTGCAAAAAGCCGCTGATCTTCCCGCGCGTGTAGGCGCGGGTGGCGTTCTCTTCAAAACGCCGGATCCTCAGCATCTCCTTAAAGGCGTGGGCGAGTTCGTCTTGGCTCGCGGCCTTCAAGCCCTCCGTGAGAGGGGGTAGGTCTCGGGTCTGTCCGTCCATGATTGGGGCGCTCCTCAGTCGGAGCCTACACGATGCCATGGCAAGGTTGAACCGGCTCACAAGAGTCCAAATGAGGACCAGGTGCGAATCTAAATGCGCGCCACGATCCGACGCCAAGCGCGCTTGTAGGGGCTTCCAGCCCATCACTCTTTTGTTATGGTCCCCCCCATGACGGAGTTGAGCCCCCTCTCCCCCCACGCGTTGGCGGACCGCATCCTCGCGGGCGAAACGGACGCCGCGGATCTGCAAACCTTGACCCGTCTGTTCGCGGGCGAAGTCGACACCTGGGAATTAATGGCCGCCGCGGACCGAATCCGTCGGTCTTACTTCGCCGACGAGGTGCACCTGTGCTCCATCGTCAACGCGAAACAAGGTGGTTGTCCTGAGGACTGCGGATTTTGCTCCCAGTCAAAACACTTTTCCACTCACGTCACCCCGGAGCGTTTTTTAAGCCCGGAGGAGGTCGTGGAAGCGAGCGCGAAGGCGCAGTCCCAGCACGCGTCGGCGCTCGGGCTAGTCACCGCCACGCGCGGGCTTGAGGACGACAGCGTCGCCCTTGAGAAGATGGTGGACGGGGTCAAAGCGGTCCGGGACGCGGGTCATACCGAGGCCCACGGGTCCTTCGGATTCGTGACCCGCGAGGGGCTCGCTCGGCTCAAAGAGGCTGGCCTCACAGAGTTGAATCATAACCTCGAGACGGGCCGTGGGTTCTTCGACACCATCGTGAGTTCGCACTCCTACGACGAGCGCATCCAGACCATCAAGAACGCCAAAGAGCTCGGGCTCCGCACCTGCAGCGGCGGTATCGTCGGCATGGGTGAGGCGCCAGTACATCGCGCGGAGCTGGCCGTCGCCTTGCGAGACCTCGACGTGGACGAGGTCCCGATCAACTTCCTCGTCAGCATCGAAGGTACGAAGCTTGAAGAGATCGAGCCCATGACGCCGCTGGAGATGCTCCACGCCATCGCGTGCTTCAGGCTCGCCCTCCCTCGCCAGAACATCTTCATCGCGGCCGGGCGGATGCACCTCGGACAGCTCACGCCGATGATGTTCGCGGCGGGCGCCTCGGGCATGATGGTGGGCGACTTTTTGACCACCGGTAATCGCTCCGTGGATGACGACCTCCGGATGCTCGAGCAGCTCGGGCTTCGAGGTCGTAACTGCGGGACCGAGCGCCCCGAGATGAGCAGACCATCGGCGCGACCTGTCGTGCGAGCCTCCGGCGATGGGCGCCCCAAACTGCGCGTCTTGAACTGAGCGAGAGCCCCGCCCGCGGACCTCAGCGAATGTGGGCGGCCAAGACCTCACCGAGCTCTGGGACGGCACCACGTACGTGGTCGCGAGCCGCGCCGCGCATGCGACGGTAGGCTGATTGCACCGCAGGCCTCGCGCCATCAATCTTGCCATCTGTCACCTCCAACAGCGCGTCCGCGACCTCGCCATCGCGCGCCCCGAGGAACGTCCCAAAATCTGCAGCGGCTGCGCCCGAGGCCGTGTGCTCACGGAAAAACGACTCAAGCGCACCCACAAAATCGGGGAGCAGACTCGACACCGCATCTTCCACAAAGGTAGGGCTGATTTTCTTCACGACACCGAGCCCGCCCCGCGCTGCCATGCCGGCCATCCCCTTCGTGGCAGAGACGCGCCGACCGACGAGTTCGGCCGTGCTTGAGATGACGGCGCTCTTGCGCTCACTGGACAAGAGGATCTCTGAGAGGGTCTCCACGAGGTCGGTATCATCCTTCATCTAGCGGCAGATGCAACATGGTTTTACCCCGCGGCGCATGGACACAGCCCGCGAGCGCTGCGAACATAGCGAGGCTCGTTGAAGTACGTCATCAAACGCACGGGGCCTGCGAGGATCCCCTTTGATCTCGACAAGGATCTCAATCCCGAGCAGCGTCGTGTGGTCGAGGCGCCCGCGCAGCGGATGCTCGTTCTCGCAGGCGCCGGGACCGGAAAGACGCGGACGCTGACCTACCGGGTCGCGAGGCTCGTCGCCACCGGCTGTCCGCCGGAGCGGCTGATGCTCGTCACCTTCACCAACCGCGCCGCGAAAGACATGACCGCGAGGGTGGAGGGGCTGATCTCCATGGACATGGGGCGCGCGGCGGCAGGCACGTTTCACCACGTGGGGAACAAGATCTTGCGCACGCACGCCGAGCGCCTCGGACTTACCCCAGACTTCGGGATCCTCGACCCCGAGGACGCCAGGGGTCTCCTCTCAAGTGTGATCGCGGAACTTGGGGCGACGCTCCTCACCTCCCGGCGCTTCCCGAGTCCCAAGGTCCTCTCGAGCATCGTTAGCCTCCGCCGAGGGATGCAGTGCTCCCTGCAAGCGACCCTCGAATCGAGGTTCCCTAAGTTTCTCGATCACGCGCGGAGCATTGAGAGGGTCGCTAACCGCTTTGAGGCTCGCAAGCGGCAACTCAACGTGTGCGACTTCGATGACCTGCTCACCGGCTGGTACCAGCTGCTCACCGATCCGTCGCTCCGCGACGTCGGGGACGCGATGCGTGAGACCTATCGGCATGTCTTGGTCGACGAGTACCAAGATATCAACGCGCTCCAAGGTGCCATCGTTGACGAGGTGTCCTCGGCGCACGGCAGCCTCACCTGCGTCGGAGATGACGCCCAATCGATCTATTCCTTTCGCGGCGCAGACTTCTCAAAGATCTTTCAGTTTGACGCGCGACATCCAGGCTCAGAGATCATGAAGCTCACGATCAATTATCGGTCCACGCCGGAGGTCCTCGCGCTCGCGAATCGGAGCATCGACTACAACCGGAAACAGCACCGAAAAGAGCTTCAGGCGGTCCGAAAGAGCGGTCCAAAGCCCGCGCTACTGCGCCTGCGCGATCCTTACCAGCAGGCGGAATTTGTCGCCCAACGGGTTCTTGAACTGCATCATGATCAGCAGATACCCCTGCGCAAGATGGCGGTGCTGTACCGAAATCACGCCCACAGCATGGAGCTGCAAGTTGAGCTCACGCGTCGACAAATTCCCTATGCGATTCGCAGCGGCGTGCGCTTCTTTGAGCAAGCCCACGTCAAGGACGTCGTAGCCTACCTGCGCGCGAGAGAGAACCCCCGCGACGAGCTCGCCTGGATGCGGCTGCTCAAGCTATGGCCGGGCATCGGGCAGCAGACCGCCCAAGAGGTGATGGACTCGTTGGTCGGCGATGAAGAGGTCCCCCCTCCTCCCTCCGCGTCTACGCTGAGGGCGCGATCGGTCACGGGGTCGGCGCGAAGCAAGTCCTCCCTCGGACACCTCGCCACCTTGTGGGAGGCCATCGAAGCCCCCGAGCACCGGTCGCCCGCGGCGGTCATCCGCGCGGTCGTCGAGGGACAGTACGGCGAGTACGTCGACCGGGCCTTCCCCAACGCCAAAGATCGTCGCGAGGATCTCGAGAACCTCGCCGCCTTCGCCCAGCGCTACGACGACGCCTCATCGTTTCTCGCCGAGCTCGCATTGATCTCGGGTATCTCGGCGAGCCAAGTGCTCGCCACAGACGCCCCGGAGCTGATGCTGCCGCAGCACCTCGGGGCGATGCTCGCAGAACTCCGGCAGATTCCGACGCCCTGATCAAAGCGAGCGCGCCGCGCCCGCCGAACAGACGTCCCACGCCCGGAT
>JBDQGY010000249.1:0-5890 GCA_040265175.1 Nannocystaceae bacterium
ATCCAGGCCCCACCGCGATCACAGCGCGACGTCCATCGGGTGTGACCGCCAGTTCCAGCGGACCGGGTGGGTACGCGCTGAGATCTATCTCGGAGATCAACGCCTCCGCCCGACTTTGACCTTGCAAGACAAAATCGTCGTAGTCGAGGACGCTCAGCCGCCGATCGAGCCAGTCGGCTGTGACGAGCCGCCGTGGAGCCGACAACGCTTGGCCTCCAAGATCGTCCGTCATCCCCGTCTCCGCCCCTGCGTCCTCGGCGGCGGCCTCCCCAACTTTCGCAGCTCGACACCCAAGCCCCCCGAGCGAGCAGAGCGACCAAAGCACTACATGCTGAAGAGCACGCGCGCTGCGTGGTCGAGGTTGTCTTCCGACGGGCCTCGCCGCGCGCGGTTCAACAGGGGGACGCAACAAAAAATCCATCGGTACGCGCGAGGATATTGCCTTGCTCACACACCGACAAGCCCACGTCGGCGCGGCGCCTCGCGCTGCACCAGCAGTCTTCGCCGTCGAGATCGCCGCTCCGACTTGTCACAACCCTCCCTGCGTCGCTACCCTGCGAGCAGCGATGACAGAATTACGTAGCGCCGACGCCGACGAGACCTTCCATCGTCGATTCCACCCGCGCGCGAGGTTTCAACGCGCGATCTCGTGCGACATGGTCATCGAAGCCCCCCGTGATGAGGTTTGGACCCGGCTCACCGGCTTCCGCGGATATGCGGATTGGAACGAATTTACCACGGAGATCCGAGGGGAACTGGCGGTCGGACAAGCGGTTGACATCACAGTCGAGCAGCTCAAGCGGCGCCCCTTCGTTCAGCGCGAATGGATTAACCTGATCCGAGCCCCGGAGGTGATCTGTTGGGGCACTCACCTGGGCTTGCCCTTTCTGCTTACCACCAACCGATGGCAGACGCTTGAGCCTGGAGAGGACGGCTCCACCACGTACCGCAACGAACTGCAGCTGAGCGGGCTGCTCGCCCCGCTGGTGATGTTGTTGTACGGTACCGCCCTCGCGCAGGCATTCTGGGTCGCGGCGCGAGGTCTGAAGGCCGCATGCGAATCGTAGCTCTCTATCTCCGCCACCTCGTCGCGAGGAAAATGCGCATCGCGCTCGGCTGCGGCATCGCGCTCGCCATCAGCGGCTGCGGCCCCTCCTCCTCGAACGACCGTCCGCCCTCCATAACATCCGAGCAGGCGCCGGTCGCCGACCCTTCGAACCCTCGAGCCCAGCCTCAGGCACCCGCGCAACGCGAGGCTCGCGCGTCGCTGTTCGCTGCGGTGGACGCCATGATCGCCAACTGTGAGATCGACGTTCAACTCTGCACCGTCAGTCGTTGCGCAGACGATGAGCAGCGTCAGTTCCTGGAGCTCTACGCCGACGACTCGAGGCCACGAGCCCCGCTACTCGACGCGTGGGCAGAGTTGTTGGTCAGTGACGACGCGGCGCGCGCGACCGTGGGCGCCTACGTCGTCGGTGGACTGATGCGCTCTCTTTCGCTGGATGGGAGTCGCCCCATCGTTCCGCGATCCACCGCGACGGCGTTGATCGCGAGCCTCGCTGACCTCCCACGGTTCCACGCGGCGAGGAGCGTCATGGGCGTCACCCACGCGGCGGCGCTCGCGGGAGAATTGGACGCCCTCCTCGCAGCCGCCGCGTCGCACACCCACGACGAGGCGCTCTTACCGATCATCTACGGCTCCATGCTCCGCTACGCCAGGCTCACCGGCTTCCCCACCCTCCAGCTCGCCCTGAAACAAGGGGTGACGCCACGGACCGCCGCCGCGATCATGTCGGCGCCGCGCGCCCTGGTCGACGCCACCCCCTCCGAACGCACCACCCTGTGCGAGTGGGTGCGCCCCTTCATCGCAGAGCCTCGCCCCTCGGTGGCCAACGAAGCCGCGAACACCATGATGTGGTGCGGTGGCGCCTTCATCGACGCCCTCCTCGATCACGCCGCCACTCAAGTTGAGGCGGGCACCATGGACAAGAACCTCACGATCCCGTTACGGGGAATCTGCGCCTCTTCGCGAGGCGCCCGCGCCCGCGGGAGCGAAGCACAGTGCGCTCGCAACCTACAGATCCTCGAGAGCGCGGTGCTCAACCCTGAACTCTCCGAGGGCGCCCGCGTGCAGGCCCTCGTGAGCGTCCACCGACAACGTCCAGACGAGGCCACACTCAAGCTCGCGAAGAGGGCCCAACGACAACCTCAAGAGCAGCTCCGGTTTCGAGCCACGGCCATCGTGAAGTCGCTCACCTCCCCTCGTCCCTAGCGGCGCGAGGTGTCGATCGGGACCCGCGCCACCGCCTCGATCCCGCCCTTCTTCATTCGGCAGCGGATGGCGTAGGCCTCGACGCCGCTCTCGAGGGCTTCGCGAAGTCCCTCGGCATACGCCGGATCAATATGCTCAGCGGGCGCGAACACCTCCACGTCGGGCCGCTGCACCACGTACACCATCGCCGCGCGGTGCCCATGATGAACCTCCCCAATCAGCTCGCGCAGATGCTTGAGACCTCGGGCGGTGACCGCGTCGGGGAACATGCCGACGCGCGCGCCATCACGGGTTTGCACCAACGTCGTGCTCTTCACCTCCACGTAAATCCGCTGATCCCCGTCGTAGAGAATTCGCGCGCGCTTGTTCGCGGGGGGAAGCGCCGTCCCGCCGCTGGAGAGCAACAGATCGATCCGGCTCTTGCCTTGTGCGCCATACTTCACCTCGCGGGTGCATCGATCGAAGGGGCGCAGCTCGTCGAGCAGCCCCGCCCCTAACGCTTCTTCAACCAGCGGTACCGCCATCGACGTGTCCACACCGACCCAAATCCGGCCCACCTTGATTCCGCGGAACGTCCAGTCGAGTTTGCGACCCGGCTTGGCGGTGTAGGCCAACAGCGCCCCGGCGCCCTCACGCAGACACCCACGGAGAGTCCCGGTGTTCGTCGAGTGCGCCACGACGGGCGCCCCGTCCACCTCCGCGTCCACCAAGAACCGTTTGTATCTCCGATAAAAGATCGCCTGCTGCAGTGGGGGCTCGAACTTCACAACCCAACTCCTATCATTCGAGCCTTTGCGTGTTTCGCGCCGCCGATCTGGTCCCCGCAAAAGCCCGACGCGATCAACGGCCGCCACTCCCACCGCCGCGACCGACATCCCCACCGCTCCGCGTGCTAGGTTGCCCGTGTATGGATTCCGCGTCTTCAGCGTGGTTGGCAAGATGCCTCGCGGCGTCTGTCCCCCTCCTCTTGGTGGCCGGCTGCAACCGCACGCCCCCCCCGGACGCGACCACGGACGCGGCTCAAAATTCCGGTGACTCGACAGCCGCGCACGCGGAGCCCCTCGAGCACGCGCCGAGCAACGGCTACGGATCCAAGATCGCCTGGAGGACTCTAGAACAAGCAAAAACGTCGTCCAAGGCCTCTGGGAAGCCGATGATGGTGTTTGTCCACGCCTCATGGTGCGGCCGCTGCAAAGAGCTTCGCCCCATCTTTGACGATCCCGAGCTCATCGAGGCGAGCGGCTCCCTCGTGATGGTCAACCTTGATCACGACAAGCAAGAAGAGGCGCGGACGACCTTCGCTCCCGACGGCAACTATGTGCCGCGCATTATGTTCTTCGACTCGAGCGGCGCTCGTATCTCCGACATCGTAAATCCGCGCTCGCCCCAGTTTCCGCTCTACTATTCCCACGGCTCCAAACGCGAGCTGCTCGCGGCGATGCAACGAGCGACCGAGGACTCCCCAACTCCCCCATGAGCGCTCCCGTTCCCCCCTCCTCGCGCAGGCCCGCGATGGCTGCCCTCGTCGGTGCGTCCATGGCGTGTGCTCTCGCCTTCGCCACCTACCACGTCGCCACACCATCCAAGGCCACCGCCCGCCCCACGACCCCAGAGATCATGGCGCTCAAGGACGTGAAACCCGGGATGAAAGGACACGCCGTCACCGTGTTCTCGGGCACCACCAGCGATCGCTTCGAGATCGAAATTGTCGACGTCGTCCCCGACTTCACCCCAGGGAGCGCCGCAATATTATTCCGCGCCCTCGACCCCCGACTCCAGCATTCTGGCGTGGTCGGTGGCATGTCTGGATCCCCGATTTATATCGGCGATAAAATGATCGGTGCGCTCGCCTACGGCTGGCGATTTAACAAGGACCCGCTCGGTGGCATCACCCCCATCGAAAAGATGTTGGAGGTGGGAGAGCTCCCCCATCGCCCTGAGGTGCAGCCCGTGGCCCTCGGTCGCGAGCTGCGCAGCGGCGGACGAGCCGACAGCATGCTCCGGCTCGGCACCTCCCCCCTGCCCGCGCGACGCCCCACGGACCGAGGGGCCACCGGCGCCGTCGGTATGACTCCGCTCGGTGTGCCCATGAGCCTCGGTGGCTTTGGTCCGCGCACCACGCTGCACCTGTCGGAGCAGCTTGGGTTCACGCCCGTGGCGGGTGGTAGTGGCGGCGGGGAGCCGGCCACTGCTGACACGCGGAGAGACTTTCAGCCCGGCGATTCAGTCTCCGTTGTCCTCATCGGAGGCGATAACGCGGCGGCGCCCAACGGCACAGTCACCTGGGTCGGCGGGCGCGACCGCGAGCGCATCCTCGCCTTCGGCCACCCCCTGTATGGAGCGGGGCCATCAAACCTGCCCATCGCCGACGCCCGGGTTCACACCATCATCAACAGCGTCGACCGGTCCATGAAGCTCGCGAGTCCGCGCGCCATCCAAGGAACTCTCATCCAGGATCGACAACCAGCGATCTCCTTGAGGACCGACGTGGTCGCGCCCACGATCCCAGTGACCACGACCATCCGAGGTGCCGAAGAAGGCTTCGAGACCCGCACCTACGAGAGCGTCGTCGCCGTCGATCCCGCGCTCACCCCCACACTGATCGCCTCTTTGCTCATGGGCGGCCTCGAGGAAGCCGCTGGAGACCAGGTAGAGCTCACCACAACCCTGCGCCACCGGGTGACGCTGGAGACCTCTCGGGGGGTCCGCACCATCTCACTCGAAGATGAGCTTGGCTTCCCCTCGGGCATCGTGCCCGCGCCCTTTTACAGGTCCACGGCCATGCAGGTCATCGCCAAGACCCTCGACAACCGCTTTGAGCGGGGTCGCGTGATCTCTGTGGATCAAGAGGCGGTCGTGAACTATGGCGTCAAGGTCCGCCGCGTCGCAGAGATCCGAATCGCCGCCGGAGATCTTCGCCCCGGTGACCTCGCGCGCCTCGATATCCGCCTCGTTCATGACCGACAACCCGATGCGTGGGTCCATCTCGACGTCCGGATCCCAGACGACGTGGCGGGCGAACGCGTCAATATCCACGTCGCCGGCGGCCTCTCGGTCGCTCCACAGCCGCAGCTCATTGGAGACGTCGACGAACTCATCGACAACCTGACCTCTGCCTACCCTGCGCGCGCCCTGGTCGCCTCGGTGTTCAGCCCCCAAGAGGGTCTCGCCACCACGCAAGGGGTGCTCGAGGACCTCCCCCCGAGCCTGCTCGAATCCCTCGACCCGATCAGCAATTCGAACCGGGCGTTGCGTGTCAAACGCGCCGCCCATCGCGTGGTTCAAACGCCCAACCTCGTGTACGGAGAGCAGTCCCTCACCGTAGAAATCGGCCGCCGCCGCATCAGCGAATAGCCCTATGAGACGCCATCGTTCCCTCGCACTCTCCTTGACGCTCGCCACCGCCGCGTGGGCGCTCCCGTTCGACCTGCACGCGGGCGGCACACGAAACACGCGGGTTCATAACTTCAAAGAATTCGACGAGGGCACCACCGCGGGCGCCGCCATCGAGTCCTCGGGCAAGATCACCGTGGGCACCGACACCACGCGCGCCGAGCTTGACGACGTCAACTCGGCGTTCTCCTGCCTCGCGGGGAGAAAACACCTCTACGTAGGGAC
>JBDQGY010000250.1:0-5859 GCA_040265175.1 Nannocystaceae bacterium
GGAATATTGGGCGTGTCAATCGCTCCGTGGACGCAGTGGTGCAGGCGAATCGAATCGGCGACGACGTCGGGGAGGTTCCACTGCGCGGCGACTTGCTCACCGGCGATGGTGTGCGCGCTGTGGATGGCGGAGTGTGCCGCTTCCGGGAGTGGGCCGTCAAAGCCGCCCTTCGCGAGCGCGTGCACCAGGACGGGAGTTCCGATGTCATGGAGGAGCCCGCACATAAATGCGCTCGACGGATCGCTGCCGGTCAACCTGCACGCCTCCTTGGCGAGGTGCGCGACCGCGACCGCGTGGAGTTTACATGCGGCGAGCAGCCGGTGGTCGACGTAACATTTGAACTGTGACTCGACCACCGCCTGCAGGATCAAATCTCGCAGGGTCTCTTGGCCGAGTCGCAGCGCCGCCTGTCGGATCGATGCGATGGGCGACATGGAATTGAAAATGGCGGAGTTGGCAACCGACAGGACGCGAGACGCGAGCGCGCTGTCGCATCGCAGGATCGTGAGAAGGTCTTTGACGGACGCGTCCGCCGACGTGAGGATCAAAAGCCGCTTGGATGTCGTCTCTGAGATGGGAGGCAACGAAAACTTGTGCTTGCGGACGCGCGCAAGCAACCGCGCATAGGGTTGTTCCGGCGCTGCCACTGACTCTTGAATGCCTGCGCTCATAGACCTCCCTGCCACTCTCCCCCATCGCCCTTCAGGCCCCAACTTTGAGGAAAAAAGTCTTGTTTCGTGAATGTCATATCTGCATCCAAAGGCAACAACCGTAGCCACCGGGGACAAACGGGCCGGCCGCGTCTGATGCTCAGCAGGGAAATGGACCGAAACGTAAGACAGTATCTCTCAGTTGGCTACGGTTTCACCACAGGGGCGCTCTTCTGTTCGTAGACTCGTGAGGTTACGTATCGACTTCCGTCAGGTCGCGAACCGATGAAAGTGACCGAGGTGTCGTGGGTGAGGCTAGGGATCGGAAGCCCGACCAGCCGTTGTGGTCCTGAATTGCGAAGGGATATGACTTGCGCGGGGCCTCGGTCACCAAACTCATCTTGGGCGGCGACGGCGACGCGGATGTCTGTGAGGCCTGCGGGCAGTTGAAACGAGAGGATTCCCCGCTCGATGCTGTCTTCGACTCCGGGCCACACGGGGAACAGGAGTTCGAGTGCGCGGGTCGTCGCAGACATGGCTCGCGGGAGCAGCGATGAGGCCTGCGCGCGAAAAAGGTCCTCATCGAGGAACGAAATCACGGCGCCGTCGGCGTCGCGTCGCCAGGCCGAGAGCAGGCGGCCCGTGCCACCGCGCAGATATCCGGACTCCGCGGGCCATGCGGTGAGTTTGGCGCCGTCACGCTCCTCCGGCGCGAGGTGAACGCCCTGCAGCATCTGGGCGGCGGCGGCGCTTGTGGAGAGAGATTCGGAGAGCACCATGGGCGCCGGGAGCGTCGACTCGGAGAGGTTGTGGGCGCCGGCCATGGCGGCGACTCCACGCTGCGGATCGAAGAGGAGTTCGTGAAGCGAGAGGTTGTCCGTGGGGGTGCGTTGGGATTGGGGGAGTTGATAGACACCGGCGCGACCAATTCGGGTGCGTGACCACTCTTGAATCGGCAGGCCGCGATCTCCAGGCACGGAGGACAACGGCAGAAAAAACGCGTCCACGTCGCCGCGTGCATGCGCCGGGAGTGCCAGATCTTGAAGGACGTGACTCAGGGCGCCGGCGCAGAGTAACACCATCGCCAGGTGGTGTTGGCGCTCTACCGAGGTCCTCGCCGTAGTGGAGAGTTCGAGGTGGCGCGCGAGATTTTGTGGAGACAGCGCCGCTTCCTGATCGGCATACCAGGCGAGGGCGTTAGCGGTCTCGTTGGTGGTGGAGATGCCGATGAAGCCCTGGGTCATGGAGGGGTCGCGGCGGCGTTGGGAGCTTCGAGAGACAGCCGCGCTTGGATTACGCCCCAGCGACTCGGGGCCGGCCACGCCGTCGGCCGTCGCGTCCGGGTACATGAAGTGCCGCGATACGAGGCTCGGTGGGGAAGACTCGGCGAGGACCCCAAGACGCAACCACCCCAACGCGTCAAGCTCCCAGAGGTCTCCCTTCACGCAAAACTGCTGCGTCTCCTCCGGGGAGCCCGGCGGAGGGCAGGCGCCAGGTCCTCCAAGCGGACGCGCACCCGCGGAGTCGGGGAGGGTGCGAAGGGTCTCGAAGATCGTGACCTGTTCGTTGACTGTGAGAAGCGCTGGATCGAGGCGTACGCTAGAGAAAAGGCCGAACCCGCCCCGGCTCGCGTTCATCCACCGAACTTGCAACTCGCTTTGGAGCGCCGCGCGCTCGGTCAAGGGCACATGAATCGTGGAGGGGTCCCATGCGCTCGCTGGGCGCGTTGCACCCAGCCCGAGGAGGAAAGCCGTGAGGGCGCCACGGCGGATCCATCCATGTTGCGGGAACCGACTCACCGCGAGTCCTCCGCGTCGGGACTTGAAGGATCCATCTCTAAGAGATTTCGCCACGCCAGGTTGGCCAGCAAAATGACGGTTTCGATATCCGAGCATTGCTCACGACCGCAGCTCACGAGGACTGCGAGGTCACGCTCGCTATCGACGAAGGCGATGACCCTGACGGCGTCGTCTTCGTAGACGAGCGTCTCATCCGTGACGTCCGCAGAGGTCGCGGCGTTCGGGAGCGAGGTTTTGAGGGTCTCGCGGATGGGAGCCATCCCACCGGGAGGGTTGCGCCAGACTCGGTAGCTGAGATCGAAGGACGGGTCACGGCCCTCTGCTTGCAGCGCTACGCCGTGGTAGTAGGGGGTCCGCTTGAGGGCGTCGTTGAGGTCCACGGTGATCAATCGACCGTCGTCGCCCGTGCGGCGCTGGACGTCCTCAGGGCTCAGGGCGGCGGAGACATCGAGCAGCGGACGTGGGGGGGGGGCATCAGGTTGCCTCGTCAGGCTCGGGTCATCGGCCGTCGGCGTCGAGGCGTCCGGGCCGGTCGCCGGGGCCGAGCCAACTCCGGACTCTACGCCGGCCGCGCTCGTAAAGTCATCGAGGCCACCTCGCTCCCGGTACAGGTCTGAATTGGCCAGGGAGGCGGCCCACATGGAGGCTTGACGAATTTCACGGGGCCCCGCGAGCACGGCGAGGTGCTCTGCGTGGGAGAAACTCTCGCGCCACTTTTCGAGACGCACGCTGTTATGACGCATGGAGAAATCGGTGCGCCGCTCGCCGGAGGAGAGAATGTCAGAGCGATAGGCGACATAGCCCCGCTTGTAGACGAAGAGCGTGAAGGCGGTGAGGCGCCGGTGGCGACCTCGACGATGCGCCCGCGGGCGCTTGATTCGATATCGCCCGGCTTCATCCGTGGTGATTGGTGTCGTGGTGGCACCGTCAGATCCAGAGAACCCGTCTCCTCGATCGTAGCTCCATACAGCGAAGACCTTCGCGTCGGCGATAGGCTCCTCCGTCTCTGAATCCACGATCTGGCCGTCGAATGGACCTAGCAGACTGACACCGGTGACCTTCGTTGCGGCGCCTGCGAACGGGGCCGGTCGCACGAGCGGCGCGCACCCCGTCGCGCCCATCACCGCCCAGGACAGGGTGAGGGTCGATAGAAGCGCGCGCGCTCCCATGAGACGGGGTTCAAGTGGAAGCAAGTTGACGGTTTCCTTGTCGGCTCGATAACCTTGCGGACAGTTATGGCATCTATCCTAGCAAAGGGGGCCTGGCAAGCCCTACCGTGGAGATGCCGGCAAGGCGGAGGGAGCGTCCGTTGACTCCGTGTTCTGTGTGCGGATCTGCGGTGGATGCACGGAGCACAAACTGCGCCGTATGCGAGGCCAGTTTGCTGCCGGCCGCGGAGGTGGGGAGCGCGACGAAATGTGCACGGTGTGGATCTCTGCTGGCGGTCGCGCAGCAGGCCTGTGGGCAATGTGGCCTCGCGCGGGCGCGACGATTTCGACGCAGGGGGACCCACGAGCTTGGACAGTGGAGTGAGGCGGAGGCGACGATGTATGAGGACGCGGCGGGGCCCCGCCAAAACTTTGCGCCTCCACCGCCTGTGCCGGGCGAGGCCCCGTCGGCTGAGATGGCGACCGCCGATACGATGGAATTGGTGTCGGTAAAGGCAGATGGCGGAGACGGCGCGTCGTGGACCATATGGCCAGGGTCCGTGGTCACAGTCGGTGCGAAGACAGGCCAACTCCGTTTTCCAAACGACCGGTTTGTGTCGGACCCGCACGCCCGCTGTCGGCGGCTCGGCGACCATCTGGAGGTCGCCGACATGAACTCCCGCAATGGAATCTACACGCGAATCAAGGACAACGTTCACGTCTATCCCGGAGACATGTTTTTGATGGGGCATCATCTGTTTCGGCTGGCCAATTTGCCCAGCGACGCACCCCCTCATGGCCCCGGAGAGGCGGCATGGTTTGGCACCCCCGCGGCGCCTCCATGGGGCCGGGTGGTGTTGATAGGTGCGGGAGGTGTAGACTCCAATGTTTATGATTTGCGGGACTCGTCGGTGGTGATCGGTCGCGAAGATTGTCACATCGCGTTCTCTGAGGATCGTTTTATGAGTCGACGCCACGCGAAGGTTGAACTTCGGAGCATGAGTGGCGGGATTGGGGTGTTCTTAGAGGACCTCGGCTCGGCGAACGGGACCTATCTGCGGGTCCGGAATCAAACGACCCTCGCGGAGGGCGACATGCTTCGCATCGGCGACCAGTTGTTGCGATTCTCGAGGGCGCGCGCATGAAGATCGAAGTGTTTGGCCGCACCGAGACTGGGTGTGTGAGAGAGAGTAACGAGGACTCGTTCGCTGTGCTTCATCTGAATGAACCGTCGCGGAAATTAGATCCACAGGGACGAGCCGTGGACGCGGGAGCAGCGGGGACCTTGGTGGTGGTGTGTGACGGGATGGGCGCGACGGGGCACGGCGACCAGGCCTCCAGCGTCGCATGTGGGCAGTTCGTGGCGAGGGTTCAAGCGGATCTTCCGCGGCTCGTTGCAGGTCGGGTGTCGCGCGGTGAGGTCATGAGCCTCGCGTTGGAAGAGTCCGATAGAGCCATCGCCAACGCCATCGCTCGTTCTCCCGAGCTGCGCGGTATGGGAACGACACTCACCGCGGCCCTCGTGGGAACGGAGGAGGTACAGGTGGTGCACGTGGGGGACTCCCGCGCCTATCGCCTCCGGGACGGGGTGCTCGAACAAGTCACCGAGGACCACTCGGTAACCGGACAACTCGTCGCCGCGGGCAGGCTGACGGCGGCGGAGGCGAGAGAGTATCCGCACCGTGATCAGTTGCTGCAAGCGCTGGGGCGAGGCGTCAAGCTGGCGCCTCAATCTCTTCGCCTTAAACTCTCGATTGGAGAGTCGCTCGTGCTGTGCAGCGACGGGCTCACACGCATGTTGGCGGAGGAGCAGATCGCGGAATCACTCGCGGAGCATCGCTCGTGCGTGAGGGCGTGTCGGTCTCTGACCGAGATGGCATGCGCCCGTGGTGCGCGGGATAACGTGACGGTGTGTGTGGTCCGTCGGATCGGGTAGAGCCGCGCGGCTGCTGGCCTAGTTCCCGAAGAAAAAGCCCGACCACAGCCCGAGGATGATCGTGTTCGCCATGGCACCCCCGCGCTCAGAGGGAGGATGGACGAGCCATGAAACCTCAGGGGCGAGAGCCCAGCCCCCGGCGCGACGCGGTCGCCGCTTCTCCGCGTTGGGGAAGAAGGCGTAGCGGGCGCCGAGTCGAAACATGGCTCCGCCGAATGTCGCTCGCTTCGGCGCCGCGCCAGTCTCCGGCTTTTTCTTCGGGAACTAGGCCAGCAGCCGCGCGGCTCTACCCGATCCGACGGACCACACACACCGTCACGTTATCC
>JBDQGY010000251.1:0-5856 GCA_040265175.1 Nannocystaceae bacterium
GTTTGTAGCTCGTCACCATGCCGATAAAGACCGGAAGCTCCGCTGTCGGCACGGCCATATCTTCAAAGTCTTCGCTGGCGGTGACGCTGAATTGAACACCGGCGCGCGCCTTGTCTGTGAGGGGCTGCTCAAATGTGAACAGCGGGCGTGGCAGAGTCTGGCTGAGCTCTTCGTCGGAGAGATCGAGCGGCGTAGAGACGATGCGTCGCCACGTCTGTTGGAGCTCTTTTGGCTCGATGAAGACGATCTTCGTCACAACATCGGTGACGTCGGTGTCGAAGCGATGGCTCAACTCCGCGTTGAGTACGAGACTCGCGGGCCCCTCGTAGACATCGCGCGCGGCGGAGATCCCATCGGCTTTGAGTCCTACGGTCAGGTCATCAAGCTGCAGCAGCCCGCCGAACCACTTACCGTTCATCCTCCGCTCGTCGATTTGCTCCTCGGTCTCGGCTAAAAACTCGAGGGACGGCGGCGTGTCGCCATAGGGCGCGATGCCAAGATCCTCCGCGTCGGTCGGCGGTGCGACCAGGGCGGCGAGCAGGGCGATGGCGAGGGGGCTCCACACCCTCAATACATCGTCGATTTTGGACGGGACTGTGGGGAGCGCGGCGTGCCTCGGGCGCCGATGCGGGCCGGGATGGGTTTGATGTGGGACGGCTTCAATCGAGGAGGCCGGGGAAGGGGTCAAACGAGGCGCGGCTTTGCCCGTGGCGTAAAAAAACACTTCGATTTCATAGTCTTGTGGCCATACAGCGAGTTCGTGGGGTGAGTCAGGACCGGTGGATATTGGTGTTACAAAACCGCGCCTTAACCGGGTAGGTTCACGGTGTTGAGATCCTCTTCTTCAGATCTTCACCCGACCTCCGGCGGCCGATTTGTCTTCGAACAGACGCGAGAGGATCGCTCCCGTTACGACGTGGGTGTGTACTTACCCGAGGGCGTGGAACACCACGGTAGTATTCGCTTCGCGGAGGACGGCGAGTCCATCGTCGAGATCGAGACCGACGACCCATGGGTGCGGGAACAGGTGGAGAAGCTCGTTCGGGTGCTCCGCCGCACCAAGCAGCAGCGGATTGTGCGATGGCGTCCCCGCGAATGAGGGCGAGCACGTGAGAGAAACGTAAAGAGGGGACCTGGGCGGTCCCCCCTTGGTGCGCTCAGATCTGTTGATCTAAATTGGACAACCGTCGTCGCCGGAGTTGCAGCAAAAACAGCCAGCTCCATCCGTGTCCGTGGCGCACTCACCGTACTCGAATGGTCCCCCCCCGGTCTCTGTGGTTTGACAGAAATCGAGACATCCGACGGCGGTCAACTTCTCATCCTTGCACCCGAGGAGGATGTCAGTGTCTTCACACGAGCTGGGCTCACCGTTGGTGCACGCGGTACCAGGACCCTCTCCGCACTGGTTGACAACATCCACACCGTCATCGATGCAGCCGAAGGAGAAGTCGAAGCCATCTGCGATGCAGTCGTCGTTGAGAAGGTCGGTTGAATCGACCCATGCGCCAGCGGTACAGATATAATAGAGGCTGCCACAGACGCCGTCGTCGGCTGTGTTTGAGCAGAACACAAAGCCTTCAGTCATCTCGTCGCAGGTGTCATCGGAGGGAGCGGGGGAGGCAGGCTCACACCCGTCGCCGTCGCCGTCACCGTCGCCGTCACCGTCACCGTCACCGTCACCGTCGCCGTCGCCACCGGTGCCCCCATCGGTGTTGTCATCCGGACAGCAATCAAGATCCGTCATGTCGTCGGAACACCAGGTGTATCCGGGTCGGCACTCGCACTCACCACTGACGAGCCAGTTGTTGCTACCGGAGGAGCAGTCTTCGAACGCATCTCCAATAGACACTGTGCATCCGATAGAAAAACCGGCGACCAACGCTGTCGTGGCAGCCGAAAAATAAAGTGCAGTTCGTGAATTCTTGGAGTGTTCCATGGGGTGCTTTCCTTGTAGCCTCGACAATCCGACGCGGAGGACTCGCGTTCATTCTCTCTCACGCGACGATCTCGGTCGAGTATTCGTTCTGCAGAGGGACCCGCCGCCAAACAGCGTCGCAACGGCTGATTATCCTCGGTTCCTCGCGGGTTGAAGGCATCCCAGGTGCTCAGCCAACGCGCAAACTACGCGTGTTGGGAATCGTGGCTGGTGGGTTACTCCACGGTCCAGGTGTGACCTGAGCGCAGCAGCGCGTCGATGCTGTTCACCTTCGAGGTTTCCTTCGCGTGCTCCACCTGGGCGTGCACCGCCTGATCGTAGGGCTGTGCATTGGTATCGCAGTACAAAACGCCGAGCGCGATGGGGAAGCGCGGAGGCTCGAGGTTCGCGAGCAACAAGGCCATCGACTTGTTGGTCTCATCGTGGACGAGGATGTCCTCTTCCGTCACGCCATCTTCGCCGATGGTGACGACTTCGAGCTCGATGGACTTGGGGTTGAGTCGCAGTCCTTTGTTTTCGCCAAAGCACATCGGCTGGCCGTGCTCGAGTCGGAGCTGAGATTCGTCAGCGACCTCCTTGTCTTTGACGTGCGACCAGGCGCCGTCATTGAAGACAGGGCAGTTTTGCAGAATCTCGATAAAGCTGGCGCCGCGATATTCGTGGGCGCGCGTGAACACGGGGCCTAGATGCTTCGCGTCGGTGTCGATGGTGCGGGCGATGAAGCGGCCTCCAGCACCCAACGCAAACGAGGCGGGCACGACGGGGGCGTCGATAGAGCCCATAGGTGTCGATGGAGTTCGGAGACCGACGAGCGACGTGGGTGAGTACTGGCCCTTCGTAAGCCCGTAGATCCTGTTATTGAACAGCATAATCTGCAGGTCGACGTTGCGGCGAAGTACGTGGAGCATGTGGTTACCACCGATGCTGAGACCGTCACCGTCACCTGTGATCATCCAGACATCTAGCTCAGGGTTGGCGAGCTTGAGGCCGGTCGCGACCGCGGGCGCGCGCCCGTGAATCGTGTGGAATCCGTAGGTGTCCATGTAGTAGGGGAAGCGGCTTGAACAGCCGATGCCCGAGATGAAGACCGTGTTCTCTCGTGAGACCCCGAGGGCAGGAAGAGTCCGCTGAAGGGTCGCGAGGATGGCGTAATCGCCACATCCCGGGCACCAGCGGATGTCCTGGTCCGAGGTGAAGTCTTTGCGAGTGAGCTTTTGCGTAGGCGCGTTCATGGCTTCGAATCCTCTTCTTTTCAGTTGGCGGGGAGGTGGTCGTGGATGGCGGACACGATCTCCGCCACTTTGAAAGGTTGTCCAGATATTTTGTTGACGCCCTTTGCGTCGACGAGGTACTCGCCGCGGAGGATCTTCACGAGCATTCCGTTGTTCATCTCCGGCACGATGACTCGCTTGAACCGCCTCAAAAGCTCGCCTGTGTTTTTTGGCATCGGATTGAGGTGACGCAGGTGAGCGTGGGAGACCTGGACGCCCTCCTTTCGCGCGCGTCGGACCGCCTGGCGAATCGCACCATGGGTTGAGCCCCACCCGATGACGAGCAGATCACCCGTGTCCTCACCCTCTTCGATGCCAAGCTCCGGAACATCGTCGGCGATGTTGGCGATCTTTTGCGCCCTCATCTTGGTCATGAGGTGATGGTTCTCAGGGTCGTACGAGATATTGCCGGAGGCGCGGTCTTTCTCGATGCCGCCGATGCGGTGCTCGAGGCCGGGGGTGCCGGGCCTCGGCCACAGACGGCTGAGCGTCTCGTCATCACGAATATAGGGGTGGAAGTCTGGGGTGTCGCTGCCAGCAAACTCGACCGGGAAGGGGGTCAAGTCCGCCATGCTCGGGATCTTCCAGGGCTCCGCACCATTGGCGAGGTAACCGTCGGTCAACAACATCACCGGGGTCATGTACTTCGTAGCGAGACGTGCCGCTTCGATGGCTTGAAAGAAGCACTCGCCGGGCGTGCTCGCGGAGATCACGGGGAGTGGCGCGTCACCGTTACGCCCGTAGATCGCCTGGAAGAGATCCGATTGCTCGGTCTTGGTGGGGAGACCAGTGCTCGGTCCACCTCGCTGGATGTCGATGACCACCAGAGGCAACTCGGTCATGATCGCGAGCCCAATGGCTTCGGCCTTCAGCGCAATGCCTGGGCCTGACGTGGTGGTGACGCCGAGGGAACCTCCGAACGAGGCGCCGATCGCCGCGCAGACCGCCGCGATCTCATCCTCGGCTTGAAAGGTGACGACCCCAAAGTTTTTCAGTCGAGACAGCGCGTGAAGCACTGTCGACGCTGGGGTGATGGGGTACGAGCCGAGCACCAGCTGCAACTTTGAGAGCTTGGAGGCGGCAACCAGGCCCCACGCGAGTGCCTCGTTCCCGGTCACGTTTCGGTATGTTCCAGGAGAGAGAGTCGCCTTGGGGACCTTATAAATGTGGACGCCGGTGGGCATCTCGGCGGTTTCGCCGTAGGCGTGCCCGGCCTTGAGCGCGGCGATGTTTGAGTCGCGCACGACCTCTTTTTTCGCGAACTTTTGACCGAGCCAGTTCTCAGTGTTCTTGGTGTCGCGTCCAAACAACCAGAGCACGAGGCCGAGGGTCCACATGTTTTTGGACCGCAGCGCCTCCTTGGTACCGAGGTCGAAGGGCTCAACTGCCGCGAGCGTGTGCTTGGAGATGTCAAGTTTGACGAGGCGGTAGGCCGCGAGGGACTCGTCGTCGAGGGGGTTTTGCTCGTACCCTGCCTTCTTAAGGTTCCCCTTGGTAAAGGCGCCCTCGTTCACGATGAGAAGGCCTCCATCGGTCAGGTCGTTGACGTTGGTCTTAAGGGCCGCCGGGTTCATCGCGATGAGCACGTCGGGGGCGTCGCCCGGGGTCATGATGTCGTGGGAGGCAACGTGGATCTGAAAGCCAGAGACGCCGTAGGTTGAACCGGCCGGCGCTCGGATCTCCGCCGGAAAATCCGGGAAGGTAGAGAGGTCGTTGCCGACCATGGCGGAGGAGTGAGTGAATTGCGCCCCGGTCAGCTGCATGCCGTCACCGGAGTCACCGGCGAAGCGGATTACGACCGAGTCGATTTCTTCACGTTCGATATTGTTGGGGGAAGCGCCGCCATCCATATTCTTGTCCTCGTAGGCGTGTTTCTCGCGCATCTGCGAGGTGTTTTCGCCACGATGGAGTTTGGACTCCTTTGCGGCGCTTGTCACGAAAAGCGGGTGGAGGAAGACTCACAAAATCAGCCGCCAATGCCTGAATTTCGCCCAATTTTGTCAGGTCTTGCGGCTGTCCTGCGGGAGATCGCCAACCGTCGGCCTTCGTGGCGCATTCCGGGACGGGGAGCGGACACCCGAGGAGATCGGTCAGCCCGACCCGTGCACTCTGAAGCCCAACCGGGGGGAGCAGCGAACGGGGCGCACCCGTCACAAACCTGGAAGGCTCAACGCAGCAAGCGTGGAGCCGGGACATGCCGTGCCGGTCTCAGATTCGCGGCGGCTACCACATGCACAGGCCGTAGGCCGTGGCCGATTCGCCCTCACAAAATGAGCCGAGTGGACACTCGTTGTCCGCCAGGCACAACAAGGCGCATCGGTCGAGCGCCAGACACTCGCCTTGCACGGTTTGGCACTCCTCATTCGCGCCGAAGCACTCTGCGTCGGTCGTGCACGGAACACCCGTCAGCGTACCGATCGCGCACGCGATCATGGCTGTCGCGGTGGGGTGGGACGGGCACTCAAGGGTGCTCCCGTTCGGGCATCCAGGTGCGCAGTAGGATCCGTTGAATCCGCCGATGGTGGTCGTGGTCTCGCCAGTCATGCAGCCGATGCCCGGGTCGCCATAAGGATCCGTGTTCATCGTGGGGACGACACAGACACCTCCCTCGCAGCTCAACCCAGCGTCACAGGTGTTGTTACCGTAGCA
>JBDQGY010000252.1:0-5830 GCA_040265175.1 Nannocystaceae bacterium
CAACCCACGCCGTCGTCCGGGTCGACCGGCGTTCCCGCCTCGCAGTCGTTCACCGCGTCGCAGGTCTCCACCCCGTTGCAAAGGTTCCCGTCCGCGCAGCTCCCGTCGTTGGGCGCGTTCGTCACAACGCCCGTCACTGGATCGCAGCTGTCGTCCGTGCACGGCACACCATCGTCTGGGTCGATGGGCGTCCCCGCCTGACAATCGTTGACCGCGTCGCAGGTCTCCACCCCGTTGCAAAGGTTGGCGTCTCCACAGTTACCGTCGTTGGGCGTATTGGTCACCGCGCCCGTCCCGGGGTCGCAGCTGTCGTCCGTGCACGGCACGCCATCGTCTGGGTCGATGGGCGTCCCCGGCTGACAGTTGCCCGGAATGCCGTCACAGGTTTCGATCCCGTTGCAGGCATTATTGTCCGTGCAGTCGGCATCGGACGTGCACTCTCCGTCTCCGTCTCCGTCTCCGTCTCCGTCTCCGTCTCCGTCTCCATCTCCGTCTCCGTCTCCGTCTCCGTCTCCATCTCCGTCTCCCGTGGTGGTCGGATCTCCGTCTCCGTCTCCGTCTCCGTCTCCGTCTCCCGGGCATTCACACGGCCCGTACGCTGTGCCCTCCTCGTTACACTCTTGAATCCCGACGTCCCCAAGGCCGATGCACGCACAGGAGACCACTTCGCCGGGAACACACGCCATCCCTGCCTCGTCCGAAGAGGTCGTTTCGCCCGTCTCCCCGGTGTCGCCGGTCTCGCCTGTCCCGCCCGAGGTCGAATCGGTCCCACTCGTCTCTGCGGACGCCGACTCCACTGCATCGCCCCCTCCACATCCAGGCAACGTGATCACAAGCGCGAGAGGCAAGACAATGCTGAGACGAGACATGAGACAGATCCTAATGCAATGAGATTCAAGCGCAATGGTAAATGCGCGCGCTCATTGTGCACGACTCCCCTGTTGCTGCCTCAGCAAGTCGCACACTGGACCATATTGAAACTAACTCCACGCAACTGAGGCTGAACGGAACGTACAACGCCTTCCCGAGCCCCCCCGTCTCATGGGCCGCCATGCATGGCGCGATATTGCCCGAGGCATCCTCGACGCGTGGAGCCGTTACGTGGCGGCTAAAAGTTCATTCCCACGCGTGCATAGAGGAAATGCTGCGGGTCATCGCCTCCCGCGATCCGAGTTCCCGCCGCGACCGGGACAAAGAGCCCGTAGCCGCCCTGCAATTCGAGCGGCTGCCAAGGGCGGTACCGAACCACCAGGTCCACCTCGTGGCCTAGGTTGTGATCGTCATTTGTCGGATCCCATCCGGCGCCCACCAGGTTGTCGGGAAGCTTCCACCACCGGCCGGTGGTCTCTTGCAGCTGGAAGAAGTGATAGTCCAGGTTCAGTCGAACCCGACGCTCCACCTGCAACTGCACCCCCGCCTCGAGGTCACGAATATTCCGCCACAGGGCCATGTCGTTGATGCCCTGATAGCCGTGCCGCCGGCGGTAGAAGTCGAAGAAGTCACGGGTCCCCTCTGCGTCCGAGTTGCACGGCTCGCCGAGCGCCGGGTCGCCGCTGCAGGCCTCGCCGCTCGCGATGGTGTATCCGAGCAAGAACCGCGGTTTGACCGCCTTGTCGAGGGTGTAAGAGACGGTCCCGGCGGCCGCCCACGCGAAATGATCGCGGTTCGCCGCCGGCTGTTGACCCCACTGCATGTAGGCCTCTACGTCGTAGTGGAGACCCTTGATCGGCGTGCCGAATACTCGGAGCCCAGGAGAAGCGATCCGCCGCTGGCCCCGCAGGTCCTCCTCTGATTTGTCTTCGGCGATCCACGCGGTCATCGCCTCCACGGAGACGGCGGGCAACGGATCCCATCCAAGCACGCTCATGCCCACATATCCGCCGCGGGTTTGATACTGCTGCACGGTCACGCCGTCGTCGACGGAGAAACTGTCAGGCTTGGCGAGCATCGCCGCCCACATGTCCGCCCTAAACTTCCCCGCGTGGCCCCTCAGGCGCAGCGCGTCGAAGGCCTGGCCGTTGGTGTTCCACGGCCGCTCCGCGAACAGACGCCGCGTCCCCACCCAAATCTCTTGACGACCGAGGGTCACGCTCCCGCCGAGGGATCCCGACGCGTTCTCACCGCGGGCTTGAACGAATCCTTGATGCAGATCGAGGTTGGCGTCGTTGGACACGGTGGAGTCTTCAAACCCCCAGGCCCGCGCGTCTTGCACCTGCATGAAGGTGCGCAGCGGGCCCCAGCCCATGTCGAAGTTCGCGCGAATCTGCTGTCGCACGCGGGTGCGCGTGTCGATGGCATCCGCGCCGAACGTCAACCCTTGGACGTTCTGCGCGATGATCCAGTAGCCCACGCCCGGGTGAAACCAGAGGTCGTGTGCCCCCGCGGGGACTGAGATTTTGAGTCCGTCCTTGAGGTCCGCCGTGATCTTCGCCCCGGACTCGTCGTCTTCATCTTCGACCCTCTCTTCTCGCCGGACGATCACCACATGCTGACCGTCCGCTGACTCCGCATCCTGCAGATCCGGAGGGAGCATGCGCCGTACATCCTCTGGGAGTCGATCCAGCGCATCGGCCATTGTTTCGGCCTCCGCATCCTCTTCGTACCACTCCCGGCGAAGCTCGTACTCCACCCCATCTTTCACCTCTACGCGCACCTCCACACGGCGAGCAGCCGCGCGGGGTGTGTCGACCGGGTCCTCCCCCTGCTCCGATCCGTCGGTGGGCGTTGTTGCGGCGCCCTCGCTGACGGTGGTCTCCCCCGCGCTCCCAGCCTCTTCGTCGTCGGTTGGTGGTGTCGCTGAAGTCGATTCAGCGGACGGTTCAGCGGCCGCGACCGATGGAAAGAACCATAACCCCAGACACAGACCCGCGATGCCATACCGACGCCCCCTAGGAAGGCCGCGCTGTTTGAACTCTCGACATTGCCGCGTGTTCTCAGTCATCGCCAGACGATAGCCACAAAACACGAAGAGATAAAAAATCTTCGCCGGTCCTGCGCTGCAAGCCACTCAGCCGCCTCCTATTGCTCATGCCTTAGTGAAGATGATCACCGAGGATTTCTACGTTGAGGACCCGATTTCGGACTCCCACGCTAAAAGCGTCTCGCCGAGTTGCTCTTGCATGCTGCGCAGTCGCTCGAGCCTGCGCCGGCGAAACAGCGCGGTCCAAAGGACCGCCGTGTGCCCCGCGGTGTCGGCGACGAGCTCCAAAAACCGCAGCGCCGCGTAGCCCAGAAGCGGCGCGCTGCCTAGCGCCCAAAGCCCCGCCCACGGGCCGAACACCGCGAAAAAAAGCGCCGCGAGCGCCGCCCACGTCAGCGGAAAAAATAGCAACGCCGCGAGAACCTTCACCGTCGACACAAGATCCTCGCCGTCGTCCCGCACCTTGAGTCGGCGACCCATCGCAGCCACCGACCGATACGGCACCAGATGGAGACACCAACCCAGGGCGGCGAACGGCGCGTAGGCGAACAGCTTTGCCACGCGAATCGAGGCGGCGCGGAGCGTGGGCACCCCATACCGCAGGTGGGTCGGCGTGACCCCTAGCGCCGACGAGGAGGCGAGCATCTGCTCCACCTGACGTCGCGCTTCCCACGCCACGTCCGGCGCGTGCGCGAGCCAATACTCAAACCCGAGCTGGGCGCGCTTGTGCAGATCGAAGCGGACCTTGGGGGCGTCAGGGTCTGAGAACACCGCCTCCACCGCATCGGCGAACGCCAAGGCCGCCGATGCCCTCCCGCCGCCCACGATCTGCGCGAGCCCGGACTCCATCGTCTCCGTCAGCGCGTTCACCTGAGCGCGCTCCGGCGCTCCGTCTTCATCCATCACCGGCGCGGGCACATCGATGGGGGCCCCAAAGACAAGCGCGACCTCACTTCGAAACTCGGTCTTGTCCGAATAAAAAAGCGCCGCGGGGACGATGGCGAGCCCGTGGGGGAAGACCGATCCCGCGTCACCGTCGCGGTGCGGAACAGGCGTCAACGCTCCCAGCGCGATGCGTGCCGCGCCGGTCTTCAGTGGCAGCACCCGACGTTCATCATGCGAGATCCCCTCGGGGAAGAGCGCGATCACCCCACCGTCACCGAGCACCTTACGGGCGACCTCAAAGGTCTGAGCATTTTGGGATAGATCGGCGGCGGCGTCCTGTCGCCGGTGCACCGGGATCGCCTGCAGCGTCCTCGCGAGCCAGCCAAGCACAGGCATGTCAAAGATCGTGGACTTCGCTAGAAATGAGATCGGCTTGTCCGACATGACGAGGACCAGCCCCGGGTCAATCAACCCATTCGGGTGGTTGAGCACGAGGAGGTAAGGGCGATCCCGAGGAAGACGATCCACGCCGCTCACATCCACCACGCGGTAGAAGATGCGCAGCGCCACCCGGAGTAACACCGTGACCGCTCGGCGCACACGGTGCGACGACATGACGGCCCTGGCCATCGCGTCTTCACTGGGCCTGCGAGAGCCTTCGTCCATGACCACGACCTTCCCATCTCCTCTCGCCGCGCGCAAAGGTTCGATTTTAGAGAGATGTGTCCTCGGAGACCCCTGCGCTCAGCCGTGCGACTCCACGGGATCACCGGCACCGATCCAACGAGCACGCTCCCCTGGGGCGCAATCGAGGCGGGCGCGCCCGGGAGATGGCCGCTTGTGCGCGCTCACTCGAACGCTACGAAGGGACCCTCGGGGATGTGATGCTCGAGCCAGGCCTCCATGTTCCCCATGACCGCCACCTTCGCGTCGTTCAAGGAGGGCATGAGCACCTCGTGGACCCGATTCATCTCAGCGATGAGCCCCGACGAGAGCCCCTGCCCGTCCCGTACGGCCCCGTAGAACTGGTCAAAGACCCGCAGGTGCTCCGGCGCGATACCCCCCGCGAGCGCCTCATCGTCGTCTGCGTCCTGCGCCGAGTGTGACGTCGCCCTGGCCTTGCCCGCCTTGAGCACGCAGGCCGCCGCCGCGTCCACATCCCCACCCAGACCGATCCACTCGAGCACCCCCTCGATCGTCTCGCGCGGGCGCGCCAGCACCTCCTCGTAGGCCTGGACGTGACAGGGGTATCCACGCATGGCCAGGTCTCCCACGAGCTTGAAGTTGGACTCCCACCACTCCATCGCGGCCGGCAGCTGGGGGATGGGCGCATCGTGGCCGCGCGCCTCTTGCTCTATGGTCTGCATGCGCTGCACCGACCGCACGTAGTCTCGCCAGGGGCGCACGGTGGCGAGCACGCGCTGGAGATAGCTGAGGTCGCTGCGCACCAGGCCCGGGATGAAGATCTTCACCACATGCTTCGCCACCTGCTCGGGGTGGACGTACTCGCCGGTCTCCGGATTGGGGTTTGTTCGGTAGTAGACCCCGTGCCGGAGCATGGACTCGTAGAATCCTCCAGGGTTGGCCTCGCCGATGGTCTCTCTCCAGTCGGATGGAAAGGCCTCACCGATGCAGTCAAATCCCGCGGCCTCCAGGATTTGCATCCACATGGAGGTGCCCGCGCGGCGCGTCCCGGTCACGACGATCATGCGCGGGATCATAGCGCGCCCCCACGAGGGGTGTTAGCGTCCGCGCATGACTTCTTGGAACCGAGCGATCAAGCTCGCCGCCGGCGGACTCGCCGTGACATTTACGTCAGGGGTGAGACCAGCCCAGGCCGCAGACCAAGCCGATGACGAGGCCGATGCCACGGCCGACGCAGCGGCCCGTGATGGCGAGGAGGTCCAGACGACCCGGCGTCGAGCTCCGGCCGAGCAGAGCGCCGTGCCTGCGCCGCTTCCTCCCCTGCAAAACTCGCCCCCACCCGCGAGCGGAGACCCGACCGCGGCCCCCACACCTGCCGAC
>JBDQGY010000253.1:0-5827 GCA_040265175.1 Nannocystaceae bacterium
AGACCGCCCGTGATGATGAGGTTGCCGATGGAGGCGCCCGCCAGGTCGAAATTGTCGGACATTCGATGTCGGAAGTGTTCCAGTTGGGTGCGGATGAGTCGGCGTAACGGGGCCGGGACCTCCTGGATCAGCGGGTGGTCGCCGTCGATGATGGTGTCGAGGATGGCGCGTTGTTCGGGGGGCTGTACCTCCACCGGGAGGCGCATGGAGAACAGTCGAAACACCCCAGGGTTCCCCTTTAACTGCTTGTCGGCGAGGGCCATCAGTCGATTGCGGAGGTCGCCCACCGCTAGCACGGGGAACACCTCACGAATTCTCGCCGAGCTCCCGCCAGAGTCGAACGGTGTGATGAGATGGACCGAATTATGGGTGTGCGACGGGAGCATTCGACTGGTCGCTCTGAGGGCCGTCCCCCCGCTGAAGAACACGACGCGAGGGCCGAATTCGGGCGCCCTCGCGTAGCGGGCGAGCCTGACTCGATCGGGGACGCGGGCCTCGCGTCTACTGGCGACTCGGCTCACGGGGTATCCTTCCTCGGCGAAGTTGCCTCGAAGAGGCGGAGACATTCGCGGACCGCGCCGTCAAAGTCATGACCGCCAGACAGCTCGATGATCGGGACGCCTCGCAGCAGCTCAACGTACGCCTTCGGATCGGGGGTGGGGATCGGGTGGCCTGGGTGATGGAACAGACCCGGGCCCTTCATGATGGCGTCGAGGAGGTCTGCGCGATCGGAGATGGCGCACTCGCTGACGGTCAGGGGGGCGCTCGGCGTGTCCCAGTTCAAGACCACAAAGGCTCGCAGGGGCGCGACGAGGTTGAATCGATCGGGGCCAAAGCATCGCTCGATGATCACGTCGTATTTGTCCTCGAGGTGCCAGAGCTCGTCTCGCGGGAGCGCGCGCAAGGTGGCGGCCTTTTCGTCCGAGACGACGCTGGCGAGGGCCGAGTTGTGAAGGGCGGTGCCGGGGTTTACGCGAGGGTGCTTCGGAACGCCGGCCGCCATCACCTCGCCGTTGGAGCCCGCGTGGAGCAAGAGACGGTCGTTGCTCACGAACACTGTGTCGGGCACGTTCATGAGGTGGAGTGCCGTGGTGGATTTTCCCATCCCGGAGAACCCCGCGAAGGCGATGGCCGCGCCGTCCTTGGCCACCGCGGCGGCGTGGGCCAGCACTGCGCCGCGGTCAAGAGCCCGGCTGATGAGGCGATTGTTGACGAAATTGATCACCTGGTTTGGGTTGGCGTTGCACGGACCCACGGCGATGTTGTGCGGGCCGCCAAAACCAAAGACCATCCCCGTGCGGGTCTTCAGCACGAAGCGGCCGTCGGGTCGCTCCACGTATTGTTCTTTGAGGCGCTTGCTCCCGCGGCTCAGGGGAGGCGTGATGACGTCGGCGGAGTCAAACGTGGGCGCAGGTCGCTCATAGGCGCTGATCTTCACGGAGATTGGAGCGTCGGAATTGTCTGACACAAAGGTGGAGAAGTAGCCGCGCAGCGTGTCCGCGAGACTCGCATCGTCGCAGCGCAGCTCGTAGTGCTCTCCGTGGAGGTCGAGCACCATGCGGTGGTGGGCGGGGGAGGCGTGCTAGAGGGTCTCTGCGCAGTGTCGAATGTCAGACACATCGATCATGGGTGGGCCCGCGTCTTCATCACGCGCTCGACGTGGTCGGCGTACGCCGCGGCGGCGTCCACTCCACACGCGTCGAGGAGACCACGGAATCCGCCGAAGGCCGACACTTCGAAGACCATCGGGCCTCGGCTCGTCTCCACGACATCGACGCAGGTGAAGTCGAGGCCAAACAGCCCCTGGGCGCGTCGCGCGAGCTCGATGACCTCGGCAGATGGCGTGAAGGGCTCGTACTTACCTCCTGCGGAGGTGGTGGTCTTCCAGTTCCCCGACGCTTGAACGCGGGCGTAGGTGGCCAGGTACTCTCCGCCGACGAACGCCACGCCGAGATCTCGGCCGGGGAGGGCGAGCATCTCTTGGAGGTACATGACGGGGTTCCCCTCCGCGCGGAAGGTCTCCAAAGACTCCCGGAGACCCTCGCCAGGGCTTAGCTTGGTCATGCCGCGGCCCTTCGACGTGTACAGCGGCTTGCCGATACATGAGCCATGCGCCGTGATCAGCTCGACGGCCACGTCAACGCTCTCGGTGATAAAGGTTGGGGGCATGGGGATGCCCCCTTGTCTCAATCGAACGGTACCCGACAGCCTGTTGATCAAGGGTCCCATGGCCGCTGCGGGAGAGAACACCCGAACGCCGCGGTGCTCAATCCAGCGAAGGAGCTCGACGCGATCCATCACGGGCGCCGAATATCGAGGAGCGATCTTTTTGACGACTAGACCGTCGAGGGCGCACAGATCGAGGTCGCCAACCATGACGGCGCCCGTCTCAAGGTCCATGCTGGCGGCGTTGAGGTCCACCACGGGGCAAGGACCAAATTTGGCGGAGAGGCGCTCGGCGATCCGCTCAGACGACCAGGCGCCGGGGATTCCGATGACAGCGAGCTGAGGGATGTGCGTAGTCATGGCGTTCGTCTAGTGGCGCAGCAGGCCGGTCGCGAGCTCAAACTCGGACCAGGGACGCCCTTCGGCGTGGTGTTGTTGCAGGTTTGCGAGGATATATCGACCTCGAAGCAGCATGGAACGCGCGAAGTCGGGGCTCAGCTCAAATCGAGTGGAGGTCAACATGGAGCGGGCGATCCCCGCCGCCGCTCTGGCCACGAAGGTCGTGTCCTCATGACGCTGGGCGAACTCTCGACCGAACTCAAAAAAGCGCACGCTCACGGCGTCGAGCCGCTCGCGAAGGACCCCGTCGCTGACGGGCATGCGAAAATTGGAGACCACGAAAACCGAAACATCTTGCGCGGAGTCGAAGAGCTTCGAGCGATGAAGATCGATGTAGTGAACCTGTCCCTGTTCCGGATTGATGATGATGTTGTCAGTGTTGAAATCGCCGTGAATGAGGACGCGGTACGGCGCCACCAACTCTGAGTCCAAGAACTTGCACTCCTGGATAGCCTCGAGCAGTCCAGGGTAACGGGCGTCCCCGATCGCGGTGGTAGGACGGGCGAACTCCGGGTGGACCTTCACGACCTTCGAGATCCGCTTCTCCAGCTGACGTAAGAACTTGGGATGGGTGGGGGTCTTGTCGATCGTCCCTCGCCAGATCGTGTCCACGGTGTGGAGTATGAGCCCCAGCGCGTCCGTTAAGCGAGCGTGGTCCCCGGCCAAGATGAGCTGTTGGAGGGTCTCCCCCTCCAAGTACTCCATGAGCAAGGACGCGTTTTTTCCGTGCTCTTGGTAGCTAAAGACGCGGGGGGGGAGCCCAGGCACGAGGGCCTCCCAACGTTCAAGTCGCTCTTTCTCTTCGAGCACCTTGTCGGCGCGACCCTCCTTAAAGATCGTCCAGCGCGCCGTGTCCGGATCATCGGTGCGCGCGTGAACTTTCCCGATGCGGCCGCCGCTGCGCGTCTCCCAGATCCCCTCGTACTCCACGTCCATGATGTCGATGTCGACGTCTTCAAGGCTGTCTGCCAGCGCCTGGAACTGTGAAATTTTAATCTTTTCTCCGGCGCCGGCAAAGATCGCAGCTTCGCCGATGTTGAGGAGGGCGTCTCCCATCCGCTCGAAGTAGCGAAAGATGAACAGGGAGGTGACCAGGTCCTCAGGCGCCTGTCCGTCACGGAGCGCAGACATAATCCGCTCGAAGACCTGCGCGTAACACTCGTCGATGCGGATCTCACTTCGGCACAGGTCGAGGGCCTCGCGCATGTTCACGTCGACGATGGCTGGAATCGCGCGTTGCAGCGCCTCGTCGACAAGATCGAAGAATGGCTCCGGATGAAATCCCGCGAGGGTCTCTCGATCGTTGAGGTACTTTAGCTGTCCGACGATGTTGACCGCGAAGTCGGCGATCCGCTCAAGGTTGGACGTCGCGATGTTGAGGCCTCGGAGTCGATTGATGAGCGACTTTTGGAGGTCCTCGCTGGCCAATACGCCGTAGCACTTGTTCTCAATGACGCTCTTGAGGTTGTCGACGTAATCATCACGGGAGAACACCGAGGACACTTTCTTCTCGTCGCGATCCACGAGAACGCGCCGTGTGTCCTTGAGCTGCTGAATGACCTCCATGACGAGAAACTTAAAGTTCTCGTCGATGGTCTCGAGCGCTGCGGTGGCCGGCACCGGCTAACTCCCAGAATTGATGGTGAGAGGGGCGGCGTTGGCCTCCTGGGTCGACGCGACGCTCCACGAGACCGTTAGGGCCACGTGGCATTTGCCGTTATCTTCGTTGGCGCGAATCGTCATGTCGAGGTGCCCCGCCGGCTCCATCACGAGCGTGGCCTCCCCCTCGGTGAATTCGATCCGGCCATTGGCGAAGCCCTGTTGGAGGGCCTTCAGGTAGGAGGCGATGGACGCGGCATCTTGGAGAGACTCGTGGGTGAAATCATTGAGGGTCATGATGGCGACTCGGTGTCGGCTGCGGTCACGCTTGAGCGCTCGCGGCCGAAGGGTACCTCCACGAAGTTACGGGTTGGTGACAAAGGACGCAACTCACCCCGATCTTCGCGGTTAGTCGACGTCGATGTGCCTGTCCATCATGGTCGCCGGGAGCCCGTCGTACAAGCCCACGACCTGCAGGGGGAGGGCGGCGAAGAACTCGTCGGCGCGGGTGGCCGACAGGAGGGCCCGGGCCGCCTTGGAGCGGGTTTTTGAGCGGCGTTCGACGACGCCGGCGAGCCAGTCTGGGGTGACCGAATCCACCAGGATGTCGAGGATTGTCCGCTGCGCCGGGAAGGTACGGAACGGGAGGGGACGCTTGCTCTCCTTGCGACCCATGCGTTCGGCGAGGCGTGCCCGTGCGCGCTCGATGCCGCCAAGCTCGTCGACGAGGCCGACCTCGAGGGCGTCGATGCCCGAGTATACGCGCCCGCGCGCCAGCGCGTGCACCTCGTCGCGGGTCATGCCGCGAGCCTTGGCGACCCGCTCCAAAAACAGCTCGTAGACTCGGAGGATGGAGGCCTGCAGGCGCGCGCGCTGGTCGTCCGTCCACGGCGTATACCTGCTAATGTCGGCGTTGGTCCCGCGGCCGATGGTGTCTCGTTGGATGTCGAACTTGTCAAGCATTCCAGAGACGTCGAAGTGCAGTGACACCACCCCGATGGAGCCGGTGATGGTGGTGGGCAGCGCGAAGATGTCGCGGGCCCCGGCGGCGACGTAGTAGCCGCCGCTCGCGGCCACGTCTCCCATGGACACCACGACGGCCGGCTTGCGCGGGTCTTCATCATGGGCCATGCGGGTCAGGTCCACCTCTCTCCAGATGATGTCCGAGGCGAGGGCGGAGCCTCCCGGAGAGTTAACGCGCAAGATGATACCGCGGCACGCAGGGTCCTCGCGGAGTGTGCGGAGGGTCTTGGCGATAGTGTCCCCCCCGACGTTGTTGATGCCGAGGAGCGGGATGGAGAGGCTCTCTCCGTCGACGATCGTGCCCTCGATGAGTACGACGCCCACATAGGGCGCGGCGGCCCAGGTCGGCTTGGCGGGCGCGGTGTCGGGGAATCGAGCGAACCGCACGTCAACGCCGACCGCCTCGGCGATCTGCTCAAGCACCTGATCCCGGTACGCGAGCGTGTCCACGAGGTCGGCCTCCACGGCCCGCTCTGGACCAAAAGGCGCCGTGTTGATGAGTTCACGGATCTCCCGGAGCGTCGCTCCACGTCCTTGGGCGATGTCCGCGACGACCTGCCCAAAAATATCGTCGAGGAGGGCGCCACGTTGGAACGTGTCGGCCTCGGAGCGCCCACGAGCCCTTCACTCGGAGCGGGCG
>JBDQGY010000254.1:0-5698 GCA_040265175.1 Nannocystaceae bacterium
AGCACGTGATCATTGGTGAGAATTTTGCCATCGGCGGAGACGATGACGCCCGTACCAAAGCCCCGCTCCACGCTGGCGCGGTCGTTGTCCGGCGTCGCGTCGCAGGCCACGCTGCCCAACTTCGCGACCGTCGCTGAACAAAACGTCGCCACCTTGGTGTCCATCACCACCGAGCAGCACCGTGACCCCGCCCGCGACGCGACGCCGGACAACGACCGCGCCAGCGTGGAGCGGGGCTTTGGTACGGGCGTCATCGTCTCCGCCGATGGCAAAATTCTCACCAATGATCACGTGCTCGCCACCGCGAGCGATGCGGATATTTCTGTCGAACTCGCCGACGGAACCCGCCACAAGATCCGCACGATCTACAGAGACGAGCGATACGATCTCGCGCTCGTGCAGCTCGATCCCCCACGGTCCGGCATGCGCGCCGCCACCTTCGAGGAGACGAGCCCGAGACCCGGCGAATGGGTGATGGCCATGGGACATCCTCGCGCCCTCGGCAACACGGTCACCGTGGGCGTCATCAGTGGCCTCGGACGCACCCACCGCGAAATTGGTGCCCCCGCCGACCTCCTGCCCGGGGGGGTGTGGCACTTCCTGCAGACGGATGTCTCGATCAATCCGGGAAGTTCCGGAGGCCCCCTGTTCAACGCCCGGGGAAATGTCGTGGGACTCAACACCGCGGTTCTCCGAGGAAGTCGAGGCGAGCTTGAAGGGATTGCGTTCGCGATCCCGTGCCCGCTCCTGCTTCATTTCATGGATGAGATCTCGGCCCACGGCCGCGTAAGACACCCAAGCCTCGGGATGGTCGTCGACGGGGTGCGCGTCATCTCTGTCGATTCCACGAGCCCTGCCGCGCGCGCGGCCCTCCGTGCAGACGACGTCATTCTCGCCGTAAAGGGGGTCCCGGTACGACGCTACCAAGACCTCCTCTACGAACTCGAAATCGCCGGGATGGACGCGCCGATCCAGCTCACCATCGCCCGCGAGGGGCAGCCCGCAATGACCCTAGAGATTTTGCCAGAGGAGCGAACCTGATGCACGACGAGGCAGACACCCACGAAAACAACACGGGGAGACAAGTAGAGGCGCTCGCAGAGCGAGTCACAGAGCTTGAGATCGCGCTCACCTACCAGCGCCAAACCACGCAGACGCTCGACGAGCTGATCCGTGAGGCGTTTGACACGATCGGGCGGCTCAAAGCCCGCATCGACGCGTTGCAAAGCGATCTCACCGCGGGCGAAGAGTAGGCCTTCACGAGCCTAGAGCGGCTCACAAAATCGGGCCAAAATCGTCTTCATCCCGCGATCTGCGAAACGGATGTTGAGTCGCATGGAATCCCCGCTCCCGCTCCACCCCACGAGATCACCGATCCCGAATTTTGCGTGGCGGATTTGCATGCCCACGTACAACGACACCGCCGGTCGGTCGTCGTAGTCCGCGTCCTCGCGCTCTTCCGAGAGGTCCACGTCCGGGTCGAGCACGATGTCATCATCCCAATCCGACTCCGCGCGCGGCGCGGCGCGCAGCGTCGACGAGGTTCGCGCCGAGCGACCGAACTCGTGAATCGCCGTACGGGGGAGGTTCCCAATGAACCGCGACGGAGGATTGACCTGATGGTCCCCGTACAAGAATCGTCGATTTGTAAATGTGATCGCGAGCTGCCGCCTCGCGCGGGTGATCGCAACATACGCCAGGCGGCGCTCCTCTTCCATCTCATCACGGTCATCAATCGCCCTCACATGCGGGAAGATTCGGTCCTCCATTCCCGACATGAACACGTGATCAAACTCGAGACCCTTGGAAGAGTGCACCGTCATCATGGTGATGCACTCCCTGGCGTCTTGCTGCGCCTCGCTCGTGCTGAGGGACACCATCTCCAGATACTCCGCGAGAGACGCCTCCGGCGACTCTTCGAGGAACTCTCCCATGGAGCCGATAAACTCCTGAATATTTTCGAGTCGCGCGTCCGCGTCGATGGTGTCCTCGTTCGCCAGCGCCTCCAGATAGCCCGTGCGCTCGACCACCATTCGCGCCTGCGCATCGATCGCGGCGTCTTTGACATCCTCCCGCAAGGACGTGAGGAGACTCGCCACCGCCGTGATCCGCGACGCCGCAGCCTTTTTTAGGCCCGCGCTCTGTGGATGGTTCAGCGCCTCCAGTAGCGAGATCTGCTGAGAGGCCGCGTAACTCAGCAACGTGTCCACAGTCTTCGCCCCGATGCGTCGCGCGGGTCGATTGATCACGCGGATAAGGTCGAGATCCGAGTGCGGCGTCACCAACAGCCTCAGGTACGCGATCACATCCTTGACCTCCGCACGGTCGAAAAAGCGCGTCCCGCCGACGATGCGGTAATGCACACCCGCGGAGCGCAGCGCCTCTTCCAGCGCCCGGGACTGGGCATGGGTTCGATAAAAAATCGCAAACTCGTGCGGGGACTCGCCGTCGGCGATCCGCTGAGAGATCTGACCCGCGATCCACTGGGCCTCGCTTCGCTCGTCCTCAAGGCGGGACACCACCACCTTGGATCCCTCTCCGAGATCACTCCACAAGGACTTGCCCAAGCGATCCTGATTGCGAGAAATGACCGCCTCGGCACAATCAAGAATGTGCGTGGTGCTTCGATAGTTCTGCTCCAGCCGGATGGTTTCGCAGCCCGGATTGCGATCGGGGAACCGCAAGATCTGGGCGACGTCGGCGCCCCGCCACCCATAAATTGACTGGTCGTCATCGCCCACAACGCACAGCTCGGCGTTTTCAGACAGCAACTCTACGATCTCCCCTTGCACGGGGTTGGTGTCTTGGAACTCATCCACGACTACGTGCTGAAACCGCGTGAACAAAGCCGCTGCATCCTCCGCGAGGGGGTCTTGCGAGGCGCGCGCGAGCTTGAGGAGACGCACCGTCAACACCAGCAGATCTCCAAAGTCAGCGGCGTCAGCCGCTCGCAGCATGCGCTCGTATCCCTCCCACGCTCGCTTCACCACCGACAGCAGCGGCTCCTCCACACCGAGCTCTTCGAGATCGTCAGGTCCCGCGCCCCGGTTCTTCGCGTAATCGATCTGCGCCAAGATTCCTACCGGTCGGTACGCGCGGTCCGACACATTCTGCGCCTTGAGCACCCGCTTCATCGCCGCTTTTTGGTCGGCCGAATCGTAGATCGCGAAGTTAGGGCCGAGGCCGACGAGGTGACCATGCCGCCGGATGACGCGGGCGCAGATGGCGTGAAATGTGCCGACCCACATCCCTGCGCGCGCCATCTCGGGCCCGCAGAGATCGCCGATGCGAGCGCGCATCTCCCCCGCGGCCTTGTTGGTGAACGTCACCGCCAATATCCTCCAAGGGGGCACCCCCTCGTCAATCAGCGCGGCCACACGATGAGTGATCACGCGCGTCTTCCCGGTGCCCGCGCCGGCGAGGACGAGGAGTGGACCGCCACGATGACGCACGGCTCGTTGTTGCGCTTCGTTGAGCGACACGACCCCCACTACATACACCACTTGGGGATCTCGAGGTGATAACCTCGCCCAGCCTCGCGACTTTAATCGTCTGTCATGGACAGTACCCCCGCCCCCACCTCCACCCTTCCCCGCGACCGGCTACGAGCGCTCGCGCCTCTCCGGTTTGTTGTGCTCGCCTGCATGGTCGTAGGGGCGATATGGGCGAACGTGACGCGACCCGCGGTGCTCACCGGCGCCCTCGATGCGCTGCACGCCAAGATCGATCGCCCCACGAAGACACCCTCCATGCTGCTCGTTCGCGTGGACGCGTCGCGGAATACGGGCGCGGCGAAACAAGATCCCGACCGGATCTTGGATCGCGTGGCCGTGCGTATCGCAGATGAATTATCCGACGCCCGCACGCCCCTCGCGCCGCCTGCAGCGGCCGTGGAGGGCTGGCTCGACACCCACGGGATGTACCTGCTCCCGATCTCCTCTCACCCCCAACTCGCGGCTCGACTCGAGCGCGAAGAGATGGAGGCTTCCATCGCGGCGATCCGCGCCCGGCTCTCGAGCCCGGTGCACGGGGTGGGTGGGCTCAACCCTCGCCGGGATCCACTCTCGCTGCAACCGCTCCTATTCCAAGACCGTGGGGCCATGAGCTACGTGGACATGGACGGACGAGCCGCGGCCACGGGGACAGGAGACCTCCGCGCGCGACGCACCGACAGCCTCCTCATCGGACTGCGCACCGACGCCGACGAGGTCCTCGTGAGGGAGACGGTCGCGCGCATCTCCGAGGCAGACCCCGTACGCATCGATCTGGTCGGCGTGCGCGCCCACAACAACACACGACGCACACTGCTCAAAGAGCTCCTCCCGACGCTCGCGCTGCTGCTCGCCTCGGGTGCCCTCGCCACAGTCGCCGTCGCGCGCCGCTCGACATGGGGCGCGATCCGATCCGCCGGCGTCGCCTCCGTGAGTCTCGCCTGCGTCCTCCCGTTCGGCCCGACTCTCGACCCCCTCACTGTCCCTGTATGGGCGGCGCTGTTCGCCACATGCGTGGGGATCTGCGCGTGTCCTCGGAGGTGGCTCTCCGCGGGAGCTTTCGTCTCACTCGCGACGGCCCTCGCTCCGATGCACGCGCTCCCCTACACCCCGTGGCGTGACATGGCGTGGATCTGGGCGGCGGCGATCGCCGCGGCGGCGATCTTGACCTGGTGCACTCGCGATACTCCGGAGCCTGACCCCGCAGAAAAATCTGTCAACTCCGAGGAAGACCCAGGACTGCCCGTGTCGTTTCGCGCGCGCGCGCCGTCGCCCTCTGCGTCAGCCTGCTCCTCCTCGCCTCACTCACCCTCCAGGAATTTCAAGTCGCGCCGTCTTTCTCGTTCGACTTTGGATCTGCGCGCACGGGTGAGACGGAGCGCGCGGTGGCGCGCGATTTCTTCATCGAACGGAACGTAATTCGGTTCGAGAGCGAGGGCGCCTCCATCCCCGAGGTCCTCGACCGCGCCCCGCTCACGTTGCAGCCCCTGCGACCCCTGCTCGGCGAGGTCGCCAACCGCGCCGACTCCCCTGGCAGCTTTGTCCTCCCGGGTGAGCTGCTCGAGAGTCGACGTCGATCCCTACGAACCCTCAACATCGACGAGAAAATCGGCGACCTGCGGGAGATTTTGCAAAGCCAAGGGTTTCGGGACGAGGCCTTCAACGAATTTCTCAACGGCGCCACCGAGTTGCGGCGCTTCCCAGACGCCACGGCCGCGCTCGAGAGCGGGCTCGGTGAGTGGATTCGCCGCTTCGTCCGAACCGAGGAGGAGCGCGTCATCCTCACGCACGAATTTGAGCTGCGAAGGGCGGACCCGTCCTTCCTCCCGTTGATCACACAAGTCGGGACTCCCCGCGGAGCTGCCATCTCCGCCATGATCGAAGTGAGAGATTTTGAGTCCTCACTGACGACCATCGTCGTGATCCAACTCTGGCTCCTCACCTTCATCGCGTGGACGAGCTCTCGCAGCATGGTCCACGCCATGACCACCGGGATGTGTGTGGCAGGAACGCTCGCGGCAGCGCTCATGCTCGCAACAACCGCGCGCTTCGATGTGGGCGCGCCCTTGTTCCCCGTGCTCTTGATCAATGGCGCTAGCGCCGGCGCGATCCGACACATCCGCCCCGCGAAGGGAGGCCGAAGCTGGAGGACCTGGCTCTGCGTGTGGCAAGCCACCGCCGGGTCCGCCCTTCGCAGCTCAAATTCG
>JBDQGY010000255.1:0-5667 GCA_040265175.1 Nannocystaceae bacterium
CCAGCCGCTCTGCGCGTACGGATGTGACCTTCACCGTGCCGCGCGCCGACTTGGCCAATTCGGTGGAGCACCTCTCGCGTATCGATTTCATCGCAGACGACGCAGAGGTCGGCGTGCTCTCGGATCCAGAGATCAGCAAGATCTCCATTGTGGGTGTGGGCATGCGCTCGCACACCGGGGTCGCGGCTCGGGCGTTTGAAGCCTTGGCCACGGAAGGGGTGAATGTTCAGATGGTTTCAACCTCCGAGATCAAGGTGTCGGTGGTGGTCGCCGCCAAGTACGGAGAGTTGGCGCTGAGAGCCCTCCACGACGCGTTTGAACTGGGTGAAGGGCCGCACGGGGCAGACGGTGACTAGCGGCCGGCCGGCGTGGGGCCCGCTGCTATTGGCGGTGTGTGCGGCGGCGTTGCTGCATCGACAGGCTGCAACGAACGGCTCCCCTTTGGCGGAAAAATGCGAGGCGCCCGTGCTCGTGGAGGGAGCGCTCATGTGCGCGACCGACCCGGCGTTCCCCCCGTCGCTCGCCGGCGGGGTGGCGTGCGTCAGCCTGGTCCGGGGAGGCGAGCGCGTCCGCTGTCATCGCTCAGGCGTGGAGCGCGGTACAATGCCTCCGGAGGAATTAGCGGCGCTCCATGTTCGAGTCTCACTCAACGACGCGCCGGCGAAGGCGCTCGAGAGCATCCGTGGCGTCGGTCCCGTTCTGGCGGGTCGTCTCAGTTCACAGCGTCCCTTCGCGCGGGTCGACGACGTACGGTCGGTGCGTGGGGTTGGCGTACAAAAACACGAGGCCATCGCCGCGCGGGCGTGCGTCGCGTGTCCGCCGCCGCGGCAGCTGAGATTTGTGGCGACGGCGGGTCGCTAGAGCGCGCTGCCGACGAGAGCTTCCACGTCAAGGATGGATTTAGGAGCCGCGTCGCTCAGCACGCACGGCCCTTGTTCCGTGACCCAAACGTCATCTTCGATGCGCACGCCGATCCCTCGAAATTCGTCGGGGACACCGTCGAGGTCGTTCGCAATGTACAGCCCAGGCTCCACGGTGAGCACGTGCCCTGCCTCGAGAGGTCTCGGGGTCCCGTCGACGCTGTAGGTGCCCACGTCATGTACGTCTACTCCGAGCCAATGGCTCGTCCGATGCATGTAGAAGCGTTTGTACTCCTCACGCTCGAGGATGGTGTCTTTGCTGCCCGCGAGCAGGCCGAGCTCAAGCATCCCGTCCACCAAGACATCGAGGCAGCGCTTGTGAATCGCGTTGATGTTGCCCCCGACGATTGAGGCCTCCACGCCCGCGAGATTGGCGGCGAGTACGACCTCGTAGACGGCCCTCTGGGCCGGGCTGAACGTGCCGGAGGCGGGGTAGCAGCGGGTGATGTCGCCCGTAAAAAACTCCCACTCGCAGCCCGCGTCCACGAGCAGCAGATCGCCGTGGTTAATCTCGGCACAGTTCTCTACGTAGTGCAGGATATTTGCGTTGTCACCGGCGCCCACAATGGATCCGTAGCCAGGGCCCGTGCTCCCATTCCTTCGGAAGGCGTATTCGAGGCGGGCTTCGAACTCGAACTCGTAGGATCCGGGCCGCAGGTGCGCCGCGGCCTCGCGGTGGCCGAGGGCGCTCAAGGCGACCGCGTGCCGGAGGCTCGCCATGGCGGCCTCATCTTTGAGGAGACGCTCTTCTCCCATAATGACGTCGGCGTCCACGAGGCGGGTTGGCGAGATCGCTCCACTCCGATCTCGTCGCGCGACCTCTCGACTCGCACGAAGCACGCGCTCTCGGAGCGCGTCATCACGGTGGATGGGGATGTGGACCTCTCGCGCGCCGTGGAGTAGCTCACAGAGGAGGGAGTCTAAGGACGAGAGCGGATAGGCGTCCTCGACCTTGGTGAGTTTTTTCGCCCCCTCCGGGCCAGGACGACGTCCGCTCCAGATCTCAGCGGCTCGATCTCTCTCTTGTACGAAGAGCGTGGACGACGGCGAAGTCCCGCCTCGGATGACGAGGACGGACTCGGGCGCCGCGAGCCCCGTGAGGTAGTGAAAACTCGAGTCCGGACGGAAGCGATGCTCGGTGTCATTGGACCGCGTGTGGAGGGCGCCACCCGAAAGTACGAGGACGGCGTCGGCGGGGAGGCGAGCGCCGATGCGGGCGCGCCGCTCGGTATACTCGCTCGCGACGGTGCGCGGAGGCTGCATGCCTCGAAGGTAGCATTTGTCGTGCCTGCCAGCGCCGCCGTCCGGTCGGTAGGGAGTCAGGAAAGAGGCGGGGCGAGTCCCGCGCAGGACGCCGGCCGAGCGCCTCCCGGCGCCGAGGTGCGAACGACCTTTCGCCCCATCAAGATGCCCCCGGAACGGTCCCAACGCGAACGTGAGCCCTCGTTGGGCGCCCGGAAGGCCACGAACGATCGATCGTGCACAACTGAAGCACATCAGACCGCTTGCGATCACTACAGGACTGTTCGAATCTCTGCATCACATGACCCCGCGAGACCTCAGCTCCCGGCGCATCCACGAAGTTCAACAGGCACTCGCGAGCTACGAGCCGCACCTGCCAGGGACGGATGTCGAGCTTCTTGCCTCGATCTGCAAGTCCATCCTCGCGTCGATCGACGTTCGTGATCTCAAGGACGTGTCGACCCGAAGATTGGTCGAGCAATTCGAGTATGTACTTCAGGCGGTGCGCGTGCGGAAGAGCGGGGAGATCGTCGCGCGAGTCCGGCAAGAGGGAGAGCTCTTGATCATCGAGAGTTGCCTCGACGACCAGCCATTTTTGGTGAGCGCTCTTCGAGCCCTGTGCAACCGAGAAGGTCTGGAGGTGCGCTCGTCGATCAACGCCGTCGCACGACTTCGACGGAACCGGCGCGGCGAGTTGCTCTCGTTTGGGACAGGGACCTCTGAGTCGCTGGTCCGCCTTGAGGTGCGCGCCAAACAGCCGAAAGAACCTGCGGACATCGAAGAGCACGTCCGTCGTCGGCTCGCGGGCGCTCAGGCGATGGTGCAGGACTTTGAGTCGATGCAACGACATCTGTTCTCGTCCGCCGACAATTATCTCGCCGCGGCTGGCCGCGCGGACGACGTCCTCTCGCCCCGACTGAGAGAGACGGAGGCGCTCTTGCGCTGGCTGTGTGAGGAGAACTTCGTCATATTCTCTGTGGAGGAGTTCGCGCCGGATGGTTCGCGTGCCTTGACGTTGGGGACGACGCGAGTGACCCCTCAACGTCGCGAAGGGGCCGCAGTCAACGAACGAATGGACGCGACGAGGCGCTTCGTACGGTACGAGCGGAGCTCTGAGGAATCGCCCATTCACCGCGCCGGCAAGCCGGGACAGTTTATGATCCGCCATGTGGATCGACAGGGTGAGTCGACAGGCATCCTCGTCATCGATGGCCTGTTCACCTACAAGGCGCTCCACACCCCTCCTGAGGAGATCCCCTACTTGCGGGTGTTGCTCCGCGATCTGCTCGCGGATCGGCAAGTTCGTGGAGACAGCCACCGGGGTAAGAACCTTGCCAACGCCTTCAACTCGTTACCTATCGAGTACCTCCTCACCGAGGAGCCCGAGCACATCTGGGAGCTCACGGATCGGGTGCTCCGGGCCGAGGAGGAGGGAGGCTCCGACGTCGAACTTAGGATCTCCGATGAGGGGCGCTCGGCGTTTTTGTTTTTGACGCTCCCGCGAGAGCACTTCTCCGAGTCGTTACGCCTGCAGGTACAAGAACTGGTGCTGCGGCGGCTCGGTGCGAGCTACGCAGATTTTGGCGTCTACATTGATCGCTATGAGAACGCGATCGTTCACTTCTATGTGACGGGGACGAAGAAGCTCCCCGTCGTCAACTTGGAGCTTCTCCGGGAGGAGGTCCGCAGCCTCGCCAAGGGGTGGAAAGAGCGCCTCGCCGAGGCTCTCGGCGAGCTTGAGCAGTCTGTCGATCTTGGCGGGATGTTGGCGCTCTACGAGGAGGCCTTCACCGAGGAGCATCGGCGGCGCGTGGATGTGGAGCGCCTGGCGCGTGACATCTCGTGTCTCGAGAATCTGCGGTCGGGACAGCGCCTCGACTGCGACCTGTTTATCTCCACCACCGGAGAACACCCGGGGAGCCTAAATCTCCGGGTGTTCAGTCGCGCGAATATTCAGTTGAGCGACGCGCTCCCCGTCATCGTGAACTTTGGGTTTGACGTCGCGGATTCGTACACGCGCGACGTCCGAATTGCGCACCTCCCGGTGATCGACATGGACAACTTCCGGCTGGACGTGCGCCGAGATCGACATCGCAAAGTGATCGGCCGTCGGGAAGAGATCAACCGCGCGCTGCGCTTGGTCTATGACGGGCTTGTCGGCGATGACTCGCTCAACCGTCTCGTCGTGGAGACGACCATGTCGGCTCGGGACGTCGAGATCCTCCGGGCGTATGTGGCCTACCTGCATCAGCTGAAATCGCCCTTCACCATGGTGCTGATTCGCCAGGTGCTCGTGGAGAATCCCTCGGTCGCTCAAGCGCTGGTGGCGTCGTTGTCCTCTCGGTTCGAGCCGAGCGGCGCGGTCGTCAAGCCTGAGGTAGCGGAGCAGACCCTCGCGCTCGAATTACGCTCGGTCACCGACTACACGGCAGACCGTGTCTTGCAAGCGTGCGCCGAGGTGGTGCGGGCGACGGTCCGCACGAACGCGTTTGTCGTGGACCTGAGCGCACGCGAGCCCCTCTCGTTCAAGATTGACGGCACAAAAATGACGCTGGGACCATCGCCCAAGCCGTACCGAGAGATCTGGGTTTATCACGCTGACTTTGAGGGAGTGCACTTGCGGGGCGGCAAGGTGGCCCGCGGTGGACTGCGCTTCTCCGATCGCCCCGATGACTTTCGCACCGAGATTCATGGGCTCATGGCGACGCAGCGGGTGAAAAACGTGCTCATCGTTCCGATGGGAGCGAAGGGGGGTTTTGTGCTGCGCAACCCGCCAGCGGGACGCGTGGAGCTGCGCGAGGCGGGGGACCGCTATTACGGCATGTTCATCAAGGCCCTGCTCGCCGTCACAGACAACGTCGTTGACGGAGAGGTGAAGTCTCCGACGGGCATCCGTCACACGGAGGGCGACGATCCCTACCTTGTGGTTGCGGCGGACAAGGGCACCGCGCACCTGTCCGACACCGCGAACGAGATCAGCATGCGTCGTTCGTTTTGGCTCGATGACGCCTTCGCTTCGGGGGGATCGAACGGCTACGATCACAAGGCGACGGGGATCACCGCCCGCGGCGCGTGGGAGACGACAAAGCGCTGTTTCCGGGAGATCGGGATCGACCCTGAGGCCGATGAGATCACGGCGATCGGGGTGGGAGATATGAGCGGGGATGTGTTCGGGAACGGTCTGATGCGATCAAAGACTATCCGGCTGAAGGCAGCGTTCAACCACATTCATATCTTCATCGATCCGGATCCAGACGCGGCGCTCTCCTTCGTCGAGCGGGGGCGGCTGTTCGAGCTACAGGGATCGACATGGGAAGACTACTCGTCCGAGGTTATCTCCAAAGGTGGTGGTGTCTACGCGAGGAAGTCCAAGGAGGTGCCGTTGTCGGAGCCCGCGTGCAGGTTGCTCGGCTTCCCGGTAGGGTCCACACCGAGTGGCGATGAGGTTATTCGGGCCATCATGCGGCTCGAGGTGCACCTGTTCTGGATGGGGGGAATTGGCACC
>JBDQGY010000256.1:0-5571 GCA_040265175.1 Nannocystaceae bacterium
ACCGGGAAGGCGCTGGCGGTGCCCGCGTCCGCCGCGGGAGCGGGCGGTGGCGACGCGGCGACGCAGGCGCTGGCGCTGCGCGAGGCGGCGGTGATGCAGGCGTTGGCGGTGCGGCGACCCACGGGCGAGGGGGCCGACAAGCTCCTGCGACGTATGGCCTCGCCGTGGCGATCGAACGATATGAGGTCTGCAGGGTATCGGATGAGCGCGGTCGCTTTATTTGCGCTTTTGCTTGGCGGACTTGTGCCCGCTTTGCAGGTGGGAATTCCGATGTTAATGCTGGGGCTTCCCTTGCTCGTCGCCGTAGGATGGATGCGTAATTCCAGCGCGCGCGTGCGCACCGAACTCAAGGCCATGCTCGCCGAGGGCAGCGCCGTGCCGGCGCGCCGCGTGAACCGGATGGCGACGCAGGTCAACGCTCCCGGTGCGCCTCTGGGCGGCGGGGTGTTGACGAGGCAGGATCTGGTGCGGTTCGAATGGCACGGCGAGACCCACGAGGTGCCCTTGCCCCCCCGCCTGCACGCGCATCGTGGCCCGCTGGTGGCGTTCCTCAAGGACGGCGTCGAGAAGATCTGGGTGCTCTTCGACACCGAGGTACAAGAGTTCCTCGACGCGGACAGCGATTCGGCTGCGACGGTGACGCAACTGTAGCGACGGGCCGCGCGTATGAACACGCTGAAGTGCGTCAATACACCCGCGGGATGATGCGCCACGGCACCCGGGTGCGGTACTCGGCCCACAACGCCCCATACTTCTCGGCGCAGCGGCGATCGTCGTCGCGTTCGCGGGGGACGAGCAAGAGGATGTAATACAGCGGATAGAGCCACGGACCGGGGCGCGCCGGGTCGCCGATGGCCAGGGCGAGGCCCGAGGCCATGAGGATCTCGCCGAGGTAGTTGATGTGGCGCGCGCGGGCCCAAAATCCGCTGCACAGCAGGGTGCGCGATCCGTCGGTGAGGATGCGTGGGGGTATCCAGCCGAGGAAGGTCGCCGCGGGATCGCGTTTGAAGGTGTATTTTTGCAGGTTGGCCCCGCGCGAGAGCATCCACCCCGAGAAAAACACCGCCGCCGCCACGACACACCACGCGGGCGAGGGCGTGGGCAGCGGGGTCGCCACCACCGACCACAATCCCACCACGTAGAAGAAGGGATAGAACGCGAGGCACCCCCAGATGAGCTTGAGACCCAGGCGCTCTGCGAACAGGTCGTAGGTGTAAAGGTGCACCCGCTCAAATATCAGGTAGTCAAATACAAACCACACGAGCAGCGCGCCGTGCAACAGCACGCCCGTCGACGCGGCGAGGCCCCCCCACTCGATGTGCGCAGCGCAAAAGCTCACCACGTGCAGCGCGAGCAAGGCGGCGCCGAGGAGATACAGCAGCATCTTGGCGTCGACGTGCCCGCGACCCCACTGCAGGTTGAGACGCCGCCCCAAAAAAAGATCGCGCGCGAATCCGGTGTGCGCCGGCGGCTGACGGGTCACGGCGGCGAGCGACAAAACCACCCCGAGCACGCAGGCTGCGGCCAGGCTCGACCATCGATGGTCGTACAGGACGGTCCATTTCCAAATCCCTCCCAAGCTACCTGCCGCGTAGCCGCCCAGCACAAGCGCCGTCACCCACACGCCGTTGAGCCGATACGGCAACGGGGCACTCGTCACCTCGTGGGTCGCGTAGCCCTCCACACGACGCGCCGGGAGGACGATGTGAATCCCGAGTATCAGGGCATAGGTCGCGCAAAGAATGGCGGGTCCGAGGAGCAAATCCATGGGCAGTCGGGTGTCGTCTAGACAAGGTGGGATCGACGAGCGTTCCCATCATGAAGGAGTCTGCGGGTGGATTCAACGCCGGGTCCGGCACGCCGGATCTGGACCCGACGACGTTGCGACGGTGGCGGATCGGAGCCAGAGCGGGTTCGTCGCCGTGTTTGCGGGTGCGCGCGTTCGGGGGGAGTCAAACGACGGGGATCTTGAGGGGACCGGGTGGTAAGACTCGTTCATGAGCAGGCTCGTCAAAGTATACGTTTGGGCGGTGTTGGCGGCGGTGGGATGCACCGCGACCGAGGTTGACTCTGGAGCCGACGACGGCGGCATGGACGCCACGACGGCAGCAGACGCCGGCGATGGAGATGGAGATGGAGATGGCGACGGAGATGGAGATGGCGACGGAGATGGAGATGGCGATGGCGACGGCGACGGCGACGGCGATGGAGATGGCGACGGCGACGGGGTACTCGAATGTGACGCGGACAACCCGTGCGGAGTGGTGAATTGGTCGGGGGGCGGAGGCTGGACAGGGACCGCCTTTTCGCCGGAGGCACAGTGCGTACTCGAGGTCCTGCGCGATGCGGACGCCGCTGGAGTCCGCGAGCTAGTCACCGGCTATGTGGGGGGGGACTCTTCGTCCGAGACCCGCGTGCAGATTGACGGCGCCACGCGAGAGGTGCTCGTTCAGCAGAACGGCTATAGCAACGGCGAGGGTGCATGGGTCGATCCCGTGGACCGCTGCGCGCTTCAGGCGGCGTCGTATTTTCAGGACTGTCTCGATACGCCCGCGTCCTCGTGCCTCAACGAGGCGTCGTGGTACCTCGGTTGCGAGGAGTCTCTAGACGTCGGATGCCCCGAGTAGTGGGCGCGTGGCCGGATTTGTAGCGACCGCTGGGCATCGTCGATGACCCCGCGCGAATTCGGGTGTGGCGGGGGGGTGACAGCGTCGGCGTCGGGGACAATGGTGGTAGGCTCGCGTGTGTGAAAAGACTTCGCGTGCAGTTGGTGCTGACGTCGCTGCTCGTCGCGGGCTGTTCCTCGAGCTCGATGGCGGATGACGCCGACGACGGCAGCAGCGTGTCGACGTATTCCACGACGAGCACCACGGGAGACGGAGACGGCGATGGAGACGGAGACGGAGACCCGAGCACGACGGGAGACGGAGACGGCGATGGCGATGGAGACGGAGATGGAGACCCGAGCACGACGGGAGACGGAGACGGAGACGGAGACGGCGATGGCGACGGCGACCCGCTGTGCACGGCGCCGTTGGTGGACGGGCGACTCGTGCACGGGCTCGCGTCACCCCTCGTGCTCATCGATCCCACCTGCGGCAAGTTGAGCTACGGCCTGTACGCCAACGAGGGCCAGTCGAACGCGGCGCACCTGCTGCCCGACTTCTCGTTCGCCGGGTACGAGGGCGGCGGGGTGGCGATTCCCGACATCCCGACGGCAGTCACCGTGAACCCGCAGCCGGGGGACGACCACGGAGCGATCCAAGCGGCCATCGATGCGGTCGGGGCCATGACTCCCGACGTGAATGGGTTCCGGGGCGCGGTGCTCTTGACCGCGGGCACCTACGAGGTCAGCGACACCCTCGTGATGGCCGCCGACGGGGTGGTGTTGCGCGGCGAGGGCCAAGGCAGCGCGGGCACGGTGCTGGTGGCGACCAAGGCGGAACAGCACGACCTCATCCAGATCTCCAACGGCGGCGGAGGCATTGGCGAAGTCGGCGGGACCCGCGTGGACATCACCAGCGCGCTCGTGCCCGTGGGGGGCTTGTCGTTTGAGGTCGCCGACGCGAGCGGATTTTCCGTAGGCGACACCGTCGTCGTGATCCGTACGCCCAACCAAGCGTGGATCGACGCGCTCGACATGGGGCAGTGGGGGTGGACGCCCTCTTCCTACGAGATCGACTTTGAGCGGGAGATCACTGCGATCGTGGGCGACACAATCACGGTGGATATCCCCATCGTGGACGCCATGGAGTCCCAGTACGGTGGCGGAGCGGTGGCTCTCGCCGACGTCTCGACCCGGGTCCAGCGCTGCGGTGTCGAAGACCTCCGTCTTGATTCGCTCTACCAGGCGCCCGACGATGAGGCGCATGGATGGAACGCTGTGGCCCTTCGCGGCGCGGCGAACTCGTGGGTGCGCCGCGTGACCGCTGTGCACTTTGGCTATTCGGCGGTCACCCTCGACGACTCGAGCTTCAATACCGTGGAGGAGGTCGCACAGCTCGACCCGGTGTCCCAGGTGGCCGGCGGCCGGCGCTACTCATTTTATGTGGCAGGGAGCGGGGTGGGGAATCTGTTCAACCGCTGCTTCGCCCGCGAGGGACGGCACAACTTTGTGACGGGCTCTCGCGTCACCGGCCCCCACGTCTGGCTCGACTCGCTGTCTGTGCAAAACAACAGCGACGAGGGGCCGCACCATCGCTGGGCCACGGGCCTGCTGTTCGACAACACCTCGTCGCAGCTGTTCAACGCCCAAAACCGGGCGGACTCGGGCACCGGGCACGGGTGGGCCGGTGCGCAGATCCTGTTTTGGAATCTGCTGGCCACCGGCACCGTGGTCAGCGACGCGCCCTTGGCCGCGATGAACTGGGTGGTCGGCGGCGTTGGTACCAAGGCCGACAGCAGCTTCACACCCGCCGAACCCGACGGGTGGTGGGAGTCGTGGCAGACCGACGTGACCCCGCGCAGCCTCTACCTCGCGCAGCTCGAGGACCGGCTCGGTGCGGCGGCCGTGGCCGAGGTCACGATCCCCGAACAGCTCACCGGGGACATCTGGTCCTTGCTCAACGGCTGGGCCGGCGAGGGGCTTCTCGCCAACGCCACGCCGGTCGACCCTGTGGTGTGCACCGGCGTGTTGTCCACGGACGGCCAGGTGTGTTGCGCCGCGTCATGTGGCGCGTGCGGTGGCACCGGCTGCGGCAGCTTCCCGGGCGGCGCGGACAATTGCTGCACCGGCAGCATCACCACCGCCGGGCTCAGCTGCGCGACGAATCCACCGCCGTGCGTGATGCCCTGACTTTCGGCAGGAGTTTCGCCCACCAGTCGCGTATGTGTGGCGAGGTCTTGTCGCCCTCGCGCCATGCAGTCCGGCTGCGAATTGGTGGGCGGATCTCGTACTGATCGAAAGGCTGAGGACGGCAGTTCATGGCGCGACGCTCTCGATGGAGGTGGCGGCCCACCTCGAAATCGACCAACTCAAGGGCTGTGTCGGTGGGCTTGCCACCAAGTGCGCAAGTCACGCAAACTTGGTGGTGTCGAAGCATCGGGCTTCCCTGCCCGAACCCTTTGTGCGGTTGACCATCATCTACGTCCTATTTGCGGCAGTCCTGCCCGCTCGGCCCATGCACAGCCCGCAGAGGGTATCGCGTCCGCTCGACGCCTCCTCGCCGGCTGCGCATGCAGAGCGCCGGACGGACGGCGCCAGCAGATCGCGGGGCCTGCTAGGTGATAGGGGCGCGCGACGAGATCCCCACGGGCCGCAGATCACCTCTAACTCGTCGAATTTGACAAGATCTCCCCACGCTCCCGGAATGAAAAAAAACCTTTCAAATACTCTTGACCTCTCGGTTCAAAGGTCGTACTGATCCGCTCCCGTCAAGCGGGCGCGCGCCTCAGCGCGGCTGCCACAGCGGACCTCGCACCCTGAAAACTGAAGAGCAGGAAACAAGTCACGAAGATGACCGAGAGATCGGTTGTCGAATCGCGCGGGTTGTCTGTTTGAAAAAACGGACACCCTGTACGCAGGCGGCACGCTTCACACCGCCGTCTGCAACAGTCAATGAAACAAACAAA
>JBDQGY010000257.1:0-5500 GCA_040265175.1 Nannocystaceae bacterium
CTGTGGGGGCCGCCCCGCCAGAGGACGGACTCATCACCTCGCGCACTCCGGATGTCGACGCGCCATTACCCTTCGAATATTGGCGAGTCAGCCACGACGCGACCCCGTTCTTTCACCGGCTACCTTCATTTGTGGAGCAAGAACGGGCGGACATCGCGGGGAAACAGTGGCTCGACACTCACGGGAAGGCGCCGATGCCGACGCGTGTGTCCGAGCGCCCCGAGGAGGTGCCCGCGGTGGTCAAAGAGTACCTAAACGCGGGCTACTACGTCACGGTGGCGGGGGAGCACGTGAAGAGCCAACGTCGATTCATCCGCACAAATCGGGGCATCTACGCGCGCAAATACCAACTTCAAGAGGCGGAAGCCTCCTCCTTTCGAGGGCAGGTCGTATCCAAGGCGTCGCCCCTGCCGAAGTACTTTATCCGCCGATCCTTGGGTCTCGAACGCCGCGAGTCGGAGGGCAGCGACATCCTCGTCAGCGCAGAGGTGACGCCGGCGCGTCGCAGCGTCATGGCGTTCAAGCGGAGGGTGAGGATCGGAAATTATGACTACTTTGAGACTGAAGATGGGATGCTCATTCGGGCATACGCGGTCTCCGAGATTCGACGCGTGGAGCGGCCGCCGGGCGTGGGGGCGGACGAGCGTTGGGTGCATGTTGACCTCAGCGAGCAGACCCTCACGGCCTACGAGGGGGACGAGGCGATCCTCGCGACGCTGGTGTCGACCGGCCGAGAGCCGGGCATGACCCCGGTGGGGGTGTTTCGCATCCAATCCAAGTTCATCACGACGGCCATGCGTGACCAGCCGCCAGAAGAAGACGCCTACAGCATCGAAGATGTCCCCTGGACACAGTACTTCGACCAGAACATCGCGCTCCACGGCGCATTTTGGCACTCGGGATTTGGGATCGTGCGCAGTCATGGGTGTGTTAACTTGTCCCCATCCGACGCGCGCTGGCTTTTCGGGTTCTTGTCGTCGCAAGTCCCAGCGGGCTGGCACGCGGTCATGCCGGGCGTGGGCGAGGCGAGCCAAGGCTCGGCGGTCTATGTCACCGAGTAGCGCGCTCAGAAAGTGACGCCCACATCGAAGACGACGCGGCCGTTGCGATCATCGGTCACCCGCACGTTGTTCTTGGTGGGGACCAAGATGGCGTACCCTAGCGCGAGGGTGACCACATTTACATCCCACTTAATCGCGTTGATTCCGATGCTCTGTCGGTAGTCACGGACGACACTCAGTTGCGACCACTTTTGACCAAGAACGCCAAAGTCGTAGAAGATGGAGTGCGCGAGCTTGCCGCCTAGAAAATCATCGAGGGAGGTGACCTGCAAGGCGAGCGTCCCGATGGCGCGGATGTGGCCACCGACAGCACGCGGCCGGTAGAGGACCCCGCCTGCGCTGGTCTGGACGGTCTCAATGTCCACGTACATCGTCTCCGGCAGGATCCCTCGAAGTCCAAGGTCCGCCGTTCCACCGCCATAAAAGCGCCACACTTCGGGGACGGTGGACACGCCTCCCGATGGACCCTTGAAGGGGAAGGCCTCTCCGTATCGCAGGCTGTAACGAAAGTTGAAGCGCTCCGCGCGACCGAGGGGGATAAAATGCTGGAAGGTTAACTCGTGGGAGTACCACCAACTCTTCGCGGGAAGAGATGACGCCAGCCGCAGCGCCGCGGAGGCGATGAGGCCTTTGGACGGGTTAAAGGCGTTGTCCGTGTTGGTCCACGAGACTCCGTATTCGAGGGCACCCGTGAGGTCCGATACGACCGCGTCACGGCGACTTAAGAACGGTCCAGTGCCGCCGCCGAGAGGACGAACGCTGTCTTTGGAGACGTTCGCAAGCTGTGCGATATAGCCGGCGTACATGCTGGCTTGGCGGCCGACCCTCCACGTCCCTCGCAGCTGGGCGAAGGCGGCGTCGAGACGCCCTCGGGCGGGGGTCACGCGCCGCGTGAACTGTCCGGTGAGCTCGAGGTTGAGTGGACGTCCAAAGAGTTGATTGCGGATGATCGTGGCGCTCGCGTGGCGTTCGTAGCACTCGAGCCCTCCGCAAAAATCGGTCGCGGACAGCACCGGCGTGAGCGGAAACCCCCAGAGCGCCTCGGCCTCGATGTCGACGCCGGTGCCGAACACGTTGGGGAAGCGAGGACGCACAAAGACATAGAGCGGGTTGAGGGTCTGGGCCCCCAGTCCAAAACGAAGCTCCGCCGCGATGTCCTTGGCTTCATCGACGGAGATGACCTGGTCAATTCGGCACTCGCCATCGGCGGCTCCCAGGGCGCAGGTCACGGGGTCGGGATACTCGTAGACGCGCGCGCCGGAGATGGTGCCCGTCTCTTGCATGCCACCGAGGGAGCGGGTCACTCTCTCCTGCGAGTAGTCTGCTCCTGGTTCGAACTTGAGCCCGCGCTTTAGGACCCAGTCCCGAGTCTTAAAGTTGCCACGAAATCGGACGTCGCCGAACTTTGCCTTTTTGCCCTCGTAGACCGAAATTGTCGGTACGAGGGCGACGGATATCTTTTCACGGTTCGCTTTGCAGAGTCCACGGTCGGCGACCTCACGCGGGCTGGCCATCATGACTCGCTCTCCATTGCGCTGATTATCTCCGCCGTCGGTCCAGTTCACCTCTGCGTCGGCGAAGGGGTAGCCGTTGTTGAGATATTTCTCGACGATGGCCTCTTGGGCGAGGCCATCGATCGAGGTGGAGATTGGGACGTCGCCGGCGCCGTCGCGCGTCACCCCACGCAGGGGGGTCCCCTCAAGAATCCGATTGGGGCCCCAATTCCCGCTGTCTGATGTCGCCGCACCTCGGACGGCTCGGTCGGCGGGGATCGGGGATTGGAGGTAGCGAACGTCCTCGGTGCGCGCGGTGAGGAAGCGGGGGCCTGGACGAACGGAGACTTGGACGTAAAGCTCGATGCGTCTGGACGCTCGTAGCGTCTCAAGTCCGTCCGGGTCGAGCTGGGCCTCCCACGAGGGGCGACCGCCTCCTTCAAACAGGTCATTGAGTCCGAACCGAACGTGGTCGCGGGGCTCGCTGAAGCCGTCGGGCCAAAACGCTAGCTGAAGGGTGACGCTAGAACACAGGTAGCCGGCGTCTGCGAAGCCGCTCAAAATCAACTTGAGATCATCGAGGGACGCCTTCTCGCTGAAGAAACTGCGACGCCGGAGGCTCCCGGATTTCAGCCACTGCGATCGGATATTCTCAATAATCGCGGGAGGGACCCCGCGCGGTCCCACAAAGTTCAGACCCTTGATTCTCGCCTTTGGGCCCTCCACGATCTGAAAGCGGAGCGTGTTGGCGTCGCCGCTGCGCTCAAAGGATCCCTCCACGGCCGCGAGAGGGTAGCCCTTCGATTGATAGAAACTGCGAAGTTTCGCGGCGTCACGAATGGCCGAGCGAGCGCTGATCTGCTCGTCAGAGCGCGAGAGGTTCAGGTGCTTTGCCAACTCCTGTTTGGAGATGGCGAGGTCGGCGGTGGGTTCCACACCATTCTCAAATTCAAGGATGAGCGGCTCGCTGAGTTCTACGGCGATCTCCAAGGGCGCGTTGCGCTTCTTGGGGATGGACGCTGGTCGCGCAAGATCAAAGTCATCGTAGGAGGTCCTCACCTTGGCTCGCATCACCCCGTCCTTGGCGGAGGCGTTGCGAACAATCCTGCCGTAGCTCGACGACGAAGCGAAGGTGGACTCGACCCGATCGGTCGCCTCCTCGACGAAGTCTCGGGTGATTCGTTTGGGGATGAAGCCTAGCATCCTCGGAGTAAAGAAGCGTTTGATCCATCGCGGATCCGAGCGATTTTGCAGACCCGTGACCGTCATATCACGCGGCAGAAAAAACGTCGGTTTGCCTTTGTCGAGGGTCAAGAGCAGGTCCGCTTCTCTCGGGTCATTGCCGCAGACAAACAGGACCTGCGCGGAGGCGCGGAGATAGCCGTTGTCGAAAAGATGACGCCGAATACGATCGAGCTCTCGGCGCTCCCACTGCTGACAACTCAAATCATCGTCGGCGCAACTTGTGGTGGGCTTGCGCGCGCGGAGCTCCTGGGTCGTGAGACATTGGCCCTTCGAGAAAGAGCCGGGTCTCGAGTCGATGCTGAGGGCACGGCGGATGCTCCGCTCCGAGAGCGGGAGGGCGCCGCGGACTCGTACTCGGCGAATCAGCCGCGCGGGGGTGGCCTCGAGCCTCAGGCGGTTGGGACCGTCGGCATAGATGTCGATCCGGGTAGAGATGCCTTCGGCCCGGGCGACGACCTCCGCGAGGGGGATGTCGCCCGTCAGCGTCCCGAGGGCGCCGCGCCACTTCGCCACCGACGTTGCCTCAGCGTTGCCAGGAAATGTTACGTCGGTGGACTCAATATTCGATAGGACCACGCCCCGGTTCGATGTGGTGGAGACCCTCGCGCGAAATGTGAGCGCGTCTCGTCCGTCGGCGCGGACCATGATCTCGAGCCCCGCCATAGAGATCACGCTCGCTTGTTCGAGCAGGGCTTGGGGCTCCTCGCTGGTGACTCGCGCGAACACGAGAAGGTCGTCGGGGCCGCTGCCTACCTCGCACGTGACGCCATCGCCTTCGCTAGTATAGGGGGTCAAAAATCGCACGAACTGGTCCAGGGGGCCGGTCACATCGAGCGTCGCGCAAGGGTCCGATCCTGGCGCCGTCCCGTCCGCCACGTCGGGGGAGACAGGGGGAGTGGTCGCCGCGGCCGCGGAGTTTATGGGTGCGGCACAGCACCAGACCAGCAGCAGCACGAGGCATGCTCGCCGAAGGAAGAGCGGGGCCGAAGGTCCCGTTTTGCGTGGTGCGCAGGCGCTCATCTTAGCGACGGTATCTCCCAGGTTTGTCCGAGTTCGAGGGCGCTGTAGCTGCTGGGATCCAAGATAAGTACCCGTTGGCTGTAATTGCGCCGCCCCGCCCGGAACTCAACATTGGTGTTCCCGAACAGATCAAATCTGCCATAGAGACGGCGACTGTTGCGAAGCAACCCGCCTGGGAAGCCCTGGAGGTAATTGAGGCCGAAGCTTAACTGTCCCCACCCCAAATCAAACCATTCCGGTCGGGTGTCGATTTTTGCCTCTAAGCCGAGCTGCGTCACGCGAGCGCGGACGATGGGGAGGCGACTCTCCCAGATCGGGGCGTCGTCGTCGATGAGGTCATTCACGGTAATCTGGGTGAGGTTGCCGACGAGGGTGAGCGGTCGCGCGTAGACGAGCGAACCACCGCCGGCACGTCGAACATCCGCGCGCGCGAGCTCAGGGTTCCCAGCGTCAAACACGACGAAGTCGAGACAGCCCCGGGTGGTCGTGAGCTGCCCAGAGGTGTTGCCGGCGGTGAGGCACTCCCAGGTGATCGCGTTGAGTGGACCACGGACCAGCAGTGAGACCGTCTTGAGCTGGTTGTCAATCTTCTTCGGTTCGAGCCCGACTGCGGTCAAGTTGACCTCGCTGAGGCTCAGATCATCTTCGACGCGGACGGTGCCCTGCTCAATGCGATAGGGC
>JBDQGY010000258.1:0-5474 GCA_040265175.1 Nannocystaceae bacterium
AGAGCTGGCGCGCAACCTCGAAGCCGCAGGTCGTGCCGATTTGGCCGAGGAGATCGCTTCTGACGCGCTGAGCCGAGGCGTGACTCCCACTGAGCTTGGGACCCCCCCCATCCCTGCAAAGGCACCTCATGTCTCCGACTGAAGCTCGACACGAGGCCGCCATGACCATCGCCGTGGAGGCTGGCGCCCACGCCCTCGCGTGGCAGCGAGGGGAGCACGGCTCGTTGTTGGTGCAACAAAAGCCCGAGGGAGCCGGTCCCGTCACCATGGCAGACCAAGAGACTGAGGCGCTCATCGTCCATCGAATTCGGGAACGCTTCCCCTCCGATTGCATCGTCGGAGAAGAGAGCGGCCATCACGAAGGTCGCCCCTCCGCGCGAAGATGGCTCATCGATCCCATCGATGGCACCCGCGACTTCGCGGCGGGGGGATCCGATTGGGCGGTTCACATTGGCCTTTGTGAGGGCGACACGGTGACCATGGGCGTGGTCTTTCAGCCCCGCGCGGCGCAGCTCACCTGGGGAGTGCTGGCGGGGACTCCCCGCGCGGGCATCGTCGACGGCCATGGCGAGGAGTCTCGCGCCCAGGCCCTGCGAGCCGCCGCACCCGAGATGCGATCACCGAGGGTTGTAATCAGCCACATCGGGCGGAGCCGTGGCTCCGAAAAAATAGTCACCAAGCTCCTCGGATCAACCCATCAGCCGCTGCGCGCAGGAAGCACGGGCATAAAACTCTCCATGCTCGCTCGGAATCTGGCCGACATCTACGTGTATGCCGAGCCAAAAACCAGGGTGTGGGACACCTGCGCGCCGATGGCTGCTCTACTCGCGGTGGGAGGGGTGGTCACCGACCTTCGAGGGTGCCCGCTCGCACACGACGACCCCGACGCACCGCATCTCCGCGGCATCTTGGCCGGGCGAACCGCCGGAGCGCACGCGTGGGCGCTCAAGCGGGTCCTCCGCGGGGCGTCGCCCTCCCCGTGGCCCTAGTTGCCAGAGATCGTCATCTGATCGACGCGGAAAGAGGGGGCGGCCACCGAGGTCTTAAACTCTAGATCGTTTGCGATCGCCACGATCCCTTTGAGGATCTCATCAAGATTCCGCGAGATCGTGATCTCCCCCACTGGGGTCGTGAGCTCTCCCGCCTCGATCAAAAACCCTCCGGCGCCCCGCGAGAAGTTCCCCGTCATGGCGTCGAAACCGAACCCCATCATATTGGTCACGTAGAGCCCCTTGTCGATCCCCTTCAGCAACGAGGCGGGCTTTTGACGCCCCGCCTTCATATAAAAGTTGCTGGATGTGGGATGGGGGACGCCGCCGCCGCCCGCCGCCGAGCCCGTCGGCTTCATGTCGAGTTTTCGTGCGCTGTAGGTGTCGAGCAAAAATCCGTCCAGCACGCCCTTGGTCACGATCTTATTCTTCCGGGTGCGACGGCCCTCCGCGTCGTAGGGGCGCGTGCCGGGGCCACGCGGGATCCGGGGGTCGTCGATCACTGTGACCAGGGGGCTCGCTACCGCGTCCTTGAGGCGCGCGGCCAGGTAGCTCTGCTCACGATAGATGCGATCCCCCATGATGCAGGTGCCTAGCAACCCGAGGATCGTCCCCGCGGCCTCTTTATCAAACACGACGGGGTAGACGCCCGTGGTCATCTTCTGCGAGCCGATGGCGCGGCACGCACGCGCGGCCGCCTCGCGCCCCACGGCCTCCGGCGAACCGATCCGATCGAAGTGTCGGCCGCCGCTCCAGTAGTGCCCGTTGCGCTTCTTCCCCCCCTCGTCGTCGGCGACAACGTGGGCCACCAAGTACTGGTTCGACCCAAAGTTTCGGCCGACGAATCCCCCGGAGGTCGCAAGCACCGAGAATCCGATGGTCCGGCTAAATCCCGCCCCCTCAGACGACGTGATCCGCCGGTCTTGCTTGAACGCCGCCTTCTCCGCCCGCGTCGCCATGGAGATGGCTCGCTTGGGCCCAATACGCGCGGTCTTCGGATCGTAGAGATCGAGATCATCCCATGTGCCAGTTTGCTCTCGCGGCGACGGCGGGAGCGCGAGGGGGTCCTCTTCAGAGAACCGCACCATGTCGGCGAGGCTCGCCACAAACGCCTGCACCGCCTCGACGCCGAGGTCTGTCGTCGCGGACGTCGCCACGCGCCCGTCGTGGACAATTCGCATGCCGATCCCGCGACTGCGAGACTCCTTAACGAGGTCGGTCGCGCCTTGTCGAACGTTCACCTCAAGGGACTCGCCTTCGCTCGCAGAGACCTCCGCATGATCGAGGCCGAGCGCAGACGCACACTCCAGCGCGCGCATCGCCGCTTCCTCAAGGACGTCTAGCCGCGCCTTGGTCGCTCTCGACGGCCCGCTCATGATCCCACCGCCGTTCCACCCACCGTGAGCTGATCGAGTTTGACGGTCGGCATCCCCACGCCCACCGGGACGCTCTGCCCGTCCTTGCCGCAGGTCCACATGCCGTCGCTGAGCCTAAAGTCGTTGCCGACCATGCTCACCGTACCCAGCGCGTCCGGCCCATTCCCGATGAGGTTCGCGCCCTTGAGCGGGGCGGTCACCTTCCCATCTTCAATCAAGTAGCCCTCGGTCAAGGAGAACACGAAGTCCCCGTTCGAGATGTTGACCTGCCCTCCGCTGAAACGGACGGCGTAGATGCCACGCTTCACGGACCGGATGATGTCCTCGGGCGCGTCCTCGCCTGCCTCCATATACGTGTTGCTCATGCGCGGCATGGGGACGTGGCGAAAGCTCTGCCGACGGCCGCTGCCCGTGGGCTCCACCCCAAAGTGCTTCGCGCTGATCTTGTCGTAGAGATAACGACGCAGCTTGCCGTTCACAATGAGGCGATGGGCCGACGGCACCACCCCCTCGTCATCCACGTTAATCGACCCCCGCTCCCCTCCGATTCGGGGGGCGTCGACCACGGTCACTAGCGGAGACGCGACCGGCTTGCCGATCTGCCCGGTGTAGTTGGAGGTCTCCTTGCGGTTGAAGTCGGCCTCAAGGCCATGCCCCACCGCCTCGTGCAGCAAGATGCCAGAGTCTCCGTTGGCCAGCACCACGGGCATCGTGCCCGCGGGTGCCTCTCGACTATCCAGATTTACGAGCGCCACGCGGGCCGCCTCCTCCCCGTGTGACTCCGGGGAGTGTGCGTCAAAGTACTCAAGACCGAAGCGGCCGCCGCCGCCGCTCGATCCCTGCTCGGTGCGTCCCTTGGCGCGCGCCGCCGCCGAGACGCCCATGCGCACCATGGGCTGCTCGTCAAAGACGATGGCACCGTCGCTCGATGCCACCAGCACCTCCTTATGAACAGCGGCGAGCGACGCGTCCACGCGCACGATCTTCCGCGATGCCTTGCGGGCAGCTTTGTCTGCCCGCCGCAACAGCGCCACACAGTCTGCGCCGTCCATGTCCACCACCTCGAGGGTTGGCCGATACATGGCGCGGATACGGCGACGTTGAACAGAGACCCTCTTGCGCCTGCCCGCTCGCGCGATTTGGCCGGCGGTGGTGGCCGCGCGGAGCATGGAATCAAGCTCCAGAGATTCAGCGTAGGCGTAGCCAACCGCCTCCCCTTTGACGGCGCGGATCCCAACGCCAAGATCCACCCCGCCTCCGACAGTCCGCACCCGACCATCCTCCATCACAAATGAGCGTGAACGCCGATACTCGAAGTAGACATCCGCGAAGTCTGCTCCCCCTTCCAACGCAGCTCGAAGGAGTTTTTTTATGTGTTCGGGCTCCACCTTGGTCGCGCCACGCATAAAAGGCGCTTGCGGCGGCCGGGGACGGGTTCGTTGGTGAGGACGGGTCACCCCAGGAGCATAGCCGGATGCTCCCCCCGCGTACCCACGAAAAAAGCGCCCGCAGGCGCTCTTGTCGTGGTCGTTTTGCGCCCCTCCGGGGCCTGCGGTGACGCCTCTACCCCTTGCGAGCGTAGCGTCGCTTGAAGCGATCGATGCGTCCCTCGGAGTCGAGGGTTCGCGCTTGGCCGGTCCAAAACGGATGGCTCGCGGAGGAGATCTCAAGCTTGATGACGGGCACTTCCTCGCCGTCTACCTCGCGCTTGTCACTCGAAGACATCGTGGAGAATCCCGGCCACTCTTCGCCCGTGGACGAATCTAGGAACAGGACCTTCTTGTACTCAGGATGGATTCCTTTGCGCATAATCTTCCTTACCAGCTGGACTTGGTGACGCCTGGGAGGTCGCCACGTAGAGCGAGTTCACGCAGCGCGATACGGCTGAGTCCAAACTTGCGATAGACGGCCCTGCTGCGGCCGGTGAGTTCACAGCGGCGGGTGAGCCGTGTGGGACATGAATTACGGGGGAGCTTCGCGAGCGCGGCGATGAGCGCATCCTTCTCGTCGGGGTCGACATCTTCACGCTTGATCTTGGCGCGGAGTTCGGCCCGCTTCGCAGCGTGCTTGGCGATCATCTTCTCGCGCTTTTTGTCGCGCAGAACTTGGGACAGTTTGGCCATGAAATTTCCTCTGAATCTGGACGGTTCCCAATAGTCGAGAAAGACCGTCCAGGGGCGCGCAAGCTACACCGACACTTCCAGCGGCGCAAGCCCCGTCATCGTCGCCGTCCAGGGCGCACAGCGGCGACTCGCGCGATATGCGCGCGAAGGCTCTCCACCTCCGTTTGCGTCAACGCCCGGAATTGTCCCTCGCCGAGCCCCTCCGTCCCCAAACAGTCGATCGAGACGCGAATAAGCTTCAATACAGGGAAGTCGATCGCGTCGCCCATGCGACGAATCTGGCGATTGAGGCCCTGAACGATCCCGAGCTGTACCCACGTGTTGGTCTCCGTGGTGCGGATGGCGAAGGCCTCCGTCGCCGGCAAGGTCTTCACCCCGTCCTCGAGCACGACACCCTCCTTAAGGGTCTTGAGAGCTTCGGGGGTGAGGATGCCTTGAAACTTCACGTGGTAGACCTTCTCGACCTTCCCGCGCGGATGCGTCAACGCGTCTGACAGCGCGCCGTCGTTGGTCATCAAGAGCAGCCCGCGAGTGTGATAGTCGAGCCGCCCGACCGGGTAGATACGCTCGCGCACCCCGGACATCAGCGACCGCACAGTGGTGCGCCCCTGATCGTCGGTGTGGGGCTCCGCAGAGCACACGACCCCGTCGGGTTTGTGGAGCAGGTAGTAGACCTTGCGCTCTTGCTCGATGCGCCGGCCGTCAACCTCCACCTTGTCTCTCTCCGGATCCACGCGGACCCCCTGGGTGCGAACGACCTTCCCGTTCACCGACACGCGGCCCGCGTCGATCATCTCTTCCGCTTTTCGCCGCGAGGCGATGCCCGCCTCCGCGATGAGTTTTTGGAGCCGCAGCCCTTCGCGCGCTCCACTCACGACGGGGATTCCTCGCCCGGGTCCGCCGACAGCGCCCCTTCATCTTCGGCGGCGTCGTCTGTCTCGGCGGCGTCTTCTGTCTCGGCGGCGTCGTCTGTCTCGGCGGCGTCG
>JBDQGY010000259.1:0-5467 GCA_040265175.1 Nannocystaceae bacterium
GAGCGCGGCAGGGGCAGCGGCGCGCTTGATCGCGCTCCAGTTCTTCTTGAACGCAGCTTTTTGGGTGCTCTCAAGGTGGCGGGAGATAGACCATTTGCCCAACCCGCGCGCGCGCGCGTCTACGGCGAGCGCGTGGCCAACCTCGGGCACGCTCATTCCTGCGCGCAGTGACCGGAGGTCGACTCCGCAGCCGCCTCCACAGCATCCGTTTTCAAACATCACCGCGCCGTTGGCGATCCAGATCCCGAGCCCCAAACTGATCGCCGCGAGCTCAGACTCCGATTCGGGATCATGCTCGAACTCATCGTCGGTCGTGAAGAGGGCCCCCCCAGATCGGTGGAGGGCGAAGCGCCCAAGCTCGCGCGCGACACTCGCGTACAACACGGGGAGGACGCGAAATGCAGCGTCGCTGAAAAGAGTCAGATAGGTCTCTTCGCGGCGGCTAAAGAAGCTGTGCATCAGCTGTCCCGTCGGATCTCCGAGGGGTTCAAAGCTCGGGTCAACGTTGGCTTGCTGGTCGTGCGCGAGGAGGGTGAACTCCAAATCTTCTTGTCCGACCTGCGCTTGGAGGTCGCAGATGAGGTCAAACAGGGAGTCGAGGTTTCGGGGCGCGTCGAGGATGGACGGCGACGTGATCAGCTTTGATTCCCTCGCGGGGGGGCCAAGCCGGTCGCGCACCCGCGCCAGCGCCGTCTGAATCCATCCTTGGGACTCCTCCTCCGGTACGAACTTGGGAGAGGCGGAAGCCTGCGCATCACCGAACGCGAACATGGGCGGAAGATAGCACCGCAGGTCATGTGGGGCGTTGTCGGACGTATCGACTCGAACACGCCGCGCGACCCCCGACGGACAAAATGGTCGATTATGAGCCACTCATGGGTTCCTACGGGCGATTCGTTCAAAAACAGGGCTTATTACCTCTCAAAAAATAGTTAATTTGGACGACCAAATTTTATATGGGGGAAGTGAGACAGCATCGCGTGGAGCGACGTAATCGCGCAAATCACGCGATTATGATGGCTGTGACATGGAAGCTGGTGGGGCTGTTTGTCTGGGCAGCCTCGGGTTGTACGACGATCCAAGCGGACGTCGCGACCCCGTGGGAGGTGCGTGAGTTGGAGGTGCCGTTGTTTGTTCACGTTGCGACCACGGGGGATGGTCCCGTCGTGGATATGGCGCGTATCGAGGCGGACGTGGCGCGAACCAACGCGGAGCTCGATGTGCAGGGGATCCGCTTCGTTGTCGCTCGGGTGGAAGAGCTGGAGATCGGACACGCGGTGCTCCAGGCTCGCGAGCAACGGGCAGAGTTCGCGAGGCGCGTTGAGGATCATGGAGCGTTGCACGTTTTCTATGTTCGGAAGTGTTCTGTGCCTCGCAAAGGCAACGTGGATCAAAAGGTGAGCGGGTTGCACTGGATCTATCGGGGGCTTCGGCAAGACCTGCGTCATCGCATGTATCTCGTCGTCGCCCATGACGCGCCTTCAACCACGCTCGCGCACGAGATCGGGCACGCGTTCGGGCTCCAGCATGAGCAAGAAGATCCCGGGAACATCATGTGTTCATGCGAGCGAAGTAAAGAGCCTCACTTCTCAGACTCGCAAGCGGTCACGCTGCGGCACGCGGCGTTTCGCTTCGAGCGCCGCGCGGAGGTGCTCGCGAGTCGTTGACCTACGAAGCGAGGTGAGCCACCTATGCGGTGGCCGCTCGCGTTAAGACGATCTTGGTGATCTCTGATGCAGCGCCGGCGCGAATGGGTGGCCCCCAATACCCGCTGCCGCGACTCACGTACAATTGCATGCGCTCGGACACCTGATGGAGACCCGCGAGGTAGGGCTGGGCGAGCCACACCATGAGCTGGAAGGGCGCGTACTGACCGCCGTGGGTGTGCCCCGAGAGCTGGAGATCGTAGGCGTCGGTCTCTCCCGCCTCCGCCGCAGAGCGGGGTTGGTGGGCGAGCAAAATACGTAACCCCTCCGGAGCGCCATCAGCAGCACGGTTGGGGTCGCTCACGTGCGCCGCGATGTGACGCGCCGCGTGGAGGTCGTGAACGCCGGCAAGAGTGAATTTTCCACCGCCGCGAGACAGCACCCGATGCTCATTGCCGAGCACTGTCATGCCGAGCTGCTCAAAGTGGTCGACCCACTCTTGTCCGCGCCAATAGTATTCGTGGTTTCCGGTGACGACAAAGGTTCCGAGGCGTGACTCAAGGTCCGCGAGGGGGGCGATCTCGGGGCTGAGCTTGGACACGAATCCGTCCACGAGGTCCCCCGTGATCGCGACGAAGTCCGCGTTCAGGCGATTGACCGAATCAACCAGGCCTTGAACGTAGGGGCGCCGAATGGTGGGACCGACGTGGATGTCGCTGAGTTGGGCGATCACCATGCCCTCCAAGGCGGGGTCGAGGTTGGAGATGGCGACCTCGACCACGTGCACCTTCGGGAGCTGGGTCGCGGCGTACACCCCAACCGAGGTCACCCCAGCGGCCGACGAGAGCACACCCGCGTTGATCGCCTTCCCAAAGAATCGCCGCCGCTCAAGATCGGGGTGCGAGATCTCGCCGCCCCGATTCAGGCGACGTTCAATCGCGCGAATCAGTTTGCCGATAATAGTGATGGACGCGACCCCTACACGGAGCGCGATGACAACACTCGCGAAGCCGAAAACGAGCATGCCGGAGAACATGAGCCCAAACTCCGCGGGATGGCCGGGAGAGGTGCGGCTGAGCGTCATCGCGACCATGGGATACACCCCGATTGTCACCACGACGAACCACGCGACCACGCGCCACCTTCGCGGCCATGTCAGAGGCGCGAGTAATTGTCGCCCCGTCCAAACGTGAAGGCCAAGCCAGAACACGAGCGCCGGGAGATATCGCAGCACGGCAGCAGCGGCGGTCATCGGGCGGAGTGTAGCGCTACATCCGCGAGAAGCGAGCCCTCTCGGTGGACTTCACCGGTCGCCTCATACCTATCTCGGCGCCCGGGCGTGCGCTAGGATGTCACCATGGTCGAGGCAGCACTCGCGCTCGGGCTGCTCGTTGGTGGGCTCGCGCTCGCCGCGCTACCTCCTCATGTGGGGATGTGGGGGGGTGTGGTCGTGGCGTCCGTCGCTCTTGGATTGGGGATAGTCGCGAGCACGCTGTATCACCTTCGACTGCGCGCGGTCCTCGGACCCCGTGGGTTGTTGCCGCCGCGCTGGTGGGTTCATCCGCTGCCACTGCACAGTTTGCTTGACGACCATCCGCGCCAGCGTAAGTGGGTGCTCGCGCCCTTTTATCTCGGCGTTGGATGTGCCGCCGTCTGTCTCGGTGGTGCGGTCATGGGGAGCGTGTTCGCGCTGCGCTCCGTATTGTAGCGCGCGCGGAGTCCCGGAGAGAGAGGAGACGCGAGCGGCGCCTTAAGGGGGCGGTGGCGCATCCACCATTGCGAGGAAATCAAGCTCACCGATGATCTGGATGGAGGCGCCCTTCTCGATCAAGGCTTCATCTTTTTTCTGCTTGCTGGACTTGGCGCCCCTGCCTGCTCCGACGACAAGAAAATCGAGGGTGCTGTTGACCGCCCGGGCTGCGACGCCGCCCACCCCCGTCACTTTGACCTGGGCGGTCTTCCGGTCACACTCGGTCAGCGTCCCGGTAAACAAAACGCTTTTCCCGGCGAGGGGATGGCTCGGGTCTGCTGGGGGGCCATCTGGAGGCGGTTCATACGCTTTGATCTGCACGTGCCGCCGCAGGTTTTCGATGGTCGCGGAGCACGCTTGAAACCCCGCAAGCAGGGCGTCTGCCACCAGATCGCTGACGCCGTGGAGTGAGATCAGCGAGTCGCGGGATGCCGTGAGGACCGCGTCGAGTTGAAGAAATCGCTCGGCGAGCAACTCCGCATATTGCCGGCCGAGATGATTGATCCCCAGGGCCTGCAAAAACGTCGGCAGGTCGAGCTGCTCACGGGCAGCGATGGCCTCGACCAGGTTGTGGGCGCTTTTGTCACCAAGTCGCTCGAGGGTCCGAAGTTGCTCGTGCTTGAGCGTAAAGAAATCAGCGGGCTCGCCAAGCAACGCTCGCTCCACGCATTGCTCGATCACTTTTGGGCCGAACCCTTGGATGTCTGTGACCTTGGCGAAGTGTTCGAGGGAGCTGATCCGCGCCTGCTGGCATTGGGAGGGCAGCGCGCACATTAAGAATTCGGCCTCGCGCTCCGATCGAACGACCACGTCACCACCGCACGCCGGGCAGGAGGTGGGCACGGTGAACGGGGCCGCACCATCGACCTGCTTGACGACGCGCTCTACCATGGGGATCACGCCTCCGCGCCGCGTCACCTCCACGGAACAGTCGCGGGAGAGAATCAGCTCGTTGAATCGACTCAGGTTGTGCAGACTCGCGCGCCCGATGCTCGCGCCGCTGAGGGTGATAGGAGTCAGCAACGCGACGGGGGTGATGGTCCCCGTTCGGCTCACAGACCAAACGACGTCGTCGAGAACGGTCTGCCCGGACTCGCCCTGAAATTTGTAGGCGATGGCCCACTTGGGGTGATGCGCCGTCTCGCCCAGCCGCGCCTGTTCTCGCTGGAGGCTCGCCCGGTAAACGACGCCGTCGATCTCGTAGTCAAGGGAGGCTCGCCGCTCGCCAAAGGCGGCGAAGTTCTCCGCGAGTTGTCCCGCCTCGACAAACTCGATGGCGTGCCCCTCGTGTCGAAAACCCAGCGCCAAGAGTCGCTCGAACTTGGCCCGCTCATCGAGGAGGGTCGGACCAATGAGATCGTAGGCAAAGAAACTCAAGAGCGCACATCGCTCGGGATCTCCGTCTTTTTGCTTGAGGGTGCCCGCGGTCAGATTACGTGGGTTCGCGTATTCTTCCGCGAACTGTTCAAAGGTCGACAGGCGCATATACACTTCACCTCGCACCTCGATCGCCGCTCCTGAGTCGGCTACCTGATGAGGGATGTCGTTGATGCGCAAGATGTTCTTGGTGACGTCCTCGCCGACGCGGCCATCGCCACGGGTGGCACCGACCATGAGTGCACCCCGGGCGTCGTAGTGGAGGCTGAGCGCTACGCCGTCCATCTTTGGCATGGCGAGCACCTCACCCTCGAATTCTGAGGACCACTTATGGAGCGCCTCGTCGTCGTAGCACTTCTCAAGAGAACGCATCGCTCGCTGATGTTTCACGGGCGCGCCGAAGCGAGCTGTCGGGGATTCGGTGACGCGATCTTCGGTGCTCGCGGGGCGCGGGGAGGGGGCGGGCTCCCCGAGGTCTTCGAGCACGGGCGCGTCTGGCTGGAGACTCCGCAACTGCTCGACGAGAAGGTCGTAGAGCGGATCGGGCATGGAGGGCCGCTGCTCACGCCAATACTCGCGGTTTCCGCGACGGATCAGCGTGGAGAGTTGCTCCGCGGAGAAGCTCTCGAGCCCCTCCGCGATCGCGGTCGCGTCGAGACCCAACAGCTCGATTTCGGTGAGCCCTGCCACTACC
>JBDQGY010000260.1:0-5459 GCA_040265175.1 Nannocystaceae bacterium
CTGTGAGGCCGCCTCCAACCGACCAAGGAGATGCGCCTGCTCCACTGCGCGGACCTTCGCTTCGAGCGCGTTGCTCTCCGCGCGCGCCTGATCTTTGGCGTCCCCCGCCGTCCCAAACTTAATTTTCCGCTCCAGCCGGCGAATCATCTTTCGTGCCTCGGCGGGCCATGTCGTTGGGAGTCCATCGGTGCCCACCTTCACAGGTTGCTCCTCTTGCTCCGTCCTGGCGACGGTTCCCTCCGCCTCGCCACCACCACTCTCGCGCTCCTCCAACATTCGCGCCAGGGTGTCCTCTCGCGCGCGACGTCGCTCCAACTCCGCCTGCGCCTGCGTGTTCAACTGCTGCAACCGGATCAACTCGTCCTCTCGCTCGAGCAGTTTGGACTGCACGTGCTGAAGCTCCGCGTGTACGCCCTCGAACCTCTCATCACCGTCTCGGATGGCCACGAGCGCCATCTCCCACGACTTCGGCGTGTCCCTCGCGCCGTCGCCCGCGGCGTCATCTCGAGCCTCCCCCATCTCCTCGGTCTCTCGACCGCTCGCCTCCGCGGCGTCTGCCGGGACCAAGGAGGTATTCCAATCCGCCTGACCGCGGCGCACCACCTCCCGAAAACGCTCAAGTTCAACTCGAAGCCGCGCCTCTTCCCGCCGATGCTGCTCGGCTTCGAGGCGCATTTCGGCCACCTCCATCCGATGACTGAGCGCCTCCCGCTCCAGGGCCTGCAACTCCACTTGACGCTCCGCCAGACGCTCCCGAAGGCTCCCGCGATCCCGCTCTAGCTCCTCAAGAACGTGCCCCTCATTGGACAGCGTACGGGCTGATGTCTGGGAGGTCTTGAGGCGAAAGACCTGCTCCTCGCTCGCATGCAACAGGCGCTGCGCATCTTCGAGTCTCCCTCGAAGGTGCGAAATCTCCTCCACCCGCGCCTCGTACTCCCGCGTGCGCTCGCTGGCCCTTCGCACCGCAATTCGAAGCTCTTCTCTCGACCGCCGCATGTCGTGCTCCGCTCGCCGATGGATCGCAACAAGCTCGTCAAACTCCCGGCGGATTTCATCCCTGCCGTCACGAAGCTCCTCGTTCGTCGCGCGCAGCGAGATCACCTCAGCCCGTGCGACCTCCCAATCTTGGCGATGCTCCCGTTCTCTGCTGCCAGACTCTTTCAGGGCGTTCTCTTGGTCGATCGTGAGTTTCTCGAGCACATCGAGTTCCGACTTCGCGCGCTCATACTCATAGCCGAGCGCCTCGTGTGCCGCCTCGAGGGACGCTATCCGTGTCTGCAGCTCGTCCGCCGCAGTCTTCATCACCGCTCGCTCATCCGTGACCACCGCAAGTTCCTCAGACGTCCGCTCCGAGAACGTGCGGAGCGCGGTCGCTGACTTTTGCAGTTGCGCATGCTGTGTCGATAACTCGTCGTAATTCGCGTGGGCAGCCTCAAGCTGCAGGCGGTACGAATCTACGCTTTGATTGAGCCGCTCGATGACCGCGGGGTCTTGCACCGGAGGACGGACCCGCAACGCCGTCACCTGGGACTCCAGATCACGCAACGTCCGTTGCAACGCCGCGTTCTTCGCTGCGCGCACCCCCAACGCATCGCGCAGTTGAGAGATCTCCTCGACCACGGCTGTCGGTACGGGCGCCGCGGGCCGATACGTGTCGAGAACCTCCTCAGGGAACGCCACCAACAGGCACGGCGCATCGTCAACCGACGCGATCTTCTCCCCTCCGGCGACCATCAAGTAATGCGAGACCTCGGTGTCGGCCTGCAACGCCGACTCGTCCAAGATGATCTCAGGCTCGGTCTGCGAGGAGGAGTCGTCCGCCACCACCGGCGACAGCGCGACCCCTTGCCAAGACATCTGCGCGAAGAGCTGGGACCCGCCAAAGGTGTCATTGAGCAGCGACTCAAGCGTCCAGAAGTCGGGCCCCGTGACGTCTGGGAGTTCGAACTCAAACACTCGCGCGCCCGGCATTTGGACCCCAGCGATTACGCGACCCTCGGGCGCAAGTACCCTGCGAACGTCGAGGAGGAGCCCCTGCAACGCCTCTTCGGACCCCTCAAGCGCTCGCGTCCCCAGCACCGCCAGGTCGACCGTGCCGTCGTGCAGCGGGAGGTTCGGGACCCCGTCAGCCCTCGCCTGTACAGAATCCGGAAATTGATGGCTTGCTCCGACGACGAGGACCTCAGCCGCCCCCGCTTTCACAACCTTCTCGACACCCTCCGCACCCGACGGTGCGATGACCAGCACTCGTTTCCCGCCAGCGAGATGTGCCGCGAGCACGTATTTCGGGAACGAGAGCACGCCCCTATACTGTGCCACGTGGACACGCGAACGCCTACCTTCGATCTAAACCGCCGCGAATCTCCAGCCGCTAGACGCTTCCACTAAGTTCGTCAGGGCAGATATACGCACGGGATGATCTTCGATACACTTCTCCCCGGCTGAAGGATGCGACATCTTGAGGCGCGCCCTACTCATTCAGCGCCGTCCGCCTCTTCAACGCCAGTGAGGATCTAACCGATGGCCCGACGCGTCAAGTACAAGAAACCCCGGAAAATCAACCCTGTCTCGGTCACCATCGTCGCCATCCTCGCGTTCATCGTCTACGTGATCGCAAAGACCGCCCCGATCTTTTTGACCCAAATGGAGACCCAGAGGGTTATCAAAGGCGTGGGTGTGAAGTTTCAAGGGAAGCGTGCACGCTATCTCGCCTCTAAAAGTACCCTCAACATGTTGAGAGATAGCCTCCTCAAGGACGCCTTCAGTGTGGGCGTAGAGGGTCGGGAGACGACAGAGCACTGGATCGACGTCTCAGACAAAGACGCCGTCCTCATCGGACTCCACTATGTGCAGTATTTTGAATGGCCGTTTGAGATGCGGGAAACAACGGTCATCGAAGTGGACCAAGAGATCCTCTGTCCCGGAAAAACTGGGTCGGTCTGCCTCGATGACTTTTAGAGCGCCGTCAATCCGCCACGGAGCGATCTACGTGGACGTATGAAGTCCCCCAAAAAGGAACTGCGGTTCCAAAAGTGGACACCGTGAGCGCGCGCCGCCGCCCCTTTAGGATTCTGGCTGAGCGGCGATGCCTTTGCAGTGCGTGCCCTCCTCTTTTCTCTGGCGGCGCTCTTTCAAGGAGCCACGGACCGGCCGGCGGAGAATCCTGGTGCAATTGCCATCGTCCTTGACACCTCCATCCCCCTCCACGTCGAGCTGAGCGGAGCGCTTCAACGGGAACTCCCATTTCGAACCGTCGAGCGCACCTTGTCACAACCGTGGCTGGAATCTACGAAACCGGTCGCCACGATCACCTTGGTACCGGGCGCTCAACAATGGGTTGAATCCTTCGCCACGGATCGCCCACACGCCGCGCTGCTGCGCTGGTCTGATGATCCGCTCGAGGGCGACACCTCCCCGCAGCTATTGATCGGATCTGCGCACACCGAGGCGACCTGTACCGCGACGATGCTGTCCCAGCGAGGCCAGGGCGACGGGGCCGACCGCGCCCTCGTCATCTGGGCATCACCGACCGATGAGAAGGCCTGGCAGATTGCGAAGGACAGCGGCGGGGATCTCGTCACGGGTGGCGCCGCCGACCTTAGCGAGCGCGTCGACGGACGACGCGAAGGCACCACCGACATCTTCATTCGAGGAGAACCGAGCCTCTCGCACGCAGTCACACTAGAGCGCCTCGGATACTTGAGTCTGAGCCCGGCGTTTGAGGTGGGCTCCGATGCTCCGGGGACCGAACGGTTTGGAGTCGCCCAGTGGGTTCACGGTGATCTCGACGCACACGCGAAACAAGTTTCGCGCTGGCTCCGACGCCAACTGAAGTTGAGGCGACGTCGACCACGGGCGGGGACACCCGCAGGCCCGACCCAAATCTCGATCCCCTGTGCGCCATGACAGACATCTCTCTTAATCCACCGAGACGACTCGGACGAATGATGGCCTTTGCCGCCATCGTGGCGGCAGGAATAGGGGTGTGGAAGGCAGCAGAGCTTCGAGAGCGTGAATACGCGGCCACCCTCGATCGGGCGGACAAGATCGCGCTCAAGCAAGCATCTGACCGGGTTATCGGCACACTTGAAACAGCGCTCACCATCGCCGACCACGAGTTTTTCGTTACGCAGGCCCGAGACGTTGTCGAGAGTGAACCCGGAATTGATGGGATCCGAGTCGACTGGACCAATGGGACCTCCACCGACATTGGTCGAGGTCCAACTCCCGAAGACCAAAGCGTCCAAGGAACGCTGGTCACGTCGAAAATTTCTCCATCTGCCATTTTACTCGGAACGGGGACGATCCGCGGCGCAGATCGTGAGCAAACCAAAGCCGCGGACATCTCTATCTACGGGCGTCACCCCTCGCTCCTCGCCGAGCTGAACCCCCTGCCCCCGAACTTCTACACCCATGATCTCCCCTGGTGGGCCCTTGCAGTACTGCTCGTTCTAGGAGCCGCGTACATCATGGAGCGTCGTCTTTCTCGGCTCTCCGCCGCCATCGTGCATGTGGTGAGTGGCGACTACGTCGCCCCTATTCGCATCCGCGGCCATGACGAGGTCTCGTGGATGTCTGACCAGCTTTCAGACCTACGCAACATCTTGGAGGAGCAGTTCGAGCGCGTCAAAGACAAGAACGAGTCACTTCAAAAGAACCTCGCGACCAAGAATGCTCTCTTACAAAAGAGCGCGGCGTTTTCCTCCGCCCTGGTCTCTCCCCTCGACAGCAGCGCCGGCCTGCGCGCAAGTGCACACGCCCTCGCCGAAGCGGGCGACGCGGAGGTCGTCCTTGTCTTTCGCCACAGCAGCGATCGCGGTATGGATGAGTGCGTCGCCTCGGCCGGATTCGGTGAGCTGAGCGATCCCGCGACACTGCTCTCGGATAAAGCCATCGCTGATGAGCTTCGCCAAGCTGTTGGGGTCCAGCGGCTCTCCGCCCTCAAACCGAATCATAGTTGGATGCGCGCAAGAGGTCGAAATATCCCTTTATATGGGCACCTGGGCGTGACTCTTCAATATCGAGATAAACACCAGGGATACCTCATCCTCGCTCGTAATCAACCCTTCGACCCTGCCTCGGAGCAGCTAATGTCGAGCGCCGCGCGGCTGCTCTCGATCGCTGTCGCGAACTATACGGCGTATGAACAGGCCCACTCGCTCACCCAGGTACTCCAACAAAAAAACCACCAACTCATCGAACAACGAGACGCGCTAGAGGCAGCGAATCGAGTGCAAAGCCAGTTTACAGCGACAATCTCGCACGAGCTTCGGACCCCTCTCAACGCCATCGTCGGCTACGGAGAGCTCCTCTCCGACGAGGTATACGGCCCGATCCAGCCGTCTCAACGCGAGGCCATCGCCTTCTGCCGAGGTTACGTCCATGGCCGCGAGCTTGCGTGACGCCGATCTGGGTACGTTCTTGGAATCTTTGGCATCATGTTCAGAGGCCAGGCCTAC
>JBDQGY010000261.1:0-5405 GCA_040265175.1 Nannocystaceae bacterium
ACCCATGTGTCGCCGCCGCCACCACCGCCGCCAGCGGCGACACATGGGTCCGGCACCGCGTTGGCGTTGGTACCATCGGGTGCGCCGCGTCGCGTAAAGCTACCCAGCGCGAATGAGGCCTGTCCCTCGAAGTCCTGAACGATCTGGTTGATCGCCTTACGAGCCGCCGCGACCCGACTTTGGGCGGTGCCGGTCCCGTCGTCACATTCCGACCACTCGCAGGCCTCATCCGTGGCCTGGGCACGAAGCGCCATGGTGCTGGAGGTGTCGAGGAAAAACAGAATCTTCGGCGTCACATTGCCGATGCCCACGTTTTGCACCACGTAATATGCGTGCAAGCGGGCTTGGGTGGTGCGGCTCATGGCCAGCCCCATCAGCAACGCGGCGCCGCACACCAGTTGGACACCGATCCGCGCGAACGCGCGGCGGCGGATAGTGAAGGGGTTCGTCGTCGAAAGGGATCGGTTCGAGGTAGACATAGCGCAAGAGGTCCTGGACACGCGCCGGTGGTGCGACGTGCATCCACGGTCTCTTTTGCAACCGTCGGGCCATTTCCATCCCTAAAGACCTCAATTTGCCGGCGGATTCATGCGGTCTGTTCGGCATCTAGCGCCAATGCACTCGACGCATCCGCAGCGTCGAACCATCTCCGGGCGGAGCCTTCTAAACATTCGTAATTATTGATAATTCAATCTCGCCGGTAACGAATGAAGCGCTCGAGAGAGCCCTCGGTTGGCGCGCGACGCCACCCCAACTTCACCGCAGGCTCGATCCGAGAAAGCTCAAATTCGCGCAACCAGCCGACGATCGCACCTTTGTACTCATTGTGCGCGATTTCGTTACGCAAAAAGTTCATTGTGCGCGTCTACAGATGCATAGCGAGGCGCTCTTTCAACTCAAAGCGGACGCGGGTGGAGGCGCCTTCGCGGCCCCTTCGAACCAACAACAACGCCCCGTGGCATTCACAGGGCGTCGCAACATCGAGGGGATACGGCGCAGCGCCGGGCCGCTTCGACGACTTACAGCTCGGCCTTGAGCGCTTCGAGCTTCGGGGTCTGCTCCCAGGTGAACTCGGGGCGACCGAAGTGCCCGTAGGCCGCGGTGTTCGAGTAGATCGGGCGCAGCAAGTCGAGCTCACGAATCAGTCGGGCGGGCCGTGCGTCAAAGTGCTTGCGAACAAGCTCCGACAAGCGGATGTCGTCGAGCTTGCCCGTGCCGAAGCTGTCGACGCGGACGCTGACCGGTTCGGCGACGCCGATGGCGTAGGCGAGCTGCACCTCTGCGCGGTCGCACATACCCGCGGCCACGAGATGCTTGGCGATGTAGCGCGCGTAGTAGGCTGCGCTGCGATCGACCTTCGACGGGTCTTTACCCGAGAAGGCGCCGCCGCCGTGGCGACCCATGCCGCCGTAGGTGTCCACGATGATCTTGCGGCCGGTGAGGCCCGCGTCGCCCATGGGTCCACCGATGACAAAACGGCCGGTGGGGTTGATGTGGAACTTGGTGTCCTTGCGGAGATTCTCCGGGATGATCGGTTTGATGATCTCCTCCGCGACGAACTCGCGGAGTTGGTCGGAAGAGACCGATTCGGCGTGCTGGGTGGAGAGCACCACGCTGTCGACGCGGATGGGCGTGTCGCCGTCGTATTCCACAGTCACCTGCGACTTAGCGTCGGGGCGCAAGAAGCTTTTGTCCCCATCGCGACGCCGCACCTCCGCCTGTTTGGCGGTGAGCTGGTGCGCGAGGTGGATGGGGAGCGGCATGAGCACGTCGGTCTCGCGACACGCGTAGCCGAACATCATGCCCTGGTCACCGGCGCCTTGCGCGTCTTCCGAGTCGCGATCGACCCCTTGCGCGATGTCGGGGCTCTGCGCTTCGATCGCGACAAGCACGCCGCAGCTGTGCGCGTCAAAGCCCATCTCCGACGAGACGTATCCGATGTCGCCGATGGTCTTGCGCACGATGGAAGGGATGTCGACGTAGGTCGAGGTGGTCACCTCGCCGGCGACGTTGACGTATCCGGTCTTGACCAAGGTTTCACACGCGACGCGACAGTGAGGATCCTGAGCGATGATGGCGTCGAGGACGGCGTCGCTGACCTTGTCGCAGATTTTGTCGGGGTGCCCTTCGGACACGGATTCACTGGTGAATAAAGAGGTCGTCATGTCGATGTATCGCGACTCGGATACTAGGACCTTGCTGCCAAGATGGCGGAAGAGCGCCGAGCGACGCCGGACGATACGCGCGGCGCGTGCCAGCGTCAACGGACGAGGTGAGGTGAGGTGAGGTGAGAGATCTCCCACCGAGCGCGGGGCTGCAAGACAGCCGCGACCCCCGACGACCATCTCCCCGGGTCCGGACGCGCGACCTCCCAATCCTTGTTTTTCGGGTATGTTCCCCCTCGATGCATCCTCCATCCGCTCCGCTCTCCGTCCTCGACCTCCGCGGCGCTGACCCTCGCGCGACGGAGTCGTGGCGGCGTCATTGTGGCCGGAGCTTCGGTTTGGACGGTCGCGCAGACGAAGTGGCGCGAGAGATCGTAGAGGACGTCCGCGCAAGAGGAGATGAGGCTCTCTTGGAGTGGACCCAACGCCTTGAATCGAGGGCGCTTACCGCCGAGACCCTGGAGATCCCCCGCGACGCCTGGGACCAGGCGTACGCCCGTGTGGAGGCCGGAGTCGTCTCCGCGCTCGAACACGCCGAAGGGAGGATTCGAACGTTTCACGAGAGCCAACGGCCCGAGACGACGGGCATGGAAGGAGACGGAGAGCGCCTCGAGAGCCGGGTCGCCCCGCTCCGTCGGGTCGCCGTGTACGCCCCCGGGGGGACCGCCGCCTATCCGTCATCGGTGCTCATGACCGCGGTGCCCGCGAGCGTCGCCGGCGTCCCAGAGATCGTGCTGCTGACGCCACGCCCCAGCGACGTCGTGCTCGCCGCCGCGAAGGTTGCAGGGGTACATCGGGTGTTTCAGATCGGCGGGGCCCAGGCTGTGGCCGCCGTCGCCTTCGGAACCCGCACGGTGCCGCGGGTAGACAAGATCGTCGGACCCGGCAACGCCTACGTCACCGCAGCCAAACGGCTGGTGTACGGCCGCTGCGACATCGACAGCATCGCCGGCCCCTCGGAGATTTTGATCCTCGCCGATGCTTCGGCAAACCCCGCCGTCGTCGCCGCCGATCTGTTGAGTCAAGCGGAGCACGACCGACAAGCATCTGCGGTTCTGGTGACCGATCATCCGCCGCTGATCCCCGCCGTCTGTGAGGCGCTGCGCGCCCAGCTCCAAGGACTCCCGCGCCAAGAAATCGCCGCGGCCAGCCTTCGAGATCAAGGGGCCGCCGTGCTCGTCGAAGACCGCGCCGCGATGGTCGCCGCGGCCAATGACTACGCCCCTGAGCACCTCGAGCTGCTGCTCGGCGACGCCGAAGACGCGGCCGACCACGTCGACACCGCCGGCGCGATCTTTGTGGGAGCGTTCACGCCAGAGGCCGCTGGGGACTACACCGCAGGGCCGAGCCACGTGCTGCCTACGGCGGGTGCGGCCCGGTTCTCCTCGCCCCTCGGGGTGTGGGACTTCGTCAAGTACACAAGCGTCCTCTCCCTCGATGGGCCCGCGCTCCGAGCCCAAGCGGAGAGCATCACATCCCTCGCGCGCGCGGAGGGGCTCGAGGCTCACGCGCGCGCCGTTGAGATTCGTCTGCGCGAGGAGCCGGAGACATGACCAACGCTCCCCCGTGGCGCGTACGCCTCAACCCGGCGCTCGAAGGGCTGGACGTGTACGACGTCCCCCCGGCGACCGCCCCCGCGCGGATGCACGCCAACGAGTCTCCCGAACCGTGGAGCGCATCCGCCATGAAAGACGTTACCGCGGCGATCGAGTCGGTGGAACTCAATCGCTACCCAGACACCTCTGGAAGGGCGCTACGAGCGATTTTGGGAGAACGCCACGGCGTCGACCCCTCGCGAATTGTGCTGGGAAATGGCAGCGACGAGATCATCTCCTTGCTGCTCACGGCGCTGCTGCAACCGGGCCATCGACCCCGCGTGGTGATCCCCACTCCCACCTTCGTGATGTACGCGCACAGCGCCAAGGTGCTCGGGTTCGATGTCACCGGCGTCCCCCTCCTCCACGATTTTGAGCTCGATGGTGACGCCATGCGGCACGCGCTCAGCGGCGCGTCGATCTGTTTTTTGGCGCGGCCCAACAACCCCACGAGCTCGCTCTGGGACGCCACGCTGATCCAGTCGCTGATCGCAGAATTCCCCGACACGATCTTTGTGATTGATGAGGCCTACGGCGCCTACGCCCCTGGCACATCCATGTACGTGCCCGACGGCCCCTCGAACCAAGTGCACATGGCCACGCTCTCCAAGGTCGGACTCGCGGCCCTTCGACTTGGCTACTGTGTCGCGCACCCAACCTTGGCCCTCGCGCTCAACAAGTGCCGACACCCGTACAATATTTCCGCGACGACGCTGGCCATCGCGCAGACCTTGCTCACCTCGCACGCGCAAGAGCTTGAGGCGCACCTTGAGCGCAATCTGCGACGACGCGACCAGCTCGTTGAGATCCTGCGTGCCCTGAACGACGTTGAGGTGTTCCCTGCCCACGGGAACCTCGCCTTGTGCCGGTTCACCCCGCCCGCGCGGGCGACCCCCTTGGCTCGATCGCTCGCCGCCCGTGGGGTCTTGGTGAAGGACGTCTCTGCGGTCCCGGGCCTTGAAGGCTGCCTTCGAATCTCCCTGGGCCTCGAAAGCGAGCTTCGCGCCCTACGAGACGCGCTGGCCGACGAGCCCGCACGCCACCGATCCTAGGTTTGCATGACGTGGACCGGGCGTAGACCTTAATTAGGTCCCTGCCGCCGCGAATGGAATGCATATGAGAAAACATGAATTTTAAATTACTTTTATTTGGTCGATTATATTTGCGTTGGGATTGGAAAAGCGAAAATGCGCGCCCTTGACCGGCAGCCGAGCTGATCCCGCGATTGCTATCAAAACTAAGGTTGTCTACGCTCCTCGCATGTTTCGAAGCTGTCGTTCGTTGACTTGTCTACTCGCGCTCGGAATGAGCTCCCTCACCGGCTGTGGTGAGGACCCAACGCAAGCGGTGGGAAGCTCCTCGAGTGGAGCAGATAACTCCACCACCGGTGACGTAGATGGAACGGCCGGCGAGACGGCGAGCGAGAGCGGCACCAACGGCAACGACGCCGGCGATGGCGATGGCGACGGTGACCCCTCCACCACTGGCGACGGTGACGGTGACGGCGACCCCTCCACCACTGGCGACGGTGACGGTGACGGCGACGGCGACCCCTCCACCACTGGCGACGGTGATGGCGACGGCGACCCCTCCACCACTGGCGACGGTGATGGCGACGGTGACGGCGACCCCTCCACCACTGGCG
>JBDQGY010000262.1:0-5398 GCA_040265175.1 Nannocystaceae bacterium
AGACAAAGAGAGAGAGACAAAAGATGCTCTCAGGCGAATGTTCCAATTGAGCACGCTCTGCGAGGCAGCGGAAGATGAAGACCAAGGCGTAGACGAACGCAAAGCCCCCTATCAGCCCTGTCTCTCCGAAGATCTTCGGCCAGGAAACATCCATCAAAAATATGGCGTTCCTCGGAGTTGCCCCCCAAAGGACTGACAAATCAAAATGGTCGTAAACTGGACTCCAGTAGAGCGTCCGGCTCGGCATCGAACCGAAGGTTCCGAACCCCGTACCGAAGGGGAAAAAGCTCACATCGATACGATACGAGATGACGTACATCATCGTCCTTACTCGGTCCTCGTATTCGCTGCCGATGTATGCCTGCAACTGGGTCCATGCGACCGATACCGCTAGAAGAGCAACCACTGGAACGAGCGCGAGCATGAACAACCTAAATCGCATGCCACGGCGCCGCCCCAAAACTCGGACCGAGACGACTAAAAGGGTCACGAAGGTCGTAATGATCACCGCGAACATCTCAGTCGCCACATTATGAAGGTACAAGATCGGTAGGAAGGCACCACATCCGAGCAAGTAGATCGAACGGCGAGAAGCCAGACCATGTGCCAGACACCCGGCGTATGCCAGCACGACCAGATGACACGACGTTCGCTTATCTGGCATGAAGCCATGCGGCGAGTATCGGCCCCCGCGACTATTCATCGGCTCATTGAAAACATCGAGACCGTTACTGAAATACACATCTCGGATCACGCAGCTAGAGTTTATGACCGCGAGGAGAATCGTCAGCTTGAAAACGACTTTGAGGCTCTCGTTGCTTCGCCGACCTCTCTGTAGAGCCATGAAGCCAATCCCCGCGATAAACCACTTGAGTTCGAGGAGAGCCCCAACGGTCGTTCCGAGGACTTTCGGGTACCCCCCGAAACCATTGAACGCCGCACTTGCGAACCCGAGAAAGATGTACGTCGCGTACGCAAAGACCACCGACCTCGCCCTCCTCGGAAACGGTCCGCCACTAAGAAACCATCCGCCAAACAGCACCACCACCATGATTTCGTCGAGCGGAGAACGATTGGCATTGTCACCATCGCCTCGACCAATGAGACCTATGGAGACCACCCATGCCACAAGACAGAATGCGAAGACCAAGCCCGGCCACGGATAGGCGTGGAGCCAGGCGGTTCGTGTGCGAGCTCGCATCTCCTCGTAGATACCCCTGAACGACAGGTGATGCCAACACCTCGGCACCCCGTGTAGCTGCCGCTGTTCTATGATTGAGCCCTCGGGGTACGTGCATTCGCTGCCATCTTGTTCTTGACCGATCGCCGGAGCGTGGATACCCAAGGGTGTTAGAATGCTCACATCTTGAAGCACAGCCCATCTACTCCAAATTCGCGCGGTAAGTCTGCTACAACGACCTCTCCACTGGCCCCTCGACACCGCGAATCATGGAGCGACGCGACCAACATCAGATAACTGAGAACCCGGAAATCGCGGATCCGGACATCTCCCTGTCACGCCTCTGGCGACGTCTGTCGCGCTCAATCCGCGCCAATCTGAAAGAGGGAATCCTTGCCGGGATACTCGCCTTCGTTCCGACTGTGATGTTCTGCCTGTTCTCAGTTCCCGAGTACACGGCTTCGGGCAGCGTGCAACTTGAGGCAACCGGAGGACTCGGCGGCGCTGATGCCCTTTTCGGCCTCTCCATGACGAGCGGCAGCCCGGGGGTGCAGACGGAGATCCAAATCCTGCGGCGTCGCGAGTTTTTGCTGCGCGTCTTTCGGAACCTCAAACTCCATGTGCGAGATCCGGATCAACCGTGGGACTTCTCCACTGACCTCGATGTCACCATTGGGAATAAGAGCCCCATTCGTCCTGAACTAGCGGCGTTTCGAGAGGCTGCCTCCGACGTCCGCGTCCACGAAGAGCAGGTCAAGCCCTACCGGCTCACCTTCACGGGGCATCAGGACGGCACGCTCACGGCGGAGAACGAGAATGGGGAACAGTTTGAAGTCATCATCGGCGATGAAAGAAACCGTATCGGCCCGGTTACCCTCGGCCTGAAGGCCACCCCGCTAGATCCCGGACTAAGCCTCACTCTTGATTTCTACTCTGACGGCCCACTCTACGAACAGCTTTCGGACCTCGTCTCTGTCTCGAAGGTTGGCAACGCCCGAGATCCAACGACGATCGCGAATGTCGCTGTAACGCACCCCGATCGGCACACGGCGCAACGCGTGACAGCCGCCGTGCTTGAAACTTACATCCAGGAGTCCTTGTCATGGAAGTCCCAGAGCGCGTCACAGGCGGCCACCTTCATCGAGAACCAGCTTGAAGAGGTTCGACAGACGCTCCAAAGAGCAGAGCAGGACTATCGGATCTTCGCAGAGAGCGAAGACGCCATCGCCCTTGACGCCCGAGTAGAGGCCCTCGTCGCCAACGCCGCGGCTCTCGAGGTTCGCCGAATGGAGGTCCACGCCCGCCAGCGGACCTACACATCCATTGAATCGGATATCGCCCGTTCTTCCAGAGGCAAAAAGAACTACAACCTGACGACAAATTTCGTCCTCGACGACGCCGTACTAACCGAGTCTATTTCGTCCCTCACAACGAGTGAAACGAAACTAGAAATCGCTCGTGGGACCCTTGGGTCACAACACCCGACCATTCTCGCGCTGACACGTGAGGTTGTCCTCCAGCGGGCGCAACTCTCCAATCACATTAAGTCCGCAAAACGCTCCCTCATTGCGTCAGGTCGCGAGCTTGAAAGAGAGATCAAAGACTCTCTCTCAAAGATGGCTGACTTCCCCAAGAAACAGCTCAGGGTCGCCCAACTGACTCGCGAACTTGAAGTCAGCCAGCGCATCTACACGGTGCTGCTTGAGCGCCTTGAGGAAGCTGAAATACTAAAGGCCTCGACCACCACGGACAAACGGATCCTCGACCGTCCGTTGCTCCCGCACAAGAAGAGCAACACCCCCCGGTCGCAGATCGTGATCCTCGGGATGTTGGCGGCAACCTTTGTGGCCCTTCTCGCCACGCTCATCGTCCACTATATCCGTCGAACCATCGGCACGACGGATGAGCTCCTTGAGCTTGCAGATCTCCCCATTTACGGCATCTTGCCCGTCCATCAGACCGTCAACGCCGGGAGCGATGTTCCTCACCGCCTCGGGGTAGAGGAGGTGTGGAGTCAATCATCCCTCAATTTCCTGGAGGCATTTCGTGCACTCAGCGTGGCGCTGTATCTCTCGCCTCGCGGCGCTGGGGGTCAAGTGGTCGTGGTCACGTCGAGTCAACCTGGCGAGGGAAAGAGCACGGTGCTCTCCAACCTGGCTGTAGCTCTGACGCGAGCCAACAAGCGGGTCTTGCTGGTCGACCTCGACCTCCGCAAACCTGTCCAGCATCGAATCTGGGGACTCACACGCGCGCCAGGCTACTCGGACCTTTTGAGCCACTCCGATGAGGCTGAGCGCCTTGGCGAGCACCTTCAGACCATTGAAGGTTTTCAAACCGACGTGCTCACAGCCGGAACAAAGCTCGCGGATCCGGCTGCAGCCATCATCACGGAGCGCCTCACCAACCTGCTCCAGGCGTGTCGCGCGCGCTATGATTTCGTCCTCATTGACGCTGCACCGGCATTCGTCAGCGAGACACTGGCACTTGCTCGCCTCGCGGACCAAGTACTTATTGTCGGGCGGCCTCTCGTGACCGAACGTCCAAATCTCCGCCACGCCCTGTCAAGCATTCGGGAGGCGAACGCGCATCTAGGACTCATCGTAAATGCGTCACGCCGCGATCGCGCTGAGTACAACTCCTATTACGGGGGTCGCAGCTACGCGTACTATGGAGAGGCCGACGCTGACACTGACCCCCAAAGTTCAAACTAGCTTGCCTGCATGTCTTGCAGGGTTCTCGAGTCTCTGCAGTCGCCGCGCTCATGTTCACTGCAGAACGAGCCGTCCTCGGATACCGTCGCAAGAGAATCCGCATCCGACCACCAGCCAGTGCGTCTGCGGACCTCCTCACTGTTGATCGGTATGGATGATCTCGCTGAAGAACGCGAGTTCACGCTCGATGAGGTCGGTGGACAAAAAACAGCTGATTCGTTTACCAGGAAGTTCGAAGATCGAGTCATCCAATCGAGCCCCAAAACTATCATTTGGGATCCTCGTGACACCTTCGACACCGTCAAATACCTCATCCATCACGTCGATGCTGCTCGTGATAAGTGGGATGCCGTATGTCGCCATTTCGCACGCCATCACCCCCTGCGCGTCGTAGCGAGTCGGCATCAACGCCGCACGATACTGATCTAGAAGATCGGGTAGGTCGGCTTGATCGATGAAGCGATCAAACCACGTGACGTTCGGAGGCTGTTCAAAGTGCTTAAAGAACTCTCCCCGACCGAAGATATGAAATGATCTATTTGGATTTCCTCGAGCCGCATCCAGCACCAAATCTACGCCATACTTCGAGTCATCGAGCGGCCGAATCGTGACAAAGTCAGCGGCGACATCTGCCGCTCGGTCGTATGTACGCCGCTCAAAGTGTTCAGCCACAGAATTAAAGATGCAGCGATGGGGAATCTCGGCCAGGGTCGATGTTCCGACGTTCCTCTCGAATTGACGACGCATCCATTCGCTCACGAAAACTAGTCCAACATTGTTCCGCCGCCTGATTCGGTTGAGCGTCGTCCGCACAACGTACATCTTCGCATAGTCGACAAACCGATAGGCCAGTTGGTATCGCGTCCTTCGCTTGTTCCACGGAAACGGAGGTGGGTAGTCCTGAAGTAGCCGCAGCACCTCATGGCCGTGGAAAAACACAGCTACATTACGATCTCGTACTTGCCACAAGATCCGGCAGAGATTCCGCATATTGGGCGCATGAGCGACAACAAGATCGAAATCCGCCGATACCAGGCGTTTGGCCTCGCTCCCGGCATGGACGGGCACACCGCGAAACTCGTACGCCTCTGCAGCGCTGAAGTTCACCACCTCCACCTCGTGTCCCCGCGCCTGATAGTGGAGAGACCGGGCATGAACGTAGCCCATACTGTAAATCGACGACGGCAACGGGTACATCTGGGAAAGAACAAGAATTCTCATCTCTGTCGCTTCCTTAAACGAGACGCCCTCACCTTTGGGTCGCCCGTTGTTTCAGTTTTCCCTGTTCGCCGTTGATCACATGCCCAAACACGACATCACAAGGAACGACGCCTAAAGGGATGACGCGAGGGGCATCCATCAAACCTTCGCCACACACGCGCCCGGTCGCCCGCGATCGCACCGCCCCGTTCGCACCCTTGAACGAGCCGCGTACGAGACAACCCCAGAAAGACTCGCCGCTCAAAGCGCCGCTCGACCTTCGCGAGCACCAGACACGATGATCGAC
>JBDQGY010000263.1:0-5330 GCA_040265175.1 Nannocystaceae bacterium
GTAGACCGCGAGCATGATCAGGCTCGAGAACACGCCCGAGATTCTTCCGCGGCCTCCCGCGCCAAAGTTGGCCTGGCTGGGTCCGATCGCCGCCGCGGCCGACATCCCGCCGAACGCGGAGGCCGCCATGCCGCCCAAACCCTGGCCGAGGAGCTCGCGATTCGCGTTTGCGCGGGCTCCCGTCTGACTCTGCATCGCCACGGAGGTCATGAGCGACTCGATGGAGCCCAGGATGGCCAGGGAAAAGGAGGCGATGAACAAGAACGGCGCGTAGCTGAGAAACGCGTCCGCGTGGAGCATCTCGGCGGCGTAGTGGGGCGTGGGCATCCCGGACGGGATCTCGCCGACCACGGCGCCAACGTAGGATTCTCCGAGGCCGAACAAGAGCGCGTAATGAACGGCGGAGCCCGCGAGCAACCCGAGGATGCTGCCGTGAAGCTTGGTGGTGATTTTTTTACCATTCCACATCACGATCGCGGTGGTCAGGCCGACCACTGTGGCCAACGGGCGCAGCTCTCCGAGGAGGTCGGCGGGGTGAGGCGCGACGCCCATTAGATTCCAGACCTGGGTGCCCACGATGAGCACCGCCGCTCCATTCAAGAAGCCGGCGATGACGGGATAAGAGATGAATTTCACCAGCGTTCCTAGCCGCAGCATCGCGAACAACACCTGGAGTGCGCCCGCCATAAAGACCACGAGCAGCGCGAGGACCAAGATCTGATCGGGTGGGAGGTCTTCGCCCATGAGGTGTGTCGTGACCGCGGCCAACACGAGGGCGAGCGGCGCGCGCGGCTCCGTGATGACCGCGGGAGCGCCCAAGATCGCGGCGACGACACCGGCGATGATCAACCCGAACAGTCCCGCCTGGATTCCCTTGTCTGTGAACTGCTCACCGAGGGGGGCGAAGGCGATGAGGCCGTAGGCGATGCAAGACGGGAGCGCGACGATGGTTGCCGCGAGTCCGCCTGAGAACTCGCCCGCGATGCTCGACTTCTTGGCCGGCTTCATCGACGGAGAGGTGGTGGGCGGCGTCGTCCTAGGACTTGTAGAAGCTTCCGTGTCTTCGGGCATCACCGGGACTCTAACAGGCTCAGGTTTGTCGCGCGGGTGGGCTCAGTCCGCGCGGTTATTGGAGAGAGAGCACGGGTTCACGCGGCTCCGTCGTGGGGGGTGTTTTCGGGAGATAGAGGGGCGTTCTCGGGGAGCGCGGCCGGCAGCGATAAGGCAGACCCCACCTGAATTTGGACCCAGGAGTCGTGGGCCGTACATGGATCGAGACGGCACGCGCTTCCGATGAATTGGCCATCGCTGCGGATCCCGAGACGGGTCGAGGCCACGCGCTGCGGCACTTTTTTGTCTACGGCGCACCGGCGCGGGCGCTTGAACTCGCACGACAGGATCAAAATCTTTGTCCGAATCCGTTGACGACTCGCCAGTTCGCGCAGGTATGGGCCGGCGTAGGCGAACAGTCGAAGGCTCGGCAGCGAATCGAAGAGGGGCTCGTCGGCGACTGGTCGTCGTTTGAACTGCACGAGGCGGCTGCGCAGTTCTACGAGGGGTTCGGCGATGACGCAGAGGCGTCACATCGGTGGAGGTTGGCATGCGCGGTGGCGCCGCTTCGTTGCGACGAGCACCAACTCCCCACGTGAGGCTGGTCTCTTTGGACCGACGACACGGGCAGATCTAGACGGCTGAGTGAGGCGAATAACACCGGTGGTGTGGCGTGGCGCTTCTTAGGTTGAGGGCTTTAGGGCGCGAGGTCTTGAGTGACGAGGACCCTCGGAGACTGGTTGGGAGAGCACGAGCGTGCCGCCGGCTCGGCGACCATCGGCGAAGGCCTCGTTTTGCGCGATGCCTCCACTCGAGACGCGGCGCACGTGGGGGTGACGGCTTGTAAAATAGCCGCGGAGGTTCGCCCCGGGCACCCACACCAGGCCCTCCTCGTGACGCCGTAGTTTTTGAGCGTCGAGCTTGGCCTCGAACCCCTCCATAACACCCGCTAGAAAAATCCGACGGTCCTTATTGGCGCGTATCTTTCGCGCTCGTTTGTGTGCGGTCCAAAGGCGCTCGCCGGCGGCGTGCAGAAAATCGTGGACGTGGGCGGCCATGGCGAGGTTCGGGCGGCTGCCGCAGATCTCGAGCACGCTCGCGCGTTTGCCCTCGCGGGGGCGGTACACAGGAACCCAAATGGCCTCCACAAAAAAATGCTCTGCGAGGATCACGGAGACACGCCGCTGGTGTTCGAAGGTGCGACCCGAGGGGCGCCCGAGATGGACGAAGCCAAAGTCGGGGCGTGTGACCAGCGCGTCTTGCTCGAGGTTGTAGCGGAGCATGAGCGTTTGGGCCGCGCTCGCGGCGTTCTCTGCCTCGTGCCGGTTCGTGCTCTGGGCGAGCGCGAGGAGCTTTCGAACGCGTGTCACCAGTCGGTCGTGGGGCGCTCCTTCGGGGCCTTCGCCGGTGGAAGTCGCGAGGTATTGACCGGGCATCCCCATCGCGGCTCCATCGATGCCGAGACGCTCACAGACGTTGCGGAAGGTGGGGCCATGGGGAGGTTCGTCGACGGCGAGACATTCGCCAACAAATTGATGGGCCATCTCGTGTTTGAGCACCTCGATGACGTGTCCCCAAGGTTCGTCGAGCACGAGGGGCCTGGACAGTTCGAGGGTTCGCCCGTCGGCGTCCCATTGGCCGAGTCGTCGCGTGGTGTCTCCCAATCGAAGCACCGGGCGCCGCATGGCTCCCTTGAACAAGGCGAGGTTGAGATTGTCCCACTCAAGCGCGAGGCGACGAAGCAGCGCCGCCTCTAGATCGGCGGAAAGCGCGGCGTTGGCATCGATGATGGGCACCATGACAGACTACAAGACCAGACCTCGGCGCGGGAGAACCTCGCGTTCCGTGCGGTGGCAGGGGCGCCGAACGTGAGGAGGCCTGGCTCTCGCCAGGGAGCGTCATGCTCGCGGCGAGGAGGCGCGTGATAGGCTCCAATCATGCGACGGAGGCGAGCGTGCGGGTGGGGCTTGGCACGATTTACAGGGGCGGCTGCGGTTGGATGCGTCGGGCAAGTAGGCCCACACGTCCGCGAAGGCGGAGTTGTCTGCCTCACCTGGCTCGATAAACACACCGACCACCGCGACCTCATTCGCGGCGCTCTTGTGAACGAGGTGCATCTCCATCGCCGCGTGCTCGCCGTCCACAGTGTGTTCGCTCGGGCTGTGAAAATGAAACTGGGCGAGCTCGTAGCGGGTGCCCTCATGGGTGAGGTAGTTGCCGCCATCCTCTTTCTCCTCCACGGTGTGGCCGTTGTAGATCAAGTTGATGCGTGAGGGACCGTACGCCAGCGCAAAGCCAGGCGCGGTCGCGGTCGCGGTCGAGGGGATGTCGATGGGCGACTGTGACTGACCTGACCCGGCGAGGGCGTAGCTTGGATCGAGCGTCGCCCAGTGCGACGGCCCCAAGTCGCCCTCATAACCCCACGGAGCCGCGTGCGGCTTCTCTTCACGATGAAAATAGTGATGCTCATGTGCGCCGCGTGTCGCGACGGCGGGGGTCGACGCCGCCACGGGCGCCACGGACAATGCGGGCTCTGCGGGCGATGATGGGCTCGTGGTCGCGGAGGAGGTGCACGCTGTGCAGGAGAGGATGACAACTGAAAATAGGGGGACGGCGCGTGTGGTGGACATGGTCAGTACTCCGAGACGGACAGCGTCGGAGAATATCATTCACTCGCGGCCCCCACCGCTTCGTCGCCTGTTTTATGCGGGACGCCGCTCTACATTAAAGGCCGGAGGGCCGGCCAAGAGTTGGGTCTCACGCGATTCCAGCCTCGGCATTCGTCGCTCGAGCCCGATCCCAATCCTGAAAATCTGAGAGGCTCGCTCCCTCGGGATCTGCATGGTCGCAAGATCCTCGTGCGCGAGGCGCCCCTCGCGAATCGACGCGGGCGCGCCTCCTATCGTCGAGCCACGCAGCATCAAAAAACCCGACGGCGCGCACGATTCATTGAGGTTACTTTCAATGCTGGACTTGGAGCGCTGGCAAAAAGACACCGCCAGGAGGCTTGAATTCCCGATTGATATTGGGAGAGTGCGAACGAACCCTCGACATGCCTCCTTCAAAGTGGGCGGGCCATCCCTCGCTCAGCCACAGCAGGCGGTCCAGCAGCAGCTGCCGTCGTCAGCGCCGCAATTTTGCCCACCGTTGGTCCAGTCACAGTCGCAGTTGTCCATCTCTTCTTGGGTGCACGGGGCGCCGCCTCCACCCTCGCAGGCTTGCACGTCGTCGAGCGGACCGCGGTCAATACCAGAGACATCGATGAGATCTTGCGGACACGGCACCTCGTGGTACTGCACGTTTGGGTTGTCGGCGGCGTGGTACCACCCGACAAACCACTGACAACCGGCGAGCAGGTCCGCGAAGTTCGCGTCCGCGAACAAAACCTCGCAGCGTCCAAGCACGCAGGCCTCAAGCTTTGAGGGGGTGTCGTTGCTGGGATCTTGCTGGCACGCGGTGAGCAGCCCCCCATAGGTGGCTCCGAGGTCTGAAGGGTTCACCCCCCACTGGTAGCTGCACGCGTCGAACAAGCCCACGCCCCCACCGGGGATCAAAATATCGAACTGACCGCCGCCCACATCGAAGCCAATATTGGTGGCCTGAACGATCATCGTTTTGCTCGCGAGTTGCGTCGAACCGTAGTCGCTCGGGTCGTAGTGCCCCTCCCCTGTAAACGAGAGTTCGTAACAACGTCCGCAGATATCCCCCGAGGCCGGCACCGCCGCGAAGCCGTAGGCTAGCGAGGGGGACACCTCCCACGGGTTCATGTCGAAGCAGGTGTACGCGCTGTTGGGTGCCGCGGTGGTGCACGCGCTCGTTGCGCTGTAGTCCGCGCCCAGGCTCATGTTCGCTGCGTTACAGCTTTGCAGGGGCTCCGTGGCCGGGTTCACATTTCCCTCCCAGCCGCAGTGCGCCTTGCAACAGTCCCAATAGCGGGTCGCGTAGCCGTCACACAAAGTCACGTCGCCATCACCGTCTCCGTCGCCATCACCATCTCCTGCGCTCCCGGTGGTCGTGGCACCGCCCGTGGTCGAGTCCCCGGTGGTCTCGGTGGCGCCGGAATCACCATCTCCGTCTCCCATTCCTCCGGTAGTCCCCGGTGTCCCCGTACTCGTCGCGTCCCCATCTCCACCGCCGTCGCCCGTACTGGCCGCGTCATCTCCCGAGATTGTGCCACCGGTCTCCCCCGACGCATCAGCTCCACCGACGGTTTCGGTCGCAGTGCTCCCCGCCTCTTGTCCGGCGCCTGCGGTGGCTGTGAGCTCCGCCCGCCCCCCCGA
>JBDQGY010000264.1:0-5316 GCA_040265175.1 Nannocystaceae bacterium
CCCATCACCCGATGGTTCAAGATTACGGGAGGGGTGCGGTACGAGTTTTCAAAGATCGCGATGCGCCCGTTCAACCCCTTTGACCGCGAAAATCAGGATCTGGAGACGTTTAACACCACAGACAGTGACGTGTTCCCGGCGGCCTCATTGATCTTCTCGCCCACGAGCAAAATGAATATTCGGCTCGGGGGGACGCGGACGATCGCGCGACCTGAGATGCGCGAGCTCGCGCCCTTCTCCTTTACAAAATCGTTTGGAGGAGTGACTTCAGAGGGCTTTGACCTGCTGGAGTCGACTCGGGTGTGGAACGCAGATCTGCGCTGGGAGTGGTTCCCCTCCGGGGGCGAGGTGGTCGCGGTGTCTGCCTTCTTCAAGCAGTTTGATAAGCCCATCGAGGCGGTGCTCACCTCTGGTACCTCCAGCGAGCTTCAGTCCTGGGTCAACAGCCAGAGCGCCATCAACATCGGCGGGGAAGCTGAGTTTAAGAAGAACCTCGGCTTCTTGGGGCGCGACCGGGACGAGGACCTCATGAAACCCAAACTGCGGTGGCTTGAGGACATCTCGGTCGGCGCCAACTTCGCGTATATTTTCTCGCGCGTGACGCCGGTCCGGGACTACACGGCCGTGGATGGAAACACCTACGTGGTCGGAGAAAACTTCGAAGGTGAGTGCCCGCCGGAAGACCGCCTCTGCCGTCATTATCTTCAATATAGCGCCGCAGGTTCTCAAAAGCGTCCTCTGGCAGGGGTGTCACCGTGGATCTTGAACGCCTTCATCGACTACGACAACAGCACCTCGGGCACACGTGCGCGCGTGCTGTACAACGCGTTTGGCGAGCGTCTCTGGCGCCTCTCGGAGTTCGGTAACATCTGGGAGACACCCCAGCACATGTTGGACCTGGTCATGTCCCAGCGCCTGTTTCAGGTGGCTTCCTCCACCGACTCCTTCGAGGCGGAGACGAGCCAAGAGCTGCGTGTCACCTTGCGGGTCGGAAATATTCTCAACACCAAATTTGGGGTCGTACAGCGGCTCACGGACGAAACCGTCTCGGAGATCAAGGCCAACCAGATCGCGAACGGCATCGCAAATCCGGACGTTGTCCAAGAGATCGATCGTAACAACTTCCGCAAGGGCGTCGACGTCCGCTTGGGACTTAGTTACAGCTTCTAGCGGCCGCGCAGGACGGAAGGCTCCGCGGTCCTTCCCAATGGCCCAGAATGTATGGCATCGAGGATGCTGCTCGGACGCAGACCGCCGTGGTCTGCATGGACGTTGCCCACCGCTGGTTTCCACTTCACATCATTTCTTGTGACCGAGTGTTCACCGAACCCGCACACAGAAGTCAAAGTTGTCTGCGAGAACCTACGAGTTCGGCGAACACGCCGACGAACAAACGCTTGACGGAGAATCCTATGAACACCAAAAATATCTTCAGTGCACTTTTGATCGCTCCGCTCATATTGGGCGCGCTCGGATGTGCAGATGACGCAGAAGGCAACACAACCGACCTCTCCTCCTCTTCTGGGGACGGCGACGGGGACGGAGATGGCGACGGAGACGGCGACGGCGACGGCGACGGGGACGGAGATGGCGACGGAGACGGCGACGGCGACGGGGACGGAGACGGCGACCTGTGTGCGGACCCGCTCACCACGGACGCCGCCGACATCGTCGCGGTGAACGCAAACATCGAAGGCGGCGCCTCCTGGACCTGTGACAAGGTCTACGTGCTCGAGAACTTCATCACCGTCACAAACGGCGTCCTCGAGATCGAGCCAGGAACCACCATCCGAGGGCAAGGGGGCAGCGCGCTCGTCATCGAGAAGAGCGCTCGCGTGGAGGCATCGGGTTCTGCGGATGCGCCCATCGTGTTCACCGCAGACACGCTCGCGACCAGCCCCGCGACCGTCGCTCGCGGTGATTGGGGAGGACTCGTCCTCATCGGCGAGGCGCCGGCGAACTGTGGGACCTCGTGCACCGCGGAGGGCTTCCCCTCCAGCGCCCCGAGCTATGGCGGCGACGTCCCCACCCACAACTGCGGCTCCCTTGAGTTTGTGCGGGTGGAGTACGCAGGCTTCGAGGTGACCGCGGGCAACGAGCTCAACGGCATCACGTTTTATGGCTGCGGCACCGACACCACGGTGAGCCACGTGCAGTCGCACATGGGCTCCGACGACGGCATTGAGATGTTTGGTGGCTCGTTCGACGCAGATCACCTCGTGGTGACTGGTGCGGCTGATGACTCGCTCGACATGGACCTCGGGTTCTCGGGGCAGATTCAGTACGTGTTGATTCACCAAGACAGCGCTCCCGCAGGAGACAACGGCTTTGAGGTCTCCAACGGGGGGGACTTTGCGGCGACTCCTCGGACCAACCCACTCATCGCGAACGCGACTGTGGTGGGCTCGGGAACCGGGGATAAGTCCACGGGCATCTTCCTCAAGGAGCAAACGAACTTCTCGATCTGGAATTCGATCTTGGGGAACTACGCCAACGACGCGACCAGCATGACTCCGCTCATGCTGATCGTGGAAGATGACGAGACCTGCGCAGAGTGGATGGCCGGAAATATCGCCATCGACTTCGACATCGCGATCGGTGATGTCTTCGACAAGACCCCGTCGGGATGTGATCTAGGGAGCCTGCTGGGCAACAACAACCTCACGGACACCGGAGACTTCACCGGGCTCTCGCTCGACCCGACCTGGGGCGCACCCAACGTGCAGCCGGACCCGGGCAGCTCGGCGGTGGGCAACGGCGCGGGGACGGCGCTGCCCGCGGGGTTCGACCAAGTCACCTATCTCGGCGCGGTCGATCCTCTCGCAGCGGAGGACTGGACGCAGGCGGCGTGGCTTAACTTCGCGCCGTAACGAGCGGGACTTGTGCCCGAAACGATGAGGGCGTGCCGAGGGATGCGCCCTCGTTTACTTTCTTGAGTCAGGGGTGGAGCCCGGAGGCGTCCTTGTCCACACTACCGGCATGGTAGCGCATCATCGGGAGGAGCCCCAAGGGCGAGGGCTGCGAGGATTCACCGAGGTCTTCGGCTACACCCGGGCCGCCGTGCGTTTGGTCTGGGAGACGAGCCGGACGCTCACGCTCCTCTTTGTTATCTTGACGCTCGTCGGGGGGTTGTTGCCCGCGGCCGCGGCGTGGGTCGGTCAAAAGATCGTGGACGGGGTGGTGGCGGCGGGCGCGAGCGGTGGCAGCGAGGAGCTGGTGACGGTGACGTTGCAATGGGTGGGCGTGGAGGCCCTCATCTTCGTCGGGATCGCCGGGATCGGTCGCGGCGTGAGCGTGGCGCAGAGTCTGCTTCGCGCGCTGCTCGGCCATCGCGTGAACGTGATGATTTTGGAGAAGGCGTTGGAGCTCGAGCTTCAACACTTTGAAGACCCGCAGTTTTACGACAAGCTCACCCGCGCGCGCCGTCAGGCCTCGGTGCGCCCCTTGGGCCTGGTGACAAAGACCTTCGGGCTCGTGCAAAACGCGATCTCCCTCGTGAGCTATGGGATCTTGCTGTGGCAGTTCTCGGGGGTCGCGGTGGTGTTGCTCGCCGTGGCGGGGATCCCCGCATTTTTTGTGGAGACGAAGTTCTCGGGAGAGGCGTTTCGATTGTTTCGTTGGCGCTCGCCTGAGGCCCGCAAGCAGATGTATCTGGAGACGGTCCTCGCGCGGGAGGACTACGTCAAGGAGGTGAAGCTCTTCGGACTCGGGGAGACGTTGTTGAGTCGATATCGAGGCATCTTCGAGACCGTGTTTAAGGACGACCGCCGCCTCACCCTCCGGCGCGGGGCGTGGGGTTTCGCGGTAGGGCTCATCAGCACCGGGGCATTTTATGGGGCCTACGCGTGGATCGTGCTGGAGACGGCCGCAGGCGCCATCTCACTCGGCGAGATGACCATGTACCTGATGTTGTTCAAGCAGGGTCAAGGGGCCGTCGCGGCGAGCTTGAGCGCGATCGGCGGGATGTATGAGGACAACCTCTACCTCTCCAACTTGTACGAGTATCTTGAACAGGAGTCTCAGCAAGAGGAGGGGGTGCTCGTGGAGGGGGAGTCCGTCGGCGATGGACTGCGGTTTGAGTCTGTAAGTTTTACCTATCCTGGCACGGAGGCCGCCGCGCTCGAGGAGGTGAGCTTTCATCTGCGGCCGGGTCAGGCGTTGGCGCTGGTGGGTGAGAACGGGTCTGGCAAGACCACCTTGATCAAGCTGCTCACCCGCCTCTACGAGCCATCCAGCGGTCGGATTTTGTTGGATGGTTCCCCTCTCGATACATGGGAACCCGCGGCGCTGCGCTCGCGGGTGGGGGTGATCTTTCAAGACTTTGCGCGCTACCAATTGCTGGTCGGCGAGAATATTGGGGTGGGAGACGTGGCGCACCTGCTCGATGAGGAGCGTTGGGAGGCTGCAGCGGACCAAGGTATGGCCGCGCCGTTCATCGACGAGTTTGAGCGCGGTTATCAGACCCAGTTGGGTCGGTGGTTCGAAGACGGACGCGAGCTCTCTGGTGGCCAGTGGCAGAAGGTGGCGCTGTCACGAGCGTTCATGCGCTCGAGCGCTGACGTGCTCGTGCTCGACGAGCCGACCGCGGCCATGGACGCGGAGGCCGAGGCGACGGTCTTCGAGCATGTGCAAGGGCTCGCCCGCGACAAGATGGCCATATTGATCTCCCACCGCTTCTCCACCGTGCGAAGCGCGGACACGATTTTGGTGCTTGATCATGGGCGCGTGGTGGAGCGCGGGAGCCACGAGGACCTCGTCGGACGTGGCGGCCGATACGCGCGCCTGTTCGAGCTGCAGGCCGCGGGGTATCGGTGATCGAGTTCGGGCTCAGTCCTGCGCCGCTTCATCGAGACCTTCCAGCGAGATCAGCGTGCCGTGATCTGCTTCGAGGCGCACTTGGCCACCAAAGATCAGGGCGGCGTTGCGGGCGGGCTCGTGGCCGAAGGGGAAGCCGCTGACCACGGGAACCTCAAGCTTCTCGAGTCGTTCGTGGGCCACATCGAGGGCGGCCGGGCCCGCGCTCAAGGTGCCCTCAGGCTCGTGGCACCCGGTGAATTGTCCGAGGGCCACGCCCCGAACACCACGCAGCGCGCCGGAGCTGTGAAGTTGGGTCAAGGCGCGGTCGATCCGATAGGGGCGCTCGCCCACCTCCTCCAGCGCCAAGATGCATCCGTTGAGCGAGGGCATCGAGGGCGTGCCGATCGCCGTGACCGAGCCGCCCGTCCGGCACGTCTGCCAGACCGCCAGCGAGGTGGAGCTGCGCGAGGGCAAGCCCGCGTCCGAGTGGGTGGTGCTGCGCCGCGAGAGCACCCACGA
>JBDQGY010000265.1:0-5300 GCA_040265175.1 Nannocystaceae bacterium
GACGGCGACGGCGACGGCGACGGCGACGGCGATGGCGATCCTCCTCCTTGTGGATCTCTCAATGTGCAGTTCCGAGACTTCGCCTCGTCCCATCCCGATTTTGAGGTTTTCTGGGGCAACAACGCCTACACGGGGCTCGTGCTCGACACGCTCGGAGCAGACAACAAGCCCGTCTATAACCCCAACGCGAGCGCCCCCCCCGGCTATGTCGGCGCCGATCCTCAGATAACGTCACAGGCCACGTTTGGCCAGTGGTACAACGACGATCCGGTTAACGTGCCGGTGATGCTGCAGATCGACTTAACGGAGACCTCCCCCGGATCAGGGCTCTACGTCTTCGACGATCAGACGTTCTTTCCGTTGGACGGGCTAGGTTTCAACAACGAAACATTCCCAGACACGCTCAACGATCAGCACAATTTTCACTTCACCACCGAAATCCACACGACCTTCCAGTACGTCCCTGGTCAGACCTTCACCTTCATCGGCGATGATGATCTGTGGCTGTTCATCAACGGCGAGCTCGTCATCGACCTCGGAGGTCTTCATGGCCCGCTCACAGGCACCGTGAATCTCGATACGTTGGGACTGACCGCAGGCCAGACCTACCCCATGGACATCTTCCACGCGGAGCGACGGCACAACGGCTCAATCTTCCACCTTGAGACCAGCATCAACTGTTTCTTTCCGCAGTAGCGATCTTGGGACTCACGAGCCCACTCGAACCAGCCGAACGACGAGTTCTACGTGCTCGGTATGGGGGAGCGTGTCGAAGGCTCGCACCGAGCGCAGTTCGTAGAAATCACCTTCCAGGAGTGCGTCGAGATCGCGACGTAGCGACTTAGGATTACAACTCATAATGTGGACGCATGGGGGAGCCTGCGAGCGAATCTGGGCGCATACGGACGCGCCCATGCCGCCACGGGGTGGGTTTGCGAGGAGCAGGTCGGGCGTCGGTCCGGCCGCTCGGTTCGCCAAGAATTCCTCCACGTCGAGCTGCTCAACCATGTCAGATGAGGCGGCCTCGACCTGCACATCGCACGCCTCTACCCGCTCAAAGTATCGCCGCAGGCGACGCGTCGTCGCGCCTCCGCCGGCGTACAAGTCCCACGCGAGTCCCCCCGCCGCGGGCGCGCCGTCCTCTCCTTCAACGAGTGCATCCATGGCTCGCGCTGCCACCTCTGGATTAGGCTGCATGAAGCCCAAGGGACCGTAGGAGACTTCTTGATCCCCCACGCTCACAGAAATCGCGCCGGTGCCTTGGAGCACCTCGCACGAGTCTCCCCGCATCTGATTCCCCTCCGAACCTTGCACACTCCACGCCACGCTCTGCGAACGGGACAAGCGCTGCGACAATGACCTCGCGATGTCGCCCCCCTCTGGACCAGTCACCAGCGTGGTCAGGACCTCATGGCCGTTCGTCTTCATCCAAACAAAGCGAAGATCACCACTGCTTGAGGCCTGGTCCCATGGACGGATCCGAAGCTCGTTGCCGACCTCAATGAGTTCATCGGCACACGCTCGGATGAGCGGGTGCTCCACCTCGCACCCAGACATGGAGGCGATCGTGTGCGTGCCTCGTACGTAGCTTCCAAGAATAAGCGCCCCCTCGGCTCCCGCCACCACACGTTTTGAGACGAAACGATAGCCCGTCTCCGCTCCAGCCGCCTCCACCTCCGCGACCTCCAACCCAAACACCTGCGTCAACCACGTGCGCTTCATGTCGCGCTGCAACGCCCAAGTCGCGTGCTGAAGAGAACAGCCGGTACACCCAGCGCCGATGGTTCGATCGGCGTGCCGAGGGCAAAATGGGACCCTGCGCTCGGCGTGCGCCTCCCAAATCTGTTCGAGCTTGGCCAGATCTGGACGTCCCCCGCGTCCGCGACGTTCCACCCGTAGGCGGACGAGCTCTCCAGACAGCGCCCCTGGAATTCGAAGCGTGCGCCGCTTCCCCAGCGTCGCACGACCTGCGAGTCGCTCGTCCATGGACTCAACCCGCAGGTTATGAACCTCGTCGGCCATCAGTTCTTCAGGAGGCCGGCGATCGCCGGACTAGTTGTCCATCGCTCCGTCGAGGATCCACGCCCGCACACGGTCAATGTCGGCCTGGGAGAGCGAGGGAAGGTCCTTGGGCATCGCCGCGCCGCAGCTTTGGGTGCCCTCAATTTTTTGCACGATGAGGCTCCCGTCGGGGTCGCCCGGGACCACCCGCACCGCCCCCGTGGGCCCGCACGCCATCCCCATCGCAGCGACCTCAACAAGCGCTGCATAGGTGGACGCCGCGTCCGTGATCGCGAGGCCGCCGATCCCCCCGCCGTGGCAGTAGCCGTTGTCGCAGTTGGGCGCGATGACCTCTGAGAACAATGCGCTCCAGGTCTCATCGCCCATACCGCCATCGTCCCCCGTGCCGGCGGTGTCGGGACTGTCATTGCCGGAGGTGTCCTCACCGCCCCCGGTATCGGAGTCCATCATTCCGGTAGAGCCCGACATGTCACCATCGGTGCCCGCGGTCTCGCTGGAGGTCGCCCCGGTATCCTCCCCCTCTTCTTCAGCGCAGCCCGTCGCAAGCACCAGGGACCCTGCCAAAAGCGTCATCGTTAGTCCAAGCGTCTTCATGGAGGCATGATGACACGGAGACAGCGCTGCGGCCAAACAACGAGCCTCCCATGGGGTGCCATCGCCTGGAAAGCGGCCATCCGGCGGCCCTGGCCGCCGGTTTTTGGGGCCGCCCTCAGCCACGAAACCGATCCATGGCGCCCCTCGTCGGCACGGTTAACCGACATAATGTGGAAGGTGCTTCCAGTGCACTCCGCCCAAATTACAGGTACTATGGACGCACTCGATGACCACCGTTTGCATGGACTGCCAGAAGGTGTGCGGTAAAGCCCGACCACACGAAAACTCCGGGACGCAATCCCTCGATACCACTCACGGACTGTGCGTGCGCTGCTACGCTGCACGGATGGGTGCCATCGAGACCTCCGAGTTGAGAAACTGGGTTGACTCCGAGATCAATAGACTTCCCACGGGGAAGATACTCCTCGATGAGCAACTGCGCGTCATCGGTTACTCGAAGGAGGAAGAGAAGCTCACGGGCCTCATCGCCTCAGAGATTATGGGGAAGAGCTTCTTCGCGGACGTGGCGCCGTGTATGGACGGAGAAGAGCTCAGCGGCTGGTGCAGTCGTCACGTGAATTCCGCCACCCTCAATGAGACCAGCATCGACTGGCTGCTCAAGCTGCGATCGGGTGACCGCGTCGCCAGCCTCGAGATGTGCGCGGGCAAGGGGCGCGTCACCATTCTGGTCGACCTCACGGGCTACGGCGCGGCGTAGCGGCATCCCTCACCTCCCCCTCTCCGCGGTCTGCACGCTTCCCCTTGATCCCTCTGTAGATCGCACGGAGTCCCACCGCGTGATGGTCTGATGCCGGTCACAATTCGTGGGCTCGTGTGTTCCTCACTGTCGCGCATGCCCCGCCATCCGCAGAGGCACCAAATCGAGGCCATTACCCCCTCAAGGTGAGATCTCTAGGTGTTCAGCCAAGCAGCCACCGTCGTTTCGCCGCGGCTTGATAGAATTGTCACGAAGGCCCGCAAAAACGCTGCTCCCGCGCCGGGTTTCGTGCAGAGAGACGCCGCAGGGGCTGCCTTTGGCGGTGTCGATCCACCTCGGCCGCCCCCATCGCACGAACGCCAAGATCCACAGTCCGTTGCCACCCCCCCCCACTTCGGTCCATGATGCAGCGTGCCCGGAGAAGATGACTTCGTCGCCCGCCTCCTCGCCGAGGTCAGCAAAGCCCCTGCAGCCGCCGGCGAGGACGCCGATTTTGAAGAGGAGGACGACGACTCCGCCGAGTTAGAACCCCCGAAATTCGAGGGCGAATTCTCAGAGGAGAAGCAGCACGCGTTCGGTATCTTGCTGGGCATCGCCCAGGCCTCCGCCACCGCCGACGAGACCTTCGCGTTGCTCAAAGACGCCGAACCTGTCCTCGTATACTTCCTTTTCCGCTGGCTCAAAAAGTACTACCACAAAGACCACGACGACTATGAGTTCGTGAAGGCCAACCTCAGCGACGTGCGAAACAGTCACCGTCAACTGACACGCATGGCCAAAGACGGCGAAGAAGACCCCCTGGTCGAGTGGTTTGAGGGGAACTACAAATACCGTGAGATGACGGCGTTTGAGTTTATCGACCTCATCATTGAGAAGCTGGAAGGCTGAGGCGCCTGCATGCGAACTCCTCGCCGAACCGACGCGTGGGCGCGACGGCTAGGAGCGCTCGCCCTCGTCGCGGCTGTTTTCGCACTTTGCCTCGCCCCAACCACCGCCCACGCGGAAGAGACAACAACGAGCCCCTTCTCTCCGAGCGCGGAGCTCATGCTTACCTCCCTGGAAGACACCATGGTCGACACGGGGTGGGTCCCCGTGGGGTCGCCGGTCCAGCTTCGACTTGAGGCCGCCGCCGGCAACACCCTGTCGATGTCGCTGCCTGGGCGAGCAAACTACGACTGGCTCTCTGACAGCCTGTCATTCACCGCCGACGACGACGCCGGCACCTTCGTCACGAACGTAGGTGTCGAGGTTCACGCGGAGGTGCGCGTCGACGTCCTTGGACTGACCTGGGAATCGGACGTCCTCGGCCCCTATGATCTCTTGCTTGATGCGACGGCCATGTTTCGTCCGTACCTCCTCACCGGCAACCCAGACCGACCTGCCACGATCTCCGAGGCCACCTCCGGCGTCATGGTCGCCTCCGTCCCGATTGTCCCCGACCTCCTGGTGGTGTCGGGGAACCTTGATATCGACCTCGCCTTCGAGGTCGACGCGACGCTCATCGGTGAGCGCATCGACATCCTCCCCAACAGCGAACAGGTCCTCACCCCCGGCACGCGCACCGTGGATGCGCACGGGGCCAGCCTCGCGCTCACCCCCCTCGCTGACGTGGAGGTGCTCGAAGCCACTGCCAGCCTCCACGTGAACCTTGAAGCGGTCACGACAGTCCTCATCTCCCCGCACTTGGTGATGACCGTGCTCGGCACGGACTATGAGATCGCCGGCATCGAGGTCCCCGTGGATCTACCGCCCGTCAACGACGAAATCGCCCTACCGCCGCAAACATTGTCCTGGGTGCGACCTTCCAGCCCTGGTGATTCGGGGTCGGGCTCGGACGGAGACACGGGTGGAGAGACCTCGGACGAAGGCAGGGGAGCAGTACCCAGGCGAGCGCCGTGAGCGGCGGGCCCGATGGCGTCGCATGGCACGCGCACCCCTCATCTCCCACGGCGCCCCCGGAGGACCC
>JBDQGY010000266.1:0-5263 GCA_040265175.1 Nannocystaceae bacterium
CGTGGCAACCTGCCGGCGTTCAGTAACCGGCGCACGTTCGAATAAGAACCCGTATCGACATCGATGCTGAAGGTCGAAACCGGTTGCTCGCTCACGAGTTTCACCGGGTTCTCGTCGGCGTGCGCGTAGTTCTCGCGATCGAGCGGCTCGGGGACGGCTCGATGCTGGTGGCTCGTCACGGGGACAGTCGGCTCACGATCCCGCGGGCGGGCTCCCAGGCGTCGCGGGAACTGCTCGCCCATTGGAGCCCGCAGACTAACGACTCCACCGGGCCGCCTCACGAGGTGCTGGTTGTCCCCCAACTCTCGTCGGCCGCGGGGGCGGTACCCCGCGCGGTCGCTGGGGAGGACGGAGTTTTCGGCACCGACGACGATGTGTTGGTGACGCAGTCGCTGCTCCCCGCCGCGGCGTTGGAGCCCGACAACCCTGTCCACCGCGGCTTGGAACGCGCGTTGCGCTCGAGCGAATGGTTGCCCTCGGGGGAGACGATGTGTCTCGGAGGGGAAGGATTGCCGGCCTGCATCCTCGTTCGTTCATGGCATCGCGCTGCGGCCCCCGAGTCCTCTGCGATCTCGGTGTGTGTGGAGGCTGCGGGGCAGGTGGTGTGGGTCCCGGGGGGACTCGGCGCGACAGAGCGCGACGAGGGGCGGTCCGCGTGTCCGGAGGCCACCGTACTCTGGGTCCACGAGACCGCGCTTGGCGAGGCGCTCGCGGGGAGCCGCGCCTGGATTGACGAGCTGCGAGAAGATCTCATCATCATCGTCTCGCCCGAGGGGGGGGACCGGTGCGTGCCACGCTACTCAAGCCTCCAAGCGCTGGCGCCGCGAACGGTGGTGGTGCTGGCGCAACAGGGGCTGCACAACACGGGCTCGTGCGCAGGGCGGGTGGATACAGGCGCCTACGCCCCCGTATTGGGGATGGACTCCATCCGCTGGGCGTGGCCATGACCGCGTCGTGCCCCCCCGTCGTCACGCCGCGTCACCGCGTCGAGATCTCACGAACTTTTATATCGCACGGGTCCTAAAGTAGTGGCGGCATTCGTTCCGCTGATACACTCTGCGCACGTGCGGGGCTTCGAGATCGGACGGCAGTTGTGTGTTGCGGGCCTGTGCATGGGTTTCCTCTTCGCTGCGGGCTGTGCGTCTGGTTGGGACGGGGGCCGCGTCCATTACAAATCGTGGCAACCGGCGTGGAAGGGGATGGATCGAGACGCTACTTTTCGGGTGGGAGACCCGGGCGAGGGGTGGAGACCCCACCGCGAGCGAGGGGTGCAGGTGGCGTGGTCGAAGGGCGACACCCCTGCGCTGATTCAGGTGCGCTCTCAGTGCGACGAGCATGGGGACAGCGATCTGTCGTCGTTCACCGACCATCTTCGGATCGACTTCGGCCAGTGGGACATTCAATCGCAGCAGGCCATTGAGATCGTCGGTCGCGAGGGGCTTCGGACCCGCGTCCACGCAAAACTCGACGGCGTGCCGGTCTACCTCGAGCTGGTCGTGTTGAAGAAGAACGGTTGCCTGTTCGACCTGCAATACATCGCGAGTCCGCCCGTCTTTGACGCTGGACTCGGGAGTTTCGAGGCGGTGCTCGAAGGATTTGCGTTCCCGTTGCGAGGGAAGGACCGTCGTTGAACGGGATTCTCAGACGCGTTGGCGCGTCACTTAACGAATTTTTTCGTTGGTCCGGAGGACTGTTCATCCTCTTTCTTCGCGCGCTGTGGGTCGCTCCACAGCGGCCCATCGGCGTCTATGATCTCTCGTACCAGACGCTCACGGTAGGCATTCGCTCCATGCCAATGGCGACCTTGATGTCGCTGTTCGTCGGGATGATCTTGGTGTGGCAGTTTGGGGAGGCCCTCGCGGACTTCGGCGCGAAACAGTCGCTCGGCTACGCCTCGTCGCTGGCGCTCGTTCGAGAACTGATTCCGGCGCTCCTCGCGGTCACTGTGGGATCAAAGATGGCCACCGGCATGACCGCGGAGCTCGGCTCTATGAAGGTGACCGAGCAGATCGACGCGATCGCGTCGCTGGGGGCGGATCCGGTGAAGAAGCTGGTGTGGCCGCGGTTCTTTGCGGCGACCCTCGCGATGCCGCTGCTCGTTGCGTGGGGCAACATCATGGCGTTGCTCGGAGGAATGTTCATCTCCGACGCGGTCTTTGACGTCCCCGCGGGTTATTTTTACGAGACCTATATCGACGAATTGATCCCAATTCACTACATCTCCGGCATCGTGAAGGCCACAGTGTTTGGGGGCATCGCCGGGATCATTGGCTGTTACCAAGGATTTATGACCAAGTTCGGCACCGAGGCGGTCGGCCTCGCGACCACGGAGACGGTGGTCTCCGTCTCCATCGCCGTGGTGATCGCTGATTTCGCGTTGACCACTCTCTTCCTTCCCATCTGATGTCTGCAACGGAACCAGCGCCAATTATCTCCATGCGAGGCGTGTCGAAATCCTTCGGCGCGAACGTCGTGTATCAGGGGATGGATATCGACGTCTATCGAGGCGAGACGCTTACGATCCTCGGGGGCAGCGGCACTGGGAAGTCAGTGGCGCTCAAGCTGATGATCGGGCTGCTTCGCGCGGAGGAGGGGAGCGTGCACGTCAACGGTGAAGAGGTCTCAGAAATGGGAGCAGAGTCGCTGCGCAAGCTCCGACAAGACCTCTCCATGGTGTTCCAGGGCGGGGCGCTCTTCGATTCCATGAGCGTGCTCGAGAACGTGGGGTACGCGCTCACCGAGCATACGCAGATGTCGGACGCGGAGATTCGCGACCGCGCGGAGGAGTGTCTGGAGATGGTGGGACTCGGCCTCAGCGAGAACCCCGACATCTTGGAGAAGTTCCCAGCCAACCTGAGCGGCGGTATGCGAAAACGAGTGGCGCTGGCGCGCTCAATTGCTATTAAACCAGCGGTTATCCTCTACGATGAGCCCACCACGGGGCTCGACCCACCCAACTGCGATCGCATCTCGATGATGATTCGACACCTTCAAGAGCAACTTTCCGTGACCAGCGTCGTGGTCACTCACGACATCGATACGGCGTTTCACGTCTCGGATCGTATGGCGATGCTGCACGACCACCGCTTCCCGTGGGTCGCCCGAACGGAAGATTTTCGGCAAATTCAAGATGAGGTGGTACGAGACTTCATCGTACGGAGGACCCGATAATGGCGAAGCGCAAGGACGAGGCGCGTGTCAATCTCATCGTCGGAGCGTTCGTGACGACGATGTTCGGACTCTTGGTCTTCTCCATGTTCGTCATCGCGACGAGCGAGGGGTTGCTCGAGGCGAAGGCCGATATCTACGCCGACTTCCGCACGGTGACGGGGCTCACGCGCAACAGCCCCGTGCAGCTCGCGGGTACGAAGATCGGCGTCGTCAAAGAGATCGGATTCGCCTCCCCGAGCTATCCATGCAGCCCGACCACGGAAGACCTTGGTCGTTTTGGTAGCGGTCGCACCGACGACTGTGACGCCTCCTTGTTTTGCGCGGCGGAGGCGGTGTGCGCCGAACTTGAGATGTACACCGGCCTCGATCGTAACTACGAGCCATGCACCGCGGAGGATAGCTGCCGAGAGGGAGAGATGTGCGTGACGAAAATGTTCGCGCGGCGGTATCGCCGCGTGAAATGGACGGGCCCCGAGGGGGTGTGCGTCCCTTACCAAACGTCGCACCAGCGGGTGCGGGTCACCCTCGAGGTCTCGGAGGAGAAGCTCATTCACATTCGCGACGACTCGCGAGCGACGATCACCGCGAACGGAGTGTTGGGGGACCAGCTCATCAACATCACCGTGGGGAAAGGCGAGCCCATCGCAGACGGCGGGACCATCCAGGCCACGCCGTCGCTCATGGAGGAGCTGTTGTTTTTCAAGGATCGCTTCGAGGGCATCACGGAGGATCTCGACCGGAGTCTCGCTGGGGTCGCGGGCCTGTTTGACGCGCTCAACGACGACCGCACCAAGGGAGACCTCAAGGGGGTGCTCGCCAACGCCAATGAAATCTCGCGCCAGATCGCGGAGGGAGACGGGCTCGTGGGGGCCCTGTTCAACGATCCGGAGTACAAGGCGGAATTCTCCAAGACCCTGCGTCATGTTCGGCACGGGGTGCAGGAGGTGGATGGCGCGCTCACCAGCATGGGTCGCGAGGTCACGCCGGCTGTTCGCGATATGCGCGGGACCCTGCGGCGCGTGAACACGACTCTCGAGACCATCAACGACCCCGAGAATCAAGCGGTGGTCTCGCGGCTGCTGCATGACGACGCGCTCGGACAAGAGGTGGCAGAGGCCATCACGGCCGCCTCGGACGCGCTGGTCGTGGGCAAGCAGACGCTCGTGGAGGTGGAGACGGTGGTCGCCGAGGTGCGGACCTCTCTCGCCTCGGGAGAGGGCACGCTCGGCAAGCTGCTCAAGGATCCCAAGGCCTACGACGATCTCGTGAAAGTGCTCGGCAACATCGAGCGCAACAACGTGATTAAGAAACTAGTGCGTTTCGTGGTGGAGCAAGACGAAGCGAGCTCGTCTGCGGCGCCGAGCGTCGAGGCCTCGCCCGGGTCGGGGGCGTCCTCCGAGTAGGAGGACACCGGCACCTGACCCGCAGGAGACCGCTACGAAGGGGAGGGAGCTTGGCCGGTTCGCCCGCGCTCATCCACACGCGCGAGCAGGTCCAAGATCAGCGCGGTCACCTCGGGGATGTACTCCGCGGTCACGGCGTGGGTCGCGTCCTCGATGATTTTGAGGCCGGCGTTGGGAATCTGGGCGGCGGTGCGCTCTAGCACGGCGAGGGGGACGAAGCTGTCGTTGGCCCCGGCGATCACCTGCGTGGGTATCTCAATGGTCGGCAACAGGTCCGCGCCATCGTGGTCGTTGGCCTCCTCGAGCATGGTTAAAAATAGCTCGGGGTGGATGCGCGAGAGGTCACCCATGTAGCGCTCGAGGTAGCTTGAGGGGAGGCGCCGGCCGTTAACCGCGGTGATGAGCCCGATCTCCGTGGCGAGGCGGTGGCGGACGAGCGCCCTCCACATATCGTCGGTGATGCGACGGGCGAATCGGGCGGCACCCGCGAGCATCGGCAAGGCGTGGGCAAAGGCGTCGGTGCCTTGGAACGTCGACAGGGCCCGCCCCGAAGGACCGGCGATGTTGACGAGCCCGCACACGCGCTCCGGGTAGTGTCGGATGCACTCGAGCGCGACCTGAAACCCCATGGAGTAGCCAAGCACAACGACGGGCCCTTCGAAGCCGGCGGCGGTGGCCAAGGCCATGGC
>JBDQGY010000267.1:0-5254 GCA_040265175.1 Nannocystaceae bacterium
GTGACCCCAGAGTGACCCCACCTCCGACAGTGTCATCGCGCGGCTTTCCAATATGCCCGACAAGCGTGTCGTCACGCGGCTTACAAAGAAGAACTTCATAAAAAAACGGCCCCGCCCACTCAGTGGGCGTGCGCTGACAGCAGGTGCGGGGTAGGGCCACCAGCACCGCCGCGTGGATCGCGACGGGTGTGTTCGCGGTCTCCACCGCCGTGTTCACGACGCTTTTGTTCACCCGGAAAAAGAGCGACACAGCCGCCATGCTCATGGAGCGCGGCTTCTCCCTCGGTGGCGCCCCGCTCCCCGGCGGTGGAGCGCTCGTCGGCGGTCGCATTCGATTTTAGGACACGGCCGCTCAGCGCCCTGAGGACCCGACACGTTTTGGAGACCCGTCGCGCGGCGGATCTCTCGTGACTTGAGCCTCGCTCGCCGCAGGGGGATTCGTGCTCTTCGTCGCCGCCTTCTTCGTCGCCGCCTTCTTCTTCGCCTTAGACTGCTTGCTCACCCTCGGTTGCACGGATCCGCGAGGCACGTCGATCCACGCATGAAGCAATACCGCCGCCGCGACGGTCAACGGCGCGATGAGGAGTCCAACGCGTCGACGTCCAAGAGTCACGGTCGCGCTCCTCGGCTCAGGGAATCGTCAAGGGGAAGATTCACCCGCCATTGCTCCTCTTCGAGAAACATCTTCACTGGATACTCGGTGCCCTTCATATCAAAAAAGACTACCTCCGCGGTCGTCTCCGATCGACTGCGCAGCTCTGGAATTCGCCGTGGGTCGAAGGTTGGGACATCCACGATCTGCAACATCTCGCTCGGCGAGATATTTCGGCGCTCACCGATCTGGTTGGACGCACGCTCCGCCTCTCGTTCGAGGATCAGCCGGGTCTTTTCGGACAGGTGCGGCCAAATCGACACGCCCTGGCCGTAGCCGGCGACAGCGACAAACCGGCTCGCCGCGCGAATCGGGTCCTCCACCGATGGCTGACATCCGAGCAGCCACGCCGCTGCGCCGAAACTACACACCAGCTTGTTCCCACGTAAGAACCGCATCCGGATCACTCCTCCCCAGCCGGCGGCTTGCTCGACTTGTGCATCCCAAGTCGCTTCAAGAGCTCCCGCAGGTAGTAGCGAGTGATCTCAGCCTCGCCCGCCGCCCGACTTAAGTTCCCGTCAGTTCGCGCCACAACCCGCTCAAGATAGGCCCGCTCGAATTGATCGATCACCTCCTGCTTCGCGACCTTGAAAGGCTTGGAGAAGAGATGCTCGGGGAGCGGGCCGCCCTCTTGCGACGCGCGCTCAATGGGAGCCGCGGCGCGACCGCCGATGTGCAGGTCTGCGGGGGAGATGACGCCATTTTTCGCCAGATAACAAGCCCGCTCCACCGTGTTGCGAAGCTGGCGCACATTGCCAGGCCACTGGTTTTTTCGGAGCGTCGCGACCACATCCTCACCAAAGGATATACGCTCGTTGCGCGCGCGACTGAACTCTTCCCGGAAACGATCCGCGATGAGCAAAACGTCGTCACCGCGCTCACGAAGCGAAGGCAGCTCCACATTCATCACCGAGAGCCTAAAATACAGGTCCTCCCGGAATTGACCGTTGCCGACCATCTTCCGGAGATCTCGGTGGGTCGCCGCGACCACGCGGACATTCACCGGTCGTGTCTGACTCTCTCCAACCCGCTGCACCTCGCGACGGTCGAGCACCCGCAAGAGCTTGGGCTGTAGCTCGAGTGGTAGCTCGCCTATCTCGTCAAGAAACAGCGTCCCTCCGTTTGCCTCCTCGAACGCCCCGGCACGATCTGCGATCGCGCCCGTAAACGACCCCTTCTTGTGACCGAGGATAGCTGCTTCTGCCAACTCTCGGGAGAGTGCCCCGCAGTCGAGGACGATGAACGGCCCCGCAGCCCTCGAAGACTCGTCGTGGAGCGCGCGCGCGACCAGTTCTTTGCCCGTGCCAGTCTCCCCGCCAACGAGCACGCTCATCTCGGTCTTCGCCACACGCTCAAGAACCGCGAAGACCTCTCGCATCGCCGGGCTCGCGCCGTACAGTCCCGCGTAATAATCCTCTTTGTAGAGGGGGATCTCTACCTCGTCGGCCGACAGGAACTCGATATCAGTCTTGCCGACCGAGATCACAGTTCCAGGATCGATCCACGCCTCTCGAATGCGAAGCGAGCCGATCACGGTCCCGTTCGTGCTCTCTAGATCCTGAACGAGCACACCGCGCTCGTTCAATACAATCTGCATGTGGGTGCCGCTCACCGAGGTGTCCGTGAGGACGAGATCATTAACCCCGCTCCGTCCCACCATAATCTTGGGTCGGGACACCTGAATCTCCATCCCGGCGTCTGGCCCACCACGCACCCGCAAAAGAACGCGACGAATCTGTGTGTGGCTGCTCGGAGACGAGAAAAAGGTCGTCGTCATTCCGGCGCGGTTCAGATCGAATGGGGTCGAGGATGGCAAGGCGTGCATGATGCCTGACGGCGTCGGTCCCATCCTACCTGCCTCAGTTCAGCATGTCATCTGGACCCCGCACCACCCGTAGGTGTCGAGCCACGTCCTTATTACCGGCGCCTTTGCCAAATCTTACTCGTGGCAAACGCCTCCAAGGTTGCGTAACGAACAGCGCGGCGAAGACCCCAGACAAGAGCGCCGGTAGCATCGCGAAGGGGGGCTCACCGCTCAAGAGCGGCACCGAGAACAAAATGAGCGCGATGAATGGTGCGAGCAGTTTCCCCTTGACGGGCGCGACCCCGAGGGGCGGCACATAGGATGCGTTGGCAAAGACAAAGCCAAACGCGACAACCGCGGCCATCTCAAGCGGCAGCGAGCCGCTGAGTACGCGCAACCGGATCATGTCTGGAGCGATCGCAGCGAACGCCACCGCGCCGGCGTAGCCGAGGATACTGCAGGTGAACACCAAAAGCAGATATCGCCGGGCGCTCCAAAACCCCTCAAGCGCGCTCCCGCAAAACCATTGAACACCGAGGCACGTCATGAGCGCCCCTCCCCCGACCACCGGGTCGACGAAGATCGTGGTGAACAGCTGCCAAAGATGCTGTCCTTGGAGCACCGGCGCGAGCTCGAGCTCGAGCAGCTTGGCCACCGGGCGATCACCGAGCAACATGCTCACGGCGAAGACCGCCACGAAGATCGAAAAGGCACCGCGTCGAAACCTGGGGAGCACGAGACGGAGTGTAGCAGTCACCCGAGGAGAGGGCTCGTGTCAGCAGAACGAAACCAGCAGCCCCGGGCGGTCCACAACGGCCACGTCACCTCGTTGCGGTCGCGAGCGGCCTCAGATGGACGCGTCGGCGACGGGGAGCAGCTCGTCCCGGCAACACAACAACCCGCCATTACGTCGGGCGCTCGAGTTGCCGCAGCCCTCCGCCTTGCCCCGAGAGATCTTGGTCTTGCTCTTCCACACCCCGTGGCGACACTTTCCGAAGGTGCAACCTTCACCGCAACACACAGACTCAGCGCCGATACCCTCGGCGAGACAGTCAAATACGGTGTCTTTGGTCGGGAGGGGTGGACAGACCTTGGGCTCTTGAAGATGAGACATCGCGGCAACGAACTTCCCTGGCCCCGCTTCAGAGTTGCACTCTTCCCCTGTCACTCGCGTCGCGAGATCTTCATTCGAACCGCCGACGCCACACAGATGCCAGCCCTCCGCGCAGACATCTCCGGGGCTATCGCAGTTGGTTTTGTTGTCATCACCACACGCCTTCCCAGTCACTGGGGTGCGGAGGCTCTTTTTTCCTTCCCATCGCGCCAGACAACCGGCGACATTTGGAAATCTCTCCATGTTGGCGAATCCCTCCCGTTGACCGTCTGCGCAACCCACGTCCCCTGGCTCGCCTTTCTTGCTTTGCCGAAAGCTGACATCATCGAGCGCCGTCGGCTGATCGAGGCTAAATTCAAGCGCTTCCTTCTCGCTGAGCTTCCGCGGCTGCGCCTCCGGTGGGACGCACGCCGTCAACAGTCCGCACAGGCTGAGACATGCGAGCGCGAGGAGGCCAACGCCGCGTAGATCAGGAATCGTCTTCAGGCAAGTCATGTGTTTCTCCATGTCGATCAACAGGCACGAGCTCTGTCGAATCTTGAACGTCGACTCGCCCCGCTGGATTCAGAATATACGCTACGACCACACTGGTGAAAAACAAGAACACCATCGGGACCGCCATCATCAACTGGGTGACGGGCTCAGGAGGCGTGAGGAACGCGGCCATCACGAAGATCAGCAACACCGCTACCCGCCAGTAACGGAGCAGGGTGCGATGACTCAGGATCTCCAATTTGGCCAGAACCGCGATGAGCAGGGGCAACTCGAACACCGCCGCGAACGCGAGCAAGATTCTTGTCGTGCCCTTGACGTACTCCGAGAGCTCGAGCTGATACATCAATTGCCCCGAAGGGTTGAGCTCCCGCTCCGTCAAAAACGTCTTTAGGTAGCCAGAGTCGGTGTAGCCCAGCAGCCATTGCAGCGCGAACGGCAACACAAACTCGTAGGCGAACCAGGCCCCCACAAAAAACATCAAGACAGAAAAAAAGACGAACGGGACCACGAAGCGCTTCTCACTCCGGTACAGGCCGGGGGAAATGAACCTCCACAGCTGGTAGAAGATGACGGGGCCCGCGAGGAAAATTCCGGCGGTGAGTCCGATTCGTACGTCTGTCATCAACGCGCCTTGAATCTCCAGCACCTGCAGGTTCGGGCGTCCCGGGAGTTCGGCGGCCCTCCAGGCGTCGTTGAGGGGCTTCTTGAGGAAGCGCAAGAGATCGCTGACAAAGATGAAGCTCACCAAAAACCCGACTGTCACACCGAGACTCGCCCGAACCAGACATCGCCGAAGCTCCCCGAGGTGATCAAAAAAGGACATTGGGACGTCGTCCTCGGGTCCTCGTTCCTCGAGAAGCTCCTCGCTCGTGCTCGTTGGTTCCTTTTCCGTCGTCATCGCTCGGCCTTTGTTCCAGAGTTCGCTGCGATGGCGCTGCCGACCGAAGGCAACGGCGATATTCCGCCCGCGGATCCAGGAGTCACGTGCTCTTCAGGCTGCCCGTGCTCGTCATGCTGCCCGTGCTCGGTGGCCGAATCGCCTCGCGCGGCCTCCTCGAGCCCGCCTGGCTCGGAGAGCGAGGGATCCCCTTGCTCACCTTGCGGTACCCGCCCGGCTGGGGCGCGCAAACGGGGTGCCCGCTTGGCCGCAGTAATCTGGACACGTCGCGGGGGCGGTCTCGACAGGGCA
>JBDQGY010000268.1:0-5241 GCA_040265175.1 Nannocystaceae bacterium
CCCCTGCCTCCGGCGTCGCCCCTGCCTCCGGCGTCGCCCCTGCCTCCGGCGTCGCCCCTGCCTCCGGCGTCGCCCCTGCCTCTGGCGTCGCCGATGGCTCCGCTGCGGACTCGGCCGCCGCCGCGCCGGCCTCTGGTGCTGTCCCTGCCCCCAGCCGCTGGAGGATGAAGCCATCAAGTCCATCCAACGCCTCTGCGAGCCGCGCCTCCCTCCGAAGGGATGGCTGCTGAGTCGCCTCAAGCCACTCGGCGCGAGTAACCTCCCACGTCATATTGCGCCTCCTCGGACGAGCATCCCCGTACCTAGTCGGGTCGGGCCATGGGTGAGACCGGGCGCGGGCACATGTCCAGGTCCTGTGAGCACCACAACCGTGCTCCCCAAGTGGAACATCCCTAGTTCTTCTCCCCGATCTATCTCCACCGGCGGCTCACACTCGAACGTCTCCACCTCTCTGGGGTGGATTCGAGTCCCCAAATAGCTACACGTCATGTGACCCACTCCGAATGCGGCCACCATGACCGTCACCACCGGTCCAGAAGCCGTGCGCTGGACGTGGACGAGACGCTCGTTCACCGTAAAGAGCTCGGGATTTCTGTCCAGCGCTGCGTCGTTGACGGGCAGCAGGCGCCCGGGAATCGCCACCACGCGCTCGACACTTCCGCTCACTGGCGCGTGCACTCGATGGTAGTCCCGCGGATGAAGATAGATCGTCACATGGGTCCCCCCCACAAGCTCCGTCGCGAGCGATGAATCGCCGATGAGCTGCTCCACCGAATACCGCAGCCCCTTCGCTTCCACTTGCATCGCCGCGTCGAGGGTGCCGAACGAGCGAATATTTCCATCGCATGGAGACACGAGCGTGAAATCTGGTGCCGACTCGATGGGGCGAGCCCCCGGTTTGAGCGGGCGTGTAAAGAACTCGTCAAAGCTCGAGAACCCGCGCTCAATTGACTCGGGAGCCACGTCGCTCAAATCCACCTCGAAATAACGACGGTAGACCGCCACCGCCGCCCGCGAAATCGGTCGAGGGAGAGGAACTCGCGCCGCCACCCCGACCGCGCGGGTCGCCGCGAATACCGTCCACGACGGCGAGGCATCGATGACCGCAGCCGCGATGCGTGAGCGGAGCGGTATGGATGCTTCGCGCATGAGCGGTAAGACTATCCGACGCGCCAAAGCGACTGCAAGCCCGGCACTGCCTCGAACGCATCAAGGGCCCGAATGCAACACGCCTGGTGCGCAGCCCTCTGCGCGGCTGAGCATAGGCCGGCGAGACCCCCCCACGGACTCGCCCCGTGACATCGAACGTTCGAACGTGCGCGACCGCTCCGCCAAAAGGAGGTGAAGCCGCGCCGCCCTGGTCCTCCCACGCTGTGGCGGGACGACTAACAGTCGTAGTACATCGAGAATTCGTGGGGATGCGGCCGCGACCGGACCTCGTCCACTTCGTTGCCCCGCTTCCAATCGAGGAAGGCCCCGACGAGATCGCGGCTGAACACGTCTCCCTTGAGCAAAAACTCGTGGTCAGCCTCGAGTGCGTTGAGCGCCTCTTCGAGGCTCGAGGGCACCGAAGGCACCCCCTTGAGTTCCTCGGGAGTGAGGCTGTAGATGTCCTTGTCGAGGGGCTTGCCAGGATCAAGCTTGCGCTCGATCCCGTCGAGTCCCGCCATCATCAGCGCGCTGAAGGCGAGGTAGGGATTCGCACTCGCATCCGGCGTTCGAAACTCGATTCGAATGGCCTTGGGAGACGACGAGTAGGTCGGGATCCGTACGGACGCAGAGCGGTTTCGCGAGCTGTACGCCAGGTTAACGGGCGCTTCAAAACCCGGGACGAGCCGCTTGTAGCTGTTCGTGGTGGGATTGCACAACGCGCAAAGAGCCGGCGCGTGCGCCAATATGCCACCGATGTAGTGGAGCGCGAGGTCGCTGAGTCCGCCGTACCCCTCCCCTGCAAACAGCGGCTGCCCGTCTTTCCAGAGGCTCTGGTGCGTGTGCATGCCGTTGCCGTTGTCTCCGTAGATCGGCTTGGGCATGAACGTCACCGTTTTGCCCGCTCGGCGCGCGACATTCTTGATGACATATTTGAACCACATCATGTTGTCAGCCTGCGTGAGCAGGGCGTCGTACCGGATATCGATCTCTGCTTGTCCAGCGGTCGCAACCTCGTGATGCTGACGCTCGACCACCATGCCCACCTGCTCAAGCACCATCGCCATCTCGGTGCGCAGGTCGTGGAGGTTGTCTGCCGGGGGACACGGCACGTAGCCGCCCTTAGGACGAATCTTGTGCTGCAGGTTCGGAAACTCTTCAGCCCCCGTGTTCCACCATCCGCTCGAAGCGTCGACCTTATAAAACGACTCGTGCCCCTCGCGGGTGTCAAATCGAACGTCGTCAAAGATGAAGAACTCCGCTTCCGGTCCGATGTAGGCCGTGTCCGCGATACCCGTAGACTTGAGGTAGGCCTCGGCTCGGCCTGCGAGCGCGCGAGGACAGCGCTCGTAGTCTTGCCGCGTGATCGTGTCCACCACGCTCCCCATGAGCGTCAGGGTCGGCACCTCCATGAACGGGTCGATGATCGCGCTGCTCGCGTCGGGCATGACGAGCATGTCGGACGCGTTGATCGTCTTCCATCCGCGGACGGAGCTTCCATCGAAGCCGAACCCCTCTGCGAAGGCGGCGTCGTCGAGTTCATGCGCGGGAACCGTAAAGTGTTGCCAAGCACCGAGTAAGTCGACGAAACGAACGTCAACCATCCGGATATCTCGGTCGTGGATGAGTGCGATGATTTCTGCGGGTGTTTTTTTGCTCATGTCTTTTCTTCTCTTGTTTCCATGGAGGAGGTCTCTACCTCCCCCTGTGGGTTATGTGGCCTGTTCGCCACGCTCGTCGGTTCGGATACGAATCGCATCCAGCACTGGAGTCACAAAGATCTTCCCGTCGCCGATTCTCCCAGAGGCGGCGACCTCTCGAATCCCGTCGACGACCTCGTCGAGCATACGGTGAGGGATGACCACCTCCACCTTCACCTTCGGGATAAAATCGATGACGTAGGCGGAGCCACGATACACCTCAGTCTTGCCGCCGGTCCGACCAAATCCCCGCACCTCACTCACGGTCATCCCGCCAACCTCAAGCTCCGTCAGCCGGGCCTTCACCTCATCCAAGGCGAAGGGGCGAATGATCGCCTCCACTTTCACGAGACTGTCGCTCACTGCGCGCCCTCCGCTTTGTACGGCGGCTCCGCCGGGATGGACTCGAGGCTTCCCACCGCGTCCTCCGCCCTCGCGAACCCCAACTCGGCGAGGAGCGTCTTCAGCTCAGCGAGCACCCGGAGCGCCGCCGGGGGTTCCGCAAAATTCGCTGTGCCCACTTGGACGCAAGAGGCGCCCGCCATCAAGAACTCCAGCGCGTCCTCACCGCTGTAGATTCCACCCATCCCGCAGATAGGAAGCTCGGGCAACGCCGCGTGAACCTGATGCACCATCCGCAACGCGACAGGCTTGATCGCCGGACCCGACAAGCCGCCGTAGGTGGTCGCGAGTCGCGGGCGTCGCTTGCGAACATCGATGGCCATCCCAGTGATCGTGTTAATCAACGAGATCCCCGCCGCGCCCGCTTCGTGCACCGCCTGCGCCATGGCGACGATGTCCCCCACGTTGGGTGTGAGCTTGACGACAATGGGCACGTCGGTGGCCTCGACGCAGGCTTTGGTGAGGCGGTGGGCCACCTCCGGGACTGTGCCGAATTCGATGCCCCCTTTTTTGATGTTGGGGCAGCTGATGTTCATCTCCAGAGCGGAGACGCCACGGTCCTTCCCTTCACCGAGCGTACGCGCGCACTCGACATAGCTCTCGAAGTCGGTGCCAAAAAAATTGACCCAGACGCTGATATCAAGGGCGTCAAGGAAGGGCAGTTTCTCCTCCAAAAAGACCTGGGTACCCACGTTCTCGAGACCGATCGAGTTGAGCATACCGCTCGCCGTCTCGTAGATTCGAGGGAGCGGGTTCCCAAACCGCGGGGCGGGAGAAATCCCCTTGGTCGACAGTCCCCCCAACTCCCGCAGGTCCATGAACCCGGCGAACTGCTGGCCGTAGGCGAAGCAGCCCGAGGCCGTCAGCAGCGGATTCTTGAGGCGGATGGGGCCAAAATCTATCCCTACGTCGACGCCCGAAGCATCCAATGACGACGTCACGCCCACCGAACTTCCTGGGCGGGAAACACCGGCCCGTCCGTACAGCAGTACGCGTAGGGGCGCGGCCCATGAACTGGAACCGCGCAGCCAAGGCAGACCCCATAGCCGCAGGCCATCTGCTCTTCAAGACATAAATGAGCCTCCACCCCGCGATCGAGGGCGAGGGCTCGCACCGCCCGGAGCATGGGCGTCGGTCCACAGCTTAAGATACGAACCGTCTCACCATTCGCCGAGGCGCGCTCAAGTCGGTCAAGCAGCGGTACGGTCACTCGTCCTTCCACACCACGGCTCCCGTCCTCCGTGGTCAACGTCTGCGCGACCTGCCACGCGTCAAGTTCATCCGTGAGAACGAGGTCGTCGCGGGTGCGCCCTCCGTAGATCATCTCGACCGCCGGCGCGGCGCCCTCCCGCGCTGCCTCCCTCGCGTACAAGTGCAGCGGCGGCAGCCCCACGCCGCCGGCGACCAGCAGTGACGTGACCGAAGTGTCCACGACGGGAAAGCCGTTTCCAAGCGGACCGAGACAGGTCATCGAGTCCCCAGGCTCCATCGCTTTCATCAGCCCCGTGCCCCGTCCAAACACCTTGGCGAGCACCGAAAAGCGGCGATCGTCGAGGACCTCGAGCACCGAAAATGCGCGACCGTTGAGCAGGTCTCGGCCCCATGCACCGCGCAGCATGACGAACTGCCCCGGGCGCGTGTGCGCGGTGGCGACGGGCGTCCCCGCGTCGAGTGTCAGGCGGAAATACCCCCCGGTGAGCGCCTCATTGGCGGAGACTTGAACTGGGAACTGCTCGTGCACCCTGCCCCCGTGTAACGCAGGCCGTGGGGGCTGTCTACTGAGTCGATTCGTCTAGCTCGGGAGCCCGCCTGCGCGGGCCTCGGGTCACACCGCCGGCGCAATTCGTCCCGGTTCGTCGGTTTGTGGCGCTCCCGAGGGCGGTGGGCGCGCCGACCACCACCCCCCCACGCTCGAATCAGCCGTCCACGTCGGCGGATTGCTCGTCGGCGCGCACCATCTCGGAGAGATCTCTCGCGAGCCCCCCGCGGC
>JBDQGY010000269.1:0-5220 GCA_040265175.1 Nannocystaceae bacterium
GCTACGACATGCGCAAGGCCGCCGCAGACCCGGCGACGAGCGTGGCCGCACCTGAGGGCAACGCCGCGAAGGTTATGCGGGTACCGAATCACGCCCTGGTCTACCAGGTCGTGCGGGACGGCAAGGTCGATAACTTGATCCTGCCCGTGCACGGGAAGGGCTTGTGGTCGACCCTCTACGGGTTCTTGGCCGTGGAGTCTGACGCTCAGACCGTGTCCGGCATCGTGTTCTACGAGCACGCCGAGACGCCAGGGCTGGGCGGCGAGGTCGACAATCCCCGCTGGCGCAGCACCTGGAAGGGTCGGAAGGTCTACGGAGACGACGGCCAGCCGAAAATCTCGGTGATCAAGGGTGCGGCGGGGAGCGCCTCCGCAGATCCCTACCATGTGGATGGCCTCTCCGGCGCCACGATCACGAGCCGCGGGGTCAGCTACCTCGTTCAATTCTGGATGGGCGACGACGGGTTCAAACCCTACCTCGATCGCTTCAAAGCACAGGGGGGCGCGTAAGATGAGTTCAAAACAAAACCGTGAAGCGGTCATCGACCCGCTGCTCAACAACAACCCTATCGCCGTGCAGGTGCTCGGGATCTGCTCCGCCCTCGCGGTGACCACAAAGCTGGAGACCGCCTTGGTGATGTCTCTAGCGGTCATCGTCGTGGTCAGCTTGTCCAACCTCGCGGTCAGTACGATTCGCAACTACATCCCGTCGAGCATCCGCATCATCGTCCAGCTGACGATCATCGCCTCCCTCGTCATCATCACGGACCAGGTCCTCAAGGCATTTGTCTTTGACGTGAGCAAGCAGCTGTCCGTGTTTGTTGGGCTGATCATCACAAACTGCATCGTCATGGGACGAGCAGAGGCCTACGCCATGGCGAACCCTCCGCTGGCGAGCCTGCTCGACGGCATCGGGAACGGGTTGGGCTACAGCTTGCTCTTGGTGATTGTGGGCGCCGTCCGCGAACTATTTGGTGCGGGCCAACTCATGGGCGTGACGATCCTCCCGCTCGTTCGCGACGGCGGCTGGTACCCAGCCAACGGACTGATGGTCCTCTCTCCCGCTGCATTTTTCCTCATCGGCATCGCCATCTGGGTGATCCGAACCATGAAGCCAGAACTGGTGGAATCGGAGTAAGACCATGCTTGAGCATTATCTAAGCCTCCTGACCAAGGCCACGTTCGTTGAGAACATGGCCCTCGCGTTCTTTTTGGGGATGTGTTCGTTCCTCGCCGTCTCGAAGAAAGTGGAGACCGCCATCGGCCTTGGCGCCGCGGTCGTCTTCGTGTTGACCGTGACGTGTCCCATGAACGCGCTCATTTATCACTACGCCCTCCGGGAGGGCGGCCTGTCATGGGCGGGGATGCCAGACACCGATCTGTCCTTCCTCAACTACCTCGTGTTCATCGGTACGATCGCGGCGGCCGTTCAGATCGTTGAGATGACCCTCGACAAGTTCCTCCCGGCGCTGCACGCGGCCTTGGGGGTGTTCCTCCCACTGATCGCCGTTAACTGCGCCATCTTGGGTTCCTCGCTGTTCATGGTGGAGCGCGACTACAACGTAGGGGAGAGCCTCGTGTTTGGATTCGGCTCTGGCCTCGGTTTCATGCTGGCGGTGGTCGCGCTCGCGGCCATCCGCGAGAAAATGCGCTATTCCGATGTTCCAGCCGGCCTTCGCGGTCTAGGCATCACGTTCATCGTCACCGGCTTGATGGCCTTAGGCTTTCAGGCGTTCGCAGGGATTCAGCTGTAGAGGAGCAACGAAGCAATGATGGATCTTATTCTCGCAGTCACCGAAGCGCCACTATCGAGCACTGAGCTCCAGCTCATTGGACTCGGCGTCGCCTTCTTCATCGCGATTGTGCTCGCCCTCGTGGCGGTGCTTGCCGTCGCTCGCAGCCGCCTGGTCAGTAGCGAACAGGTCGTGATCACGGTCAACGATGACCCTGGAAAAGCGCTCAAGACCAGCGCAGGGTCAACGCTGCTTAACACCCTGGCGGACAACAAGATCTTCATCCCCTCGGCGTGTGGAGGCAAGGGGAGCTGTGGCGTGTGCAAAGTCAAAATTCAAGAGGGGGGTGGCGCCATGCTCCCAACCGAGGAGGGCTGGATCACGCGCGGTGAATCCCGCGAAGGCGTCCGCCTCTCGTGTCAGGTGAAGGTGAAGACGGACATGCAAATCGAGCTCGACCCGGAGGTCTTCGACGTCCGAAAGTGGCAGTGTTCGGTGCGTAGCAATCACAACGTCGCCACCTTCATCAAAGAACTCATTCTGGATCTCCCCGAGGGGGAGGCGGTCCCGTTTCGCGCAGGCGGTTACATCCAGATCGAGTGCCCGCCCCACCATATTCAGTACAAGGACTTTGACATCGAAGAGGAGTACCAGCCTGACTGGGATCGCTTTGACGTCTGGCGCTATGAATCCAAGGTGGACGAGGGCGTGACCCGGGCCTACTCCATGGCCAACTACCCAGAAGAGCACGGGATTATCATGCTGAACGTACGGGTGGCGACGCCACCCCCGGGCCGCGATGATCTTCCAGCCGGCATCATGTCGTCGTTCATCTTCAGCCTGAAACCTGGAGACCCTGTGACTATCTCAGGCCCCTACGGCGAGTTCTTCGCGCGTGAGACGGACAACGAGATGTGCTTCATCGGCGGCGGCGCTGGGATGGCGCCCATGCGCTCACACATCTTTGACCAGTTCAGGCGCGTGAACACGGAGCGTAAGGTTTCGTTCTGGTACGGCGCTCGCTCGCTGAGGGAGGCCTTTTATATCGACCACTTCGACACCATCGCGCGCGAGAATGAAAACTTCGAGTGGCACCTGGCCCTGTCGGCGCCGCTGGCGGAGGACAACTGGGAGGGATACACCGGGTTTATCCATCAGGTCGTCTACGACAACTACCTGTCGAAGCACGAGGCTCCCGAAGACATCGAGTTTTACATCTGCGGGCCACCAATGATGAATGAGGCGGTCATCAAGATGGCCATCGACCTCGGTGTCGAGCCCGAGAACGTGATGTTCGACGACTTCGGTGGCTGACCGAGGCGCGAGGGAACCTGAAGCACACGGGAGCAGGCTGATTCGTCGGCTGCTCCCGTGGATCGTTCTCGCGGGCGGAGGCTTGTTGTTGTTGTGGGCCGCGACGCCGGAGCGTGTGCGGGACCCCCAGGCTTCCGGGACCGCCTCTGCCGCGTCCCGAGACCTCACCAGCGTGAGCGGTGGTATCTTCGGGACCACGTGGACCGTCAAACTGGTCGGTGAATCGCCAGACGTGACTGCGCTCTCTCGGGACCTCGACCGCCGCCTTCAACTGCTGGACATGGCGCTGTCGACCTACCGAGAGGATTCGGAGTTGATGAGGCTCAACCGTGCGGGTGCCGGCGAATGGGTCGAGGTTTCGCCAGAACTCCACGAGGTGCTCGCGCTCTCCAAGCGGGTTCATCACGCGAGTGACGGGGCGTTTGATCCCACGGTCGGCGTGCTGGTTCGTGCCTGGGGCTTTGGCCCGGACGCGAAACCGACGGCGGCTCCAAATGTTGAGGGTTTGATGCGCACAGTGGACTTTGACGCGCTCGAACTTCACCCCTCGAAGCGTGCCGCCCGATGGACACGGGCAGGGGTCGAACTCGACCTCTCCGCGATCGCCAAGGGATACGCTGTCGACGAGCTCGCTGCGCGTCTCGATGAGTCCGGAGAGACGCGCTACATGGTCGAGATTGGTGGGGAGGTCCGGGTGCGCGGAGACGGGCCTTCTGGGGGCCCGTGGAGGATCGGTGTTGAGTCCCCGAGGGCGGGGGCACCACGCGCGCCGGCCGTCGCGGTCGCGCTCCGTGACGGGGCGATGGCGACCTCCGGAGACTACCGCAACTTCTATCAGTTGGATGGCCGAACAGTCTCGCACACCATCGACCCTCGCACGGGCTCGCCCGTGACCCACGAGGTTGGTTCGGTCACGGTGCTCTGTGCCACGGCGGCTGAAGCCGACGCATGGGCGACCGCGCTCAACGTGCTCGGGCACGGCCTCGGAGAATCGGTCGCGTCTCGCGCAGGACTCGACTATCTGATGATCGTGCGTGTGGAAGATGGGTTCCGACACATCGTTTCCCCGGGATTCGACGCGAAGACACGGTGAGCGCCGCCGGGTCGCGCACCTCGGGCGCCGCATTTGTTATGCTCATGCTGTGGGAGACGGAGAGGGACATGACCGTGGGAATTCCTCACCGGACGCCGAGGCCGAGGAGTCCTCGTCCAGGTCGACCAGCAACGCGAGTCTCGCAAGCCTCCGTCAACGGACGGGCAAAACGAAGGCACGGAGCGCCGGTGCATCGAAGCACAAGGGGGACGTCTCGGAGGAGGTGGAGCTGCTTGAAATCGATGAACTCCTCGAGGACTTGACCCCCGAAGCCTCCGCAACTCCGTCCAAACGACCTCCGCCACCACGCCGGCCTCGCGGAGCATCGAACGCCGCATCGGCGCCGAGCGGGGCGTCGTCCACGGTCGCATCAGCAGCGAGACCAGGTGGTGACGAGGAGGCCGCTCCAACCGTCACCTCTCGTAGCCCGCTTCTCGCGAGCTCGAGCGGCCTCGGCTTGCCTCCGCTTAACCTTGGGCGCACAGCCTCGAAGTTGGCGCCGGCGAAGACCGAGCCCACGAAGTCAGATCGCCCGGCCACCTCCGAGCAGGAGACCTCGCCCGCACCTGTGCCGACATCACCGGGTGATGACGACGTCGACATCACGAAGGGTGCCGGTGACGACGATGTGGAGTCGAACGAGTCGGAACCGGAGGCGGGCGCGTCTTCACCGTCTCAGCTTCCCGCACCCGGCCACGCATCCGCGGTCGCAGGTACCCGGGCGGCCGAGGTCTCCGAGTCGACGCTTGCGGCTGCATCGAGCGAATCGGGTGGGCTCGATCTATCGGGCGGCAACGAGCTCGTTCGCGATCCGGACTCAGCAGCGCTCGTGGACGAGCTTGCAGGCGAGCTGACAGGCGCGCCTCCGCGCGACGAGGCCTTGCCACTTGGGCAAGCCGGCGTCCTTCCGTTCGATCTGAAACGGATACTCGTGGTTGGGTCGCTCGTCGTTGGGATGATCCTTGTCGCCCTGGCCACGTGCGGGGATGACGGCGCGACCGAAGATGCCGAGACAGAACTCGCGTCGCAGGCGGTTACCTCTGCAGCATCGCCACCCGCGGGAGCCGACACGAGCACCACC
>JBDQGY010000270.1:0-5180 GCA_040265175.1 Nannocystaceae bacterium
AGATGGTGATGCCTGGAGACAACATCGAGTTCGAGGTGAACCTCGGCAAGACCATCGCCTGCGAAGAGGGCAGCAAGTTCGCCATCCGTGAGGGTGGACGTACGGTCGGCGCCGGCGTGGTGACCAAGATCCTCGAGTAAAAAAAACAATCATTCCAGTGCCTTAGGCAGGACTCAGCCACATTGGGTCCTGCCCGCTTGCGCCTTGGAACGGCACTTGCTATACGCAGCCGCCCCAAGCGGCGATCAGCACCCGCGAGAGCGAGGACCTAAGTCTTTAAAACCCTCGCATCTTTTTTCGGCACCGGAACCGTCACTTCTCAACGAAATCCAACCAACACACACCTAGGGCGTTAGCTCAGCTGGTAGAGCAGCGGACTCCAAATCCGCAGGCCGCGGGTTCGATCCCTGCACGCCCTGCCATTCTCTACTACCACGCTCCCAATGTCAGATTGGGAGCCGACCATGCAACCCTCTCCCCCATGGAGACCCACCCGTGAGCAACAAGCGAACACGAAAAGACAAAGGAAAGGTCCCCGGCGAGCTCGACGCAGCGCGCTGGACCCACGCGTCGTTTGCGGTGGGGGCGTTCATCGCCATCTGGTTCATGACCCACCTGGTCGACGACGTGTGGGCTTCTGTCCAGTCGTTTCGACCGGATCTGCCCCCGCCGATGCAGGCGTGGACCACCACGTCGGGCGTCGTGCTCGGTTTGGCCGTCGCCATCTGGGCGTGGCGCAAAGAAGAGTACTTCAAGTTCGTGAGCGAATCCGTCATCGAGGTTTCGCAGATCGTCTGGCCGACTCGGTCGGAAACCCGCGCTGCGACCATCGTGGTGATCACCATCACCCTCATCTCCTCCGGTCTCTTGTGGACCATGGACCTTTTTTGGGCGACGGTCACCGACCGCCTGTACAACCTCTAGCCCCGATTTCGAACCTTTGACTGTCCAAGAGCACGTTCCCATGCAGTGGTACATCGTCAACACCTTCTCGAATTACGAGAATTCCGTAAAGCGAGCGCTTGAGGAGCGAATTTCGCGTCAGAGCCTCGAGGAGGCGTTCGGCGAGATTCTTGTGCCGACAGAGGATGGCGTCGCTCGGCGTGGCAACAAGCAGGTGAAGATCCAAAAGAAGCTCTTCCCGGGCTACGTGTTCGTGCAGATGGACATTGATCGCGTCGAGAAGATCGATGAGGAAGGTCTCCCCACGGGCGTGAAGGATTGGGACGATCGGAGCACCCGCGCCATCTCCTTGATCCGCAACACCCCGCGCGTGAGCGGCTTCCTTGGAGGCCGGGATCCCCAGGTCGTGCCGCAGGTCCAGATGGATCAAATGCTTGGCGCGTCGCAACCCAAGGAAGACGCTGAGGAAGAGCTGCCCGATGTCTCCTACGAGGTCGGTCAACAGGTCCGGATCACCAAGGGGCCCTTCGCCAAGTTCATGGGCGCCATCCAAGAGGTCAACGCCGAGCGGCGGAAGATCAAACTCACCGTCACCATCTTCGGCCGGCCCACGCCCGTCGAGGTTGATTTTAATGAAGTCGAGGCCGTCGAGGACGGCGCCTAGTTGGTCCCACCAACGTCGACGCAAAACGTCTCAGCAAGCATCGCGAGGAAGCAATGAAAAAGGTCGCAGGTCACATCAAACTCCAGGTCAAAGGCGGGCAAGCCAACCCCGCGCCTCCTATCGGTCCCGCACTGGGCGCCAAGGGGGTCAACATCATGGACTTCTGCAAGCAGTTCAACGCGAAGACTCAAAAGGACAACGGTCGTGTGATTCCGGTGGAGATCACCGTGTACTCGGATCGCTCGTTCACCTTCATCATGAAGACGCCGCCCGCCGCGGAGCTCATCAAGGAGAAGGCCGGACTCAAAAAGGGCTCTGGGGAGCCCAACAAGACCAAGGTTGGCAAGCTGACCAGCGCGCAGGTTCGCGAGATCGCCGAGTACAAGCTCAAAGATCTCAACGCGTTCAATGTGGAAGCCGCCATGATGAGCATCGCCGGGACGGCGCGCTCCATGGGCGTCGAGGTGATTGACTAGCTGAGCACTTAACACGGGGGAGGGGAAGACCCGCTCGGACCCCGGGAGGCCAGAAAAATGGGAAAACGATACGACAACGCACAAGAGAAGATCGATCGCGACAAGCGATATGGCATTGAAGAGGCTTGCAAGCTCGTGACAGAGCTCGCTGCTGCGAAGTTTGACGAGTCCGTTGAGGTCTCAGCGCGCATGGGGGTCAACCCCAAGCACGCCGACCAGATGCTGCGGGCCTCGGTGTCCTTGCCTCACGGGACCGGCAAAAACGTCCGCATCGCCGTGTTCGCCAAGGGTGACAAGGCCAACCTCGCCACCGAGGCGGGCGCAGACGTCGTCGGCGCCGAAGACCTGGTCGAGAAGATCCAAGGCGGATGGCTGGACTTTGACGTCACCGTGGCAACACCCGACATGATGGGCCTCGTGGGGCGCCTCGGTCGCGTGCTCGGACCCCGCGGGCTCATGCCAAACCCCAAGGTCGGGACCGTGACCATGGACGTGGCCAAGGCGGTCAGCGAACTCAAGGCAGGAAAGATCGAGTTCCGTACGGAGAAGACCGGAATCGTCCATGCGCCCATCGGCAAGGTCTCCTTTGGGGCCGACAAAATCCAAGAGAACCTCCAGGTGTTCCTCGAGACTCTTCACCGCCTCAAGCCGGCAACGGCGAAGGGGAAATACTTCAGAAGCGTGTCTCTGTCCTCCACCATGGGTCCCGGCGTCCGCCTGGACACCGGCGAGATTCAGTCCCTTCGGGACTAGCGGAGACGACGCAAACGAGGGGAGGTAGAGATCAACCGAATATTAAGTTCACACGCACGCTCATTTGATGAGCGCTCACTTACAGACAGCAGGTGGCCCACGTGGCCTCAAACGCAAAAGCGGCCCGCCGAGAGTGAGGGAACGTTGAAACGAACAAGCGGGGGGAGACCCTCGGAGTGCCAACACCCTCGGTCTAGGGCCAAACAACAACCCTAAACACACGAAACCAAATGGAAAAGGCAAACAAAATAGAACAATCCACGGAGCTGCGCCAGCGTATTGAAGACGTTGGGGCGCTTGTCGTCGTGGAGTTTTCTGGATTGACCGTCGCAGAGGCGGAAGATCTCAGAGGCCGATTTCGTGAGGCTGGATGTAGCTACAAGGTCTACAAAAATTCAGTCATCAAATACGCGGTGGATGGCACGAAGCACGCTCCCTTGGGAGAGATCCTCAAGGGGACTTCAGGCCTCGCGTATCACGAAGAGGATCCGGGCGCTCCCGCTCGGATCGCAAAGGAGTTCATCAAAGATCACGAAGATCACTTCGGCATCAAGGGCGGCATCATCGATGGCGCACTTCTTGACCCGGGTGGTGTGGATCGACTGGCGGCGATGCCAGGACCCCTCGAACTCAAGGCTCAACTCCTCGCGCTGCTCAGTACACCAGCAACCCAGATGGTCCGCGTGCTCAATGCGCCGGCCCAGAATCTACTCAACGTTCTCAACGCAAAGAAAGACAAGGAAGCCGCCTAAGGCGCGTTTGCTTCCCTTGTCGTGAACCAACATCTCTACCCCGTGGATGGCCCATCAGCGGCACATCCACTCGAAGAAGAAAGAATCAAAGGAAACTAAAATGGCAGATCTTACCCGTGACCAAGTCATCGATTACCTCAGCAGCCTCCCCGTGATGGAGATCGCAGAGCTCGTCAAAGAGCTCGAGGACAAATGGGGCGTCAGCGCAGCAGCGCCCGTCGCCGTCGCCGCCGCTGGCGGTGGTGCCGCAGAGGCAGCTGAAGAGCAGACCGAGTTCGACGTCGTGCTCAAGAGCTTCGGCGAGAAGAAGATCAACGTGATCAAGGCCATCCGCGCTGAGATCCAAGGTCTTGGCCTCAAAGAGGCGAAAGAGCTCGTGGAGAGCGCTCCCGCCACTGTCAAAGAGGCGCTGTCGAAGGAAGACGGCGAGAAGCTGGTCAAGGCGCTCAAAGACGCCGGCGCCGACGCAGAGCTCAAGTAGTTCGACCTGGCCGGTGCTCCCGCGCTGCGGGGGCATCGGTGCATCTTTTTGTCCCGGCCGATGTTCGGCCTTGGCCCCACCCTTTCGTTCCACCGCTCGAATCCGGGGCCCCCGCGGTGTGAACAACCCAAGTTGCGATTTTTCAGCGTCACGCTGAGCACGAAGAAGAGGAATCCACGATGGTTGCACGAGTCCAAAATAACTTTCGCGTCCGCAAGCACTTTGGAAAGCTGAAGCAGATCATCGAGGTTCCGAACCTCATCGACATTCAGAAGCGCTCGTACGACAAGTTCCTCCAAGAAGACATCCCCGAGGATGAGCGAGAAGAGACGGGGCTGCAGGCGGTCTTCAAGAGCGTCTTCCCCATCAAAGACTTTAACGAGACCTCGTCTCTCGATTTTGTGAGCTACAGCCTCGACCGTCCAAAATACGACGTCGACGAGTGCCGCTCGCGAGGCATGACCTACGCCGCGCCGATCAAGGTGAAGGTGCGCCTGGTGGTCATGGACGTGGATGATGAGACTGGCACCCCGTCGGTCCGCGACATGAAAGAGCAAGAGGTCTACTTCGGTGAGATCCCGCTCATGACCCAGCACGGCACGTTCATCGTGAACGGCACCGAGCGCGTGGTGGTCAGTCAGCTTCACCGCTCCCCCGGCGTGTTCTTCGATCATGATCGCGGGAAGACCCACTCCTCGGGCAAGAAGCTCTTTAACGCGCGAGTGATTCCATATCGTGGAAGCTGGCTCGACTTCGAATTCGATCACAAGGATCTCCTCTACGTCCGCATCGACCGCCGTCGAAAGCTGTACGCGACCGTGCTCTTGCGGGCGCTGGGCTACTCCACCTCGCAGCTGCTCGATGAGTACTACGAGAAGGAGATGGTGCACATCGAGCGTGGCAAAGAGGGCGAACTCAAGTTCTTCCGCGCTATCGACATGGACTTGCTGACCGGGCAACGCGCTGCGGCCGACATCCTCGATCCCAAGGACGGCTCGGTGGTGGTGAAGAAGGGCCGCACGCGCCCGAGACTATCGGACGGGGAGATGAAGTGCTATCAGGGCGCCTCGGGCGCGACCCGATGCGCGGGGCCGGTGTGAAGGATACGAGCCTTTCGACGAGGATGGACTGGAAGGCCGCGGAGGCGAACG
>JBDQGY010000271.1:0-5152 GCA_040265175.1 Nannocystaceae bacterium
CCGTCGCCTCGATCCCCTCGGTAAGATCATGGATGGGGTGCCGCGTCCGTCGGTCGCGATAGCCCCGGGGGATCGCCAAGGCGAGGTCCTCCACCCGCGTCACCCCGCGCTCTGCGAGCCTGGCCGCGATTTTTGGCCCCACCCCTGGAAGGACAGTCAGGGCGTCGCCGGCGGGTCCCGGGTCCGCGCCTCCATCGTTGGTCGCACGTCGGCGCGCCCCCTTGGGTTTGTCCTTTGGCGCGTCCTTTGGCTTGGGGCCTTCTACCTCAAGAGCGTCGTCGGCGGTGGGAGCGGAAGACCCACTCGCGGGCCGACCCCGCACACCGTGACGCGGACGATCTCGCGTCGGCGTCGTTGTCCGACGGGCATCGCCGGCCGGGGTCAACTGCATGCATATTCGCAGACCATGGGCGACCACACGGCTGCGGTCGACGCGTCCGCGCTCCTCAAACCGAGCGAGCCCGCCCTCGAATTTCTCAAACTGTCCGGCGAGCGCCTCGGTCTTAACCTCGATACGCGTGGCCGCAGTGGCCTCCCGGAGGCGTTCACCGAGCCCCGCCTCCATGATGGCGGCGAAGCCGTCCTTGGCGGCCGCCCCAAGCAGCTCCCGAAGGGAGGTCAATCCGCTGCCTCGCGTCACGACGGCGGCGCGTAGGTGCAGCGGAGTTCATGATCGCACAGCCGATACACCGCCCCCTCCATAATCCGGTGGTTGTCCACTCGATGACCCTCAAACTCCACCCCGTTGGTGCTCCCAAGATCGCAGATAAAAAACTGTCCTTCGCGCCGGACCACGCGGCAGTGTTTCCGCGAGATGTTCGCGTCCTTGATCGCGAGCTGACAGGCCCTCGGGGCCCGTCCGATTACAAACTCGTCGCGATCCACCACGTGCACCTTCCCTGCCACAGTGATGTAAAGCCTCTCTGTCGACTCGGGGGTCTTTGCTGACGCGCGACCATCCGACGCCTCACGGGGTGGCGGTGCGCTTGGATCTCGCAGGGAAGGGATCGTGCGACGACTGCTCGCCGGGGGCGGCGCCGAGCGCCCCGGCGGGGGCTGTTTGCCCGCGCCCGTTGTTTTGGCGCTCGCGACACGCTTCCTCGAGAAAACTTGAACGAGGGCCCCTTGAACGATCTCGTCGGTTGACACCCCCCGATTGTTTGCGAGCGCCTCTACCCTGGCCCACACGTCGTCCCTACACTCGAACTTTCGCACTTGCTTGTTCATAAGATCACTGGTGTTTGCGGCTGCCATCATCCTAATGAAAACCTTCGAACCGAGCAACATCGGCCAATGAAGGCACTTTTGGGGTCCCCGGTGATCGCCTCCACGTCTCCGTTCGACCACACTCTTGCCACTCGGCTGCACGAATAACACCCGGACATGCTTGAAACCTGCTTTTGAAGCCGTCGCTCCGGTATCCTCCCCTACGTATGCAACGGTCGCCGCTCATCGTCGGTCCTGCGCGCCACCGAACCGCGCGACACGGGACGTGGAGATTCGCGTGTCCGATACTCGCGGCCACAGCGCTCGCGCTCGCCCCGTCGCCGGCGAACGCCAAACCTGGCCAGGCGCGACGACTCAGCGGAGTCGAGGCCCAGGGACCAGCCACTGCCTCGGTCTCCGCCCTCCACCACAACCCAGCCCTGCTCAGTCGCCTGCCGGGAATCAACGTCCTCTCCAGCATCTCCACCGGGGCGGAGGTCGTCCGCGCCCGACGCTTTGAGGTGGACGAGGCGGGGCTCCCCACCTCGACCTTCGGCGACTCGACCTCTCTCACGCAGCCCACATTCGGATACTTCGTTGGCGCGAGTTTTATGCTCGACCCTATCGCCGTCGGGTTCGGTGCGTATTCGTTGGGCAACACCTATCGGCCCCAGAGCGCCTCCGCGTTCCGTTACCACCTCGCAGACGATCCAAACTTTGGATGTCGGCTCGACAGCGGGGAGCAATGCCCCTCCCCACGCTTTGGCGGCGGCGCGGAGACACGGACCGACTGGACCCTCGCCATCGCGTGGAACGCCTTCGATCGCGTTCGACTTGGGCTCTCCGTGCACTTCCCACGGATGCGCGTCAAGCTCGGTCGCGACGAAGACACAGCGCAGCTCTCGGACACAGACACCCTCAGCTGCGACGGCGTCCCGGACGCGACCGTCAACGATCCCCGCTGCACGCGGCGTCTCGTCTACGACGGTCGCACGCAGCTGAGATGGTTCGGCCTCGTCGACGAAGGGAGCAACTTTGATCTGGCCCTCACGGTCGGGTTCGCCGTCGATGTTGGAGAGCGTGGCGTGCTCGGTATTCGATACCGCACCCAACCGCTGCTGTATCGGGGCACGGTGGAGACCATCGGGCGCGCGCGCGTGTGCCGGCCTGGCGAAGCGGCGGAGGTCGCCTCGACAGATGGCACCGCGCCCTGCGGCAATGACGGCGACCTGCGCGCAAGCTGGGAGCAAAACCTCCCCCGCGAGGTGGCCGTCGGCTACTCGACGCGGCTCGGTGCCCGAGACGCGTTTCACCTGGACACCAACCTGTACTGGATCGATTTTTGCCCCGGTGGCGTCTCTCCCGCATCGTGCCAGGGCCGCGACGTCGTCCAACTCCAGATCAAGGGACTCGACCCGCGCGCCAGCATCCTGGCAGAGACGCCGATCTATCGCGGACGCACCGACCGTTACGGCCTCGAAATCTACAGCGGCTACGACCTTCAGCGCTCCAAAACACAAAACACGAAGATCAGCATCTTGTGGGGCGGTGGTTTCGACTCCCCCGCGACACGACCAGGCGCCCTGACGATGGAGCGGGTAGATGGCTGGGCCGTGAAGGCGTCCGTGGGCGCCTCGCTTGAGCTACAACAGCGGCTCGGATCCCTCTTTCTCGCGCCGGGCTACGGGCTCAATCTCCAGGTGCCCACGACCGTCGGCGCCGGAGGGTCCACCCCCCTGTACTCTCCCGACGCGCTCGCGCAGTTCGCGGCGAGCGGCGGAGACATCAACTCCCCAAGCGCCGACGCTGTGCTCTCCGGTCGGGCACGCCCCACCAACGCCGGTCGGTACTTCGCACACAGTCACGCGCTGCTGTTCAGCATTCGATGGTCCGAACGAAGTGACTACGGCGATCGAGCGCGGTGACAAAGCCCTCCCCACTATCCCTCGCGCCCGCTGCTTGTACGGTCGCCTGAGGCCTCCTTTGAATCACCGCCCCCTAGCTCATTGCGTCCGCGATGTAGCCGAAACAGTCGTTGGCACGTAGACTCTACGTGTGCAGGGACGCCCGATATTCCTAGCCCTCTCTTTGGCGTTGGCCGTCAGCGCCTGCGCGACCGCCCCAAGTAGCCCTCCGGCGGCGCCGATCACACCGCCTGCGTCCATGGACGAAGACGGCGCCCTCGACACCGCGCTCAACGCCTTCGCGGCGATGCCTGAGACGCTCTCGCAACGCGACTCGCTCCGGTCACAAATCCTCGAGGGGCTCGCGCGGCGCGGCGACGACGCCATGGCCCGCAACGCCTACACGGAGGCCATGAACCTGCTCGAGACCGGGCTGACCTTGTGGACTCCAGAAGAACTCCACGCCGAAACAGCGAAGTGCCCGCCGGCGTTCCTCGCCTTCGCGGAGACCCTTTACGACAAAGCGGCACGGCAGGGCATGGAGACGCAGGCGCTGCTCGGCCTCGCGATCCAACGTCACTTTGGCGCGGTCCCCGAAGAACAGCTTGAGCGTGAATGGGAGCAGCTTGAAGCCTGGTTGCGCGACGCCGACGAGTTTGCGCGCGAGCGATCACGAATCGCATCTCCAGAGCGCTCCCTCGAAGAGGTCGCGGCCCTCTTTCCTTCACCGTGGGTGGTCAGCCAGCTCACCGGCATCTACCTGCGCGGCTACGAGTCTGCCAAGAAACTCCGCGAGCAGAGTTTCTTGACCGATCCCGACTCTCAGCATCGCCTCACCTTCTCCGGATACCTCATCGCACGCACTCTCCTGCGCGCCGGCCGACTCGACGAGGCAGCGAGCGCCCTCGACACCTACGCAGGGGATCCCGCGTCGAAGGAGCTTCGAGACGTCATTGACCGCGCCAGCAACGGCCCCCGCGCCTCCGCCGCCCTCACGGAGCTCATCCGATACTTTCGACCAGGTGACGAGGACGACCTGCCCGACCACGCGGTGCGTCAAGGATTGGGAATCGTGGACGTGCTCGCCCGACGGATGCTGCGCGCAGGCGACTCGAGCGCCGCGGCCCACCTCGCGATCGCCGAGGGGTTGATGCAGCGGGGACTCAACGCGGCGGCACTGTTGCGCTACCGCGAGACGCTCCGTGAGGGTCAAAATATCTTCGAAGCCTGGGCTGCGGTTGCGATGCTTGAGCAACGAGAGTTGGAGCGGGTCGCCGAAGAAGATCCCCAAGAGGCGCTCGTGATGCTCAAGCGCCTTGAGAAGTTCCACAGCGAGGCGATGGATCTGTGGAAGGACCGCCCGGTACAGCCGGGGCTCCCTCGCGCTTATGTCACCGTGGGAGAGTCCTTGTACGACGCCGGTGACATCGCCGGGGCGCGAACCTTGCTTGAGGGCTCCCTCGCGCTTGAGCCGCAGCCTCGCGCGGTCGATTTGCTCGGGACCATCGCGCTCAAAGAGACCCGGTACGCCGACGCCTCCTCGTCGTATGAGTCGCTGCTCGTCTTGCCCTTTGACGACCAATATGCGCGGTTACGATGGAGTATCCGGGCGAACAGCCAGCTTGGAGAAATCGCCGTATGGAGCGGTGACGAGCAGCGCGCACGAGAGAGCCTCCGGGCCGCCCTCGAGACGCTCAACCTCGTGCTCGCCCAACCCAACCTCGACGAATTCCTGCGCGCGTTTTGGCTGACCGAGCGCGCGCGGGTGCTGTTCTTCGCGGGAGAGACACAGCTCGCCATGCAGGACTTCCGCGACGCGGTCTCCACCGCACCCAACCGCCCCCTCACCTACGCGGAGCCGCTCATTTTAGCCGTGACGCATGGGCTTATGCGCGAGGCCTCTGAGATCTTTGCGCAGGCGATGCGCCATGATCTGCCGTCTCCCCTCAAGTTATATTTTGCCCTGTGGGTCCATGACCTCGCGCTTCGAAAAGGCGCGACCCCGCCGGCCGCGGCCCAGGAGTTCATCGACGGGTTTAACG
>JBDQGY010000272.1:0-5113 GCA_040265175.1 Nannocystaceae bacterium
GTACCACTGCAGCACCGCTGTCTGCGGAGTTGAAGGGGATCTTTAGCGACTTCGTAGACCAGATAAAGGCCAACATCAGAGGAGCAGATAACCCATGCCTCCTCAAGGGTCCTACTCGCTGCCAGGTGTGCGAGAAAGAGATCGAAGACGTCGATCGGGCGATCGAGACCTTCCGCGAGATCCTCGAGCTTGATGAGGATCACTTCGATGCCGCGAACTCGCTCAGTCGACTCCAAGAGCAGATCGAGGATTGGATGGGTGCCGTGGAGACCATGGCGCGCCTCGTTGAACTCAACCGTGAGCCTGAGGCTCGGGTGGAACTACTCACCCGCATGGGTCGGGTCTACTTCGGTAAGCTTGAGGATCAAGAAGCAGCTGAGCTTCGTCTCAACGACGCGTTGGCGATCGATCCAGCCTACGTGCCCGCTTTGGATGTTCTCGCGAACCTCTACAAAGCGCGCATGGATTGGCTCAAGGCGGCGCGAACCCTGAAGACCGCTTCCGAGGCGGCCGCCAACAACTACGAGAAGACGCGCTTTGGCGCTGAGTCTGGGACGATCTTTGTGGAGGAGCTGTCCGATCGAGAGTCCGCGGTCGAGATGTACGCGCTCGTGATGGAGGTGGATCCTGAGCACCTCGAGGTGGGCTTCCGTTTGTCAGCCATGTACGTGGAAGATGAGCGCAACGAAGAGGCGCTCCCGATCTACGAGATGCTGGCGCGCAAGGCCGCTCAGCTTGAGCACTCCGACGATGATATGTTGGAGATGTATCTCAGCGGTGCCAAGTGCGCGCTGGCCATGTCCGCGAACGACAAGGCTCTGGAGTTCTATCACAGCGCCTACGAGCTCGATTCGACGAGTCGTGACGTCCTCTTTGGATTGGCGGATGTGAATTTCCACAGCGGCGATCGTGAGCGAGCGTTCAAGCTCTACCAGACAATTCTGGTGCAGCATCGCGACACGCAGTCTGACGAGGACACCGTGCTGGTCTACCATCGCCTCGGCGCGATTAAGAAGACTGAGGGCGAAGACCGAAAGGCGCTCAACTACTTTGAGAAGGCTCTTGAGGTGGATCCGAACGCCACGGAGACCCTCACCAACGTCATCGAGCTTCATGAGAAGTCCGAGGATTGGGAGGGCGTGATCGAGGCGAAACGTGCGTTGGCAGAGGTCGCCGATGGCGATGAGCAGTTCGCGCTGTTCAATGAGATCGGGGACCTGTACGCCAGCAACCTCGGCAACACCAAGAAAGCTTCGGAGGCGCTCTACCAGGCGCTCGATCTTCGGCCGACCGATTATCCGCTGCTCCACAAGTTGCTCGACCTGTTCACGCGGGGCAAAGAGTGGGAAGACTCCATCTCCATCATCGATCGCATCGTGGAGATCGAGCAGCGGCCTGCGCGACGTTCGAAGTACAACTACACAGCGGCCGTGCTGCTGCGTGACAACCTCGAAGATCACGATGAGGCGATCGACCGGTTCAACACCGCGCTTGATGACGACCCAAGCATGCTGAAGGCGTTTGAGGCCATCGCTACGATGGTCACGCCGACCAAGGACTGGAAGACCCTGGAGCGCAACTATCGCAAGATGTTGAAGCGTCTACCTGGCTCGGGCGCAGAGGGTCTGCAGCTCAAGCTTTGGGAGGACCTTGGCGAGATCTATCGCTCACGACTCAATGACTTCAAGTCGGCAGCGGCCGCGTTCGAGATCGCGGCGAAGCTCGATCCCGGACAGGTCAAGTTCAGCGTCGTGCTCTCGGAGCTGTACGATCGACTCGTGGAGCACGACGCCGCTGAGTTCGGTCCGAAGGCGGTGCGAGCGCATCAGGTGTTGATCGCGAAGGAGCCCTTCCGCGTCGACAGCTATCGCGCGTTGTTCCAGATCTATCAGCTCATGGGCGCCAAGGATAAGGCGTTCAGCGTGGCTGCGGCGCTCGTCTTCTTGAAGAAGGCGAACGCGGATGAGCAGGCGGTGTTCAACGCATCACGGACAGAAGGTTTCGTGCGTGCCCGACAGCGGCTGAGCGAGTCGGTCCTGCAACGGCATGTGTTGCACCCGCAACAAAACGTGCACCTCACGAACATCTTGGGGCTGTTCGCGGCGCCGCTCGCCGTGACCTACGCCAAAGAGATACCGTCGACCATCGACGCGAGCTCCAAGGTCGACATCACGGTCGACGTGAGTCTGTTCTCTCAGGTCGCCAACTACGTCCGAGATGTTGTCCAAGTGACGCAGCCGGATGTCTACCAGCGGCCGAAGGATCCGGGCGATCTCTTGCTGCGGAACTTCAAGGGGGCGGGTGATCGACCGCAGCCCGCGATGATCGTCTTCAGTGGGCTGCTGCGAGGACGCACCGAACAACACCTGGCGTTCTCACTCGGACGTCACATGATGGACGTTTGGTTCCCGCACTACGCGTACGTAGCGCTCGGTCGTTCGCCAGAAGAGCTGAAGAAGGTGCTTACGGCGGCGCTGGTCATCGCTGGCAAGGTCCCAAACAAGGATCGCGAGATCGACGCCCTGGCCAAGACCATGAGCCGATACCTCGACCCCGCAAAGATGGAGATGCTCAAGGCGACTGTGGGGCGTTTCATCGACGCTGGCGGCACCTTGGATGTGAAGCAATGGGCGAGCGCTGCGGAGCTCAGCTGCTACCGCGTGGGTCTGCTGCTTTGTGGCGACCTCGCCATCGCTGCGCAGATGGTGTCTCAAGAGCAGCAGCAGCTTGGTGCGATGCTCACACCGAAGGACAAGATCAAAGAGCTGCTGCTGTACTCCATCTCGGAGGACTTCTTCGAGGCCCGCAAGGCCCTCGGTCTCCAGGTGAAGTAGTTCCTCCTCTTTCGAGGAGAAAGACGAGGGGGTTGTCGTACGACGACCTCCTCGTTTGTCTTTATGGCCCGAACATCGTGGCCACGGCGAGCGTTTTTTGTCGCCGCTCCCTACGGAGTTTCACGGGAGAGAGGCGGCGCATCCGGACGCGGTCAAACGACGAGGCCGTGGATGAGGTTGGCGCTGACCTCACTGACGAGGCGGCGCGTGCTCGTGCATGCCGGTGACGCGCCAGATGGGGAGAGGCTGGGATTTCCCCTTCACGGTCACCGGCGTTCTTGTTTCTGCGATGGCGTGGTCCTTGAGCGGTGAGAAGGTGGATTCGCTGACGATCACTTCACCCGCTTGGGCGACGCCGCAAAGTCGCGCGGCGGTGTTCACGGCGTCTCCGATGACGGTGTATTGCAGGGTCTGACTTGAGCCGATAGCGCCTGCGATAACCGGGCCCGTGTTAATGCCGATACCAATTTGGATGTCGACTTTGCCTTCCGCCGCGCGCATACGGTTGTGCTCGTCCAGCGCCCGGAGCATGTCGAGGCCACATCTCACGGCGCGCAGCGGCGAATCGGGCTGGGCAACGGGGGCGCCGAACAGGCCGATGATCTCGTCGCCCACGTACTTGTCGAGGGTCCCACCATGGCGGAAGAGGACGTCCACCATCACCTCGAAGTACGCGTTCAGTGTGTCCACCATCTCTTCGGGCGTGTGGCGCTCGCTCATAGCTGTGAAGCCTCGAATGTCGGCGAAGAGCATCGTGACTTCTTGCTGCGAACCTCCTTGGTTGATGTCGAGGGCGCCGCTCACGATCTGATCGACCAGATTTGGTGACACCAAGCGCTGGAACTGGGCGCGAGCCGTTGCCTCCTCCTCAATCTTCTTCGCCAGGCGATAGTTTTGGATGGCGATGGCGGCCTGGGTCGCGACACCAGACATGAGCATAAGGTCTTTTTGGGTGAACGCCCCCGAGGTCAGACTCGAGTCAACGTGAAAGACACCGAGCACTTCTTCCTTCATGAGAAGAGGGACCGTCATGGTCGAGCGAATCCCCTGCATGATGATGCTCTTGGCGGTCTTAAACCGATCGTCCATCATGGCGTCAGAAGACAGGACCGCGGTGCGGTTTCGAACGACTTCGCCGAGGATGGTTTTCGAGAGCTTGATCTCGTCGTCCCGTTTTTGACGGACGTGACGCACCTGAAGCTCATCATTTTGGTCTTTTAGTAAGATGACGGCGCGATCTGCCGAGATGATTTGGAAGGTCTCATCGACGATCTGCTGAAGAATGCGGTCGAGATCGGTGTCGACCGCGAGCTTTTGAGAGAGCTCATGGGCGATGCGGAGCTTCTCGTAGTCGGCTCGTAAGACCGCCTCATCCTTTACTTCGGCGGCGGGGGCGAAGCGGAGTGTCGCGCTGACGCTCCCTTGCACCTCGGAGTGGGAATCATTGCCGCCGATTTTTACTTGTTTGAGCTCTTTCCGGGGGGCGTCGCCGCCCTCAAACCGAAATTTTGTGCTCCCGAGGGAGAGCACATCTCCATTTTGAAGAATGTGCTCGTCAATTTTTGACTCGTTCACGAAGGTGCCGTTGAGGCTCCCTACATCGCGGATGACGTACGCGCCGTTTCCGCCGAGGGTGATCCTCGCGTGCTCTTTCGAGACGATGCGATCCATCACTTGGACCGTGTTGTCTGGATGACGACCGAGGGTGCTGAATGCGCTCAGCTCAAAGGAACGTTCTGCGTCGCCAAGTTGTATGAGCCGTGCGGTCATGCGCTAAGCGAATCGTAGGTGACACGCCCGGATCGATCAAGTGAAGACCCGAGACAGACGTGGTTCTCCGTGCGGCCCGTTTATCGCGTCGTAGTCGGCAGTATCGGGAGACCGGCGCGCCCTCCAGAAACCTGAGCGAGGGGTAGCCGACGTTTTCGGCCAGGGGAGGGGGGTGGTGGGCCATCTATGAGCGGCGGGCGAGCAGCATCGCGGCGACCTTGCGGGCGAGTTCTCGCGGCGAGATAGGCTTGGAGAGGTACTCATCGCACCCTGCCTCAAGCGCACGCTGGCGATCGCCCTTCATGGCGTGTGCGGTCACGGCGATGATCGGGACCTTGGCCAGGGATTCGCTGGATGAAGAGCGGACGCTCTTGGCGACCGTCCAGCCGTCGATCCTAGGCAACGAGAGGTCAAGGATGATGAGCTCGGGGACCATCGATTCGAGGATCTCAAGGGCCTCTTCGCCATCGCTCGCTAGCGTGACGCGGTGTTGGTGATGCTGCAGCGTA
>JBDQGY010000273.1:0-5103 GCA_040265175.1 Nannocystaceae bacterium
CTCCTAGCTTCAGCGGCCCCATCGCGGAACTCACGGGCTTCGAGCCTGGCGCCGTCGCCACCGCCCTCGAGTGGATCGGCATCGCCCCCGTGCTCGTCGGCACCTTCGTCGTGTTCACCGGCGCCCTGGGCGTCGCGCGCTTTCCAGACTTTTATTCGCGAGTTCACCCTGCGGGCATGATCGACGCGCTCGGGCAGCTGCTCATCCTCGGAGGCCTCGGCATCGCGAGCGATGACCCATGGATCGCGCTGAAGCTCGCGATCATCTCCTCGGTGCTGTTTATCACCGCGCCCACGTCAACCCACGCGTTGGTGCGCGCGGCCTGGAGAGAGGGCCTGCGCCCGTGGCTCAAGCCCGGCGACACCGAAGGCGTGCTCGAAAAAGACATCGACCACAATCCAGTCACCGCGAGCGCCTCGTGGCTCGTGGCGAAAGAGGAGGACCGTCCGTGAACGAGGTGCTCATCCTCGACGTGCTGTTGCTGACGCTCGCGCTCGTCGCAGCCGTCGCCATCGTACGCGTGCGGTCCCTGCTCGCGGCGACCATGCTCTCCGGCATCTACAGCCTGCTCATGGCCCTCGTGTGGTCCAATATGCACGCCCTGGACGTGGGATTCACCGAGGCCGCCGTCGGGGCGGGCGCTACCACAGTGCTCTTGCTCGGGACCATCTCGGCGACGGGTCGTCTCTCTCGTCGCACCCCCTCTCTTGATCTTCGCGCGGCGGCGGTCGTGCTGTTCACCGGCGGACTTCTCATCTACGGGACCCTCGATATGCCAGACTTCGGCGATCCCCACGCCCCGATCCACCAGCACCGGGTGCCCAAGCTCCTCGCCCAACAGGTGGGAAAAGTACCGGGGCGCCCGCCCCTCGGCATGGATCCTCCAGATCCCGCGCACCCGCACCCCCGGGACGACTTTAATGGGCACGTTCCCAACACCGTCACGAGCCTCCTCGCCGCCTACCGCGGGTTCGACACCATGTTCGAGACCGCCGTGATTTTTACCGCCGGCATCTCGCTTGTTTTGTTGCTCCGGCGACGTGCCGACGACATCGTCGAGGCCTGGGACGAGCGCGAGCGCGAGCGCGACGTGCAGACGCCTCGCCCGGTCGCCCCTGTGCCCCAACCGCCGACCCGCAGCTACACCGCCGTGGGCGCGAGCGCGGAGCCTGACGACGCGCCCAAGGGAGAGACATGAGCCGGCGTCACCCCGTAACCGGCGCGTTCCAAGCGCCCCGACTTATCGAGCACCAGTCGGTGCTGCGGGTCTCCTGCAAGCTCCTGGTGCCGTTCATCATCATGTTCGCCGTCTACGTCATTACGCACGGTGAGCTCGGCCCCGGCGGCGGATTTCAAGGGGGCGTGATTATGGCCGCCGCGTTCATCTTCTACGGGCTCGTCTTTGGGGCCTCGCGCCTCGTCGAGCGCATCCCCTCCCGGGTCACGGACTTCCTGATGGCGGCGGGTGTCCTGCTGTACGCGGGAGTCGGACTTCACAACCTCCTCTCTGGAAGTAATTTCCTCGACTACTCAGCGCTCAACCCCGCCCACCCCTCGGAGGGAGAGGCGCTCGGGATGACGTTGGTGGAGTATGGCGTCGGCATCACGGTCACCAGCGTCTTCATCACAATCTACGTGACGATTACAGAGCCACGGTTTATGCGGAGCAAGCGTGAGAATGTGAAGGTGACGGACTAATGGAGGGCTTGGGGCTGTTCAACTATTGGATCGCGGTGGCGATCATGATGGTTGGTTTCTACGGTGTCATCGCCAAGCGTAACCTCGTCAAGCAGGCGATCTCGCTCGGGCTGTTCCAAACGGGCGTGTTTTTGTTTTACATCACCATGTCCGTCTATCGCGCTCCCGACGGCACGCCGGGGCGGGCCCCCGTGTGGGAGGCCATCTTGGACGGATTCACGAAAGACCCGGGCCCCTACGACAACCCCCTCCCGCACGTATTGATGCTCACCGCCATCGTCGTCGGGGTCAGTACGCTGTCGGTAGCGCTCGCGATCATCATGAATATCAAACGCCTCTACGGGACCGTAGAAGCCGACGAGATCAGTGAGATTGAGGAAGCCATCGAGCACCGAGAGGAGTTGATGTCCCGCTAAGATGGACGCGCTCATCCCCCATCTCCCGGTCTTGCTGGTCTTGACCCCCCTGTTTGGAGGCCTGCTCGCCGCCCTGATGCCGCGACGTGGACCCGCCCCCTGGATCTGGTCGGCGCTCGTCACCGGTTTCGAGGTCTTCCTCGCGTTGTCGATGGTCAAGCTCGTGCGCCAGTCCCCCCAGGAGACCATCTCCTATTTCATCGGGTGGTGGCCTGCCGAATACGGCATCGCTTACGAGATCGACGCCCTCAACGCCTATGTGATCCTCGTGGTCGCGCTGCTCGCCTTCGTCTCCACCATCTACGCAAAATCGAGCGTGGAAGATGAGATCCCAAAGGACCGACACAACTTCTTCTACTCGATCTGGCTCCTCGCCATCAGCGGCATGGTTGGGATCTGCGCCACGGCGGACACCTTTAATATCTACGTCCTGCTCGAGATCAGCTCGTTGACGGTCTACACGCTGATCGCGATGGGCAAGTATCGAGACAGACGCGCCCTGACCGCGAGTCTCAAGTATCTGATTCTGGGGTCCATCGGCGCCACGTTTATCCTGCTGGGCATCGGCTACCTGCTGATGCTCACGGGCACCTTGAACATGGCAGACATGCATGAGCAGTTGATGCTCATGAAGGCCAAGGGCGACCTCGCCGGGAATCGAACGATCCTGGTGGGCTTCACCTTTATCACCGTCGGACTCGGGCTTAAGATGGCCATGTGGCCGCTGCACCTGTGGCTACCCAACGCCTACACCTTCGCGCCTTCTGCCGTGTCCGCCCTGGTCGCGTCCACCGCCACCAAGGTGGGCGTGTACATGGCATTCCGCTTCATCTTCACGCTGTTCGGCAGCATCTACGACTCCTCCGCCACCCTCGCCCTCATGGCGTTTTGCGGCACCTTGGGGATCATTGTCTCGTCCATCCGCGCGGCGCAGGCCACCAACGTGAAGAAGATCTTGGCGTACTCCTCGGTGGGGCAGCTTGGATATATCGTGGTGGGGTTCTCCATGGCGAACGAGTCGGGCGTGGCAGCGAGCGTGATCCACATCTTAAATCATGCGGTCACCAAGGGCGCCATGTTCATGGCCTGCGGCGCCGTGGTCTTGCGCATGGGCAATGCCGACTTGAAGAGCTTTTATGGCCTCGGTCGGCGGATGCCCGCGACAATGGCCGCCTTCACCATCGGCGGCCTGGGGCTCATTGGCATGCCCCTCACATCGGGCTTCATCTCCAAGTTCTACTTGATCTCGGGGGCGCTCCACGACGGCAAGTGGTGGCTGGCGATGGTGGTGTTGGCGGGGAGCCTCATCTCCATCGTCTACGTGTGGCGAGTGATCGAGGCCATCTACTTTAGGAAGCCGGACAAGCGCGTGCCCGTGGAAGAGGCGCCGTTCACCATGCTCATCGCCATGTGGATTTTGGCCTCCGCCTCCGTGATCTTGGGCGTGGACGCAGAGCTGACGGGCCGGCTCGCCGAGTACGCCGCCCGGGTCCTCATTGGAGGTGCGACATGATCGAATCGTCTCCGCTGCTCGCCATCACGATCCCCTTGGTGGGCGGCGCGCTCATCGTCGCCACCGGCGCCCGACGTAACCTGCGCGAAGCGGTGACGCTGATCACCGCGGGGTGCCTGCTCGCAGCGGTCGCGGCGCTCGTTCCCGCCGCCCTCGAGGGTCCCTCCCCAACCATCGAGGTGCTGCACGTTCTCCCCGAGATCCCGCTCGCATTTCACGTGGAGCCTCTTGGCATGATCTACGCCTTGATCGCCTCCGCGCTATGGATCTTGAACTCCATCTACTCCATCGGCTACATGCGCGGTAACCGAGAGTCCCACCAGACCCGATTCTATCTGTGTTTCGCCCTCTCGATCGCTTCGGTGATGGGCATCGCGTTCTCCGCGAACATGCTCACCTTGTTCATGTGCTACGAGACCTTGTCGCTGGTGACCTACCCCTTGGTGACGCACAAGGCGCCCAAGCCCGCCGCCGTGCGGGCCGGCAGGACCTATCTGGGGATCTTGGTCAGCGCTTCGGTGCTGCTGATGCTTCCCGCGATGGTCGGCACCTGGATGTACACGGGCTCCCTCGACTTCGTGCATGGGGGAGTCTTTGGCGAGGCCCTCGCAGACGGGTCGGTCCCCCCGTGGCTGTTTGGGTTCATCTTCTTTTTGTTTATGTACGGAATCGCCAAGGCGGCCCTCATGCCGTTCCACCGCTGGCTCCCGGCGGCGATGGTGGCGCCCACGCCGGTCTCCGCCCTGCTGCACGCGGTGGCGGTGGTGAAAGCCGGCGTGTTCTCGGTCTGCAAAATTTCGACCTACCTCATCGGCGTTGACAAACTTGCCGAGTTTGGTCAAGGGGGATGGCTATTGTACGCGGCCGGGATCTCCGTGGTCACGGCCTCGTTCATTGCCCTCTTCCAAGACAACCTCAAGCGCCGCCTCGCCTACTCCACGGTGAGTCAGCTCAGCTACATCACGATGGGCGCGGCCATGCTCAACCCGCTCGGCATGATGGCCGCTGCCATGCACATCGCCGCGCACGCGTTTGGCAAGATCACGTTGTTCTTCGCCGCGGGCTCCATCTACACAGCCGCTCACAAGACCAAGGTGAGCGAACTGGACGGCATCGGGCGGCGCATGCCCTTCACGATGGGAGCCTTCACCATTGGTTGCCTCTCCATGATCGGACTTCCGCCCACCGCCGGGTTCATCTCCAAGTGGATGCTGTTGGGAGCCGCCTGGACGACGGAACAATACTTCGCGGTCGGCGTCCTCGTCGTCTCCACCCTGCTCAACGCCGCGTACTTCTTGCCCATTATCTACCGCGCGTTCTTCCGCGCGCCCCCTCCCACACCTGCGGCCTCCGACGAGGACTCGACCGCCCTTAGCGCCCCTCATGGGGAAGCGCCATGGCCGATCGTCGTCGCCGTCACGGGGACCGCCGCCTGCGCGGCGATCCTGTTCTTCTACCCGAGTGTCTTCGCAGACC
>JBDQGY010000274.1:0-4996 GCA_040265175.1 Nannocystaceae bacterium
CCATTGGCCGTGGGTGCCGCCTTCGTGACCTCCGCGGGGAATATGAGGGCGCACTATCTCATTCATGTCCCCAACACCGACCAGCCCGGGGGCAGCGTGCAAGTGGAGGACGTGCTCCGCGCGGCGTCTGCCGTCATGGTCGCCTGCGAAGCTCGACGATTCACCTCCATCGCCATGCCCTTGATGGGCGCGTTCGATGCGGGCATTCCGGGGGCGGAGGCAGCCCGCGCGATCACCAGTCAGCTGCGGGCCTACAAGGGCGAGTATCCCGCTCGGGTCACACTCGCACCGCGCACCCCCGAAGAGCATGAGATGTTCGAGATGGCGATCGAGGCGACGAGCTGACCCGCGCTCGACGCTCGCCCACCCCCATCGATGCACTCTTCCTTCGCTGCTCTCGCCGCCGCGCTGCTCCTGGCAAGCCTAGGACTCCTCGCCGCAGGGGTGATTTGGTTTCGTGGACATTGGGTGCCCCCCCGCTCGCCCGCCGCCGATGACGACGCCTCTCCGGGCGCGCTACGCCGACTTGCACTCGCGCTGTTCCTCCTCATCGTCGCCGGGTCGATCGGCTCTCTCGCAGACCCCTCAGGCCACCGCACACTCGTGTTCTTGACCCTTGCCGCGCTCACCTGGTCGTGCACGAGCACGTCGCGCCAACCGCCGCGTGCCACGCCGCCGCCCTACGTTTCGGGCGGCGCTGTGCGGGACGCTGCGCGCCCGTGGTTGTTGGCGTGCCTGGGCCTCCTGGGGGTGTGGACACTCTGGTTGGCACCGGCGACTTCCTTGGTAGAGCGAGAGACCATCCCGTCACCGAGTCCGAGGCTCACTGCGGTCATCCCTTCATCCCTCCACCTCGCCTGGGACGCCCCCGCGGCCACAATCCGTATTCGCAATGAGGACCGCCGACCGCGCGCCCTCGCCGACCTGCGGATGCAGGGAGAGGACTGGAGCTCATTTGTCCCGTCGATTCAAGGCCCCTCGCCGATCGCGTCGGGCGCCGAGGTCTCGGTTCGTGTCCGCGCTAACCCCAATCGATTTGTCACCGACGAGACGCGACCTGGCGCCGGATACCGCCGCTACCGTGACGGCCAAGCGTCCCTGTCGTTCCGCCTTGGGAAGGAATCGCTGAACCTCCCCGTGACGTTTCACGGGAACCAGCCGGCGCCACCTTGGAGGGCCTCCGGTGCCATCGCGCTCCTCCTCGTCTTTGCTGCCCTCGCGCTCCGCGGACCGCACCTTCGCGGCGGGCTCGTCGCCGACAGTCAGCGACCGCTCGGCCCCAGGCCCCTGATCGCCCTGTCCGCGGCCTTCGCCCTCGCCTGCCTCACGCTCGCCCCGCTCGCCCCCGCGTGGTGCACCTCGTGGCCCTTTGCCTTGAATCTGCTCCAAGCCCCGGCTCGCTGCGTCGAAGGCCTCGGCGCTGTCACCCTCTCGGTGTGGCCGCGCCCCGTGCCTCCCCTCCTCCCGTGGCTCCTTTGCGCATGGTCGCTCGCCCTCGCCGCTCTCACATCCCCCATGGGAGTCCAAGGAGCCCTTCTTCGCGTGCGAGCGAGCACCCTGCTGCTCGTGGGATTCTGGTCATTGCAGGTGGTCAAGCCCACCGGCGGCGCGGGGCAGTGGATCTTCCCGTGCCTCGGAGCAGGCCTCCTCGGGACAGGCGCGCTGTGGCTGTGGACCACCTCAACCGACGACGCTGTGAACCGGATGCAACGCCTCGCGACGCTGGTGTTGCTCGGCCACACATGCCTCTCTTACGTCCTTGATCCATTGTGGGCCCGCCTACCACACCTGCTTCGCGCGCCGTCATCTCTCCTCCTCGCAATGATCGCGGCGCATGTCGCGTTTTGGATCTTCCTTGATGGATCGCTCTCCATTCTCTCTAAAAGACTCGCTTTTTTGTTTGGCATCCAACCCCAGGAGTGACTCGAAACAGAGCGGCATGCCGGCCGTTCTCGAGAATCGTTCACCACTCGGCCAGCGATGACTTGACGCTGGCCATGCTGTGCTAGTCTCTCTTTAGCGGGCTGCGCAACAGCCAGAAGTTCTACCTACATCGTTCAACCAGGGGTCCGTCTCTTTTCGTGGGAGAGCAGGCCCGTTCGGCGGGAAGCCCGAAGCGATTACCGCAGACCCCACCTCAAAAATGTAGGGGGTTGAACTTGAAGCCAAGCGCAGTCCGCTGAGTCTTTCTGACGCTCCTCTTGCGGGCTAGGCGAGCACGAGCGACCATGACGGGGTTGTCCAACTCCTCCGATGAAGTGCTCGAGGCGATCCTCGCATCCATACGCGCGGACCTCCACGCCGTCTCGTTCCTCGACATGTCTTCCGCCAACACGGCGGCAGCGTGGGTAAAGGAACATGTCCCCGGCGCCTGCAGCGTCGAGCCCTACGACCTCGTCGTGTGCCAGGCGGATCAGTTCGCGCAGGCGATGGCGATCTGCGCGCCCACAGCGTTGCTGCTCGTCCAGCGGCCGATCTCAATCCCGTTGGACGTGAGTTCGCTGCCCTCCCATGAAGAGCTCACAAAAATCTCGCGGGTGCGCGCGGGCGACGTGGAGTGGGTTTTGTTCGCGAGGCAGCCGGCGTCACCGCCGAAAGCGGTTCAAGTCTCCGTCATTGTTCCGTCGCAAGATCAGGCGCGCCCGCTCTGGCGGCTCTTGACCGCTCTCGCCGGTGACGACGAGGCGCCGTCTTGGGAGTTGATCGTATGCGACCGCGGGTCCTTTGATGAAACGACCTCCCTCCTCGCCGCTGTCGAGGGCGCCATCGAGGTCGTCCTTCTCACCCGAGAAGCGAGCCTCGATGATGCCCTCGCGATGGGAATAGAGCGTGCGCGCGCCCCCCTCGTCGCGGTCGTCGATCCCCAGGTTGTCCCCACCGTGGGATGGCTCCGAGCACTGTTTGCCGCGTTCGAAGATCGCCCCGGCGCGTCTTATTGTGCAGGCAACGTCCTCTCCATCGATGCCGACGACGAGCCTCACGAGGACTGGGCGTCGTTCCGTCTTTTCGGCCTTCGGTTGTCCCACTGGGACTTCCAAACAGTGGGCCCGCTCGCGCAGAAACTGGCGGCGCTCGGCGCCCGGTCCGGGGCGCTTATCAAGGCCCCGGGCGTGGAGGGACGACTACTCCGTTAGCGACTGTAGTCGAGGACTTCTAGGAGCCCTTGGGCGCGGCCTCGCCGCCCCAGTCGTCCATCGTCTTTAAGTAGGCGACGAGTCCCCGGAGTCGCATTCGAACCCTGTCTTTTCCGCAGATCGCCAGGGTGTCAAAGAGCGGCGGCGCCGCCGTACGGCCGGTACTCCCGAGACGTAAGAGGGTGAAGATTTCCTTCGTCTTCCAACCATGGCGCTCGCAAAATTCCCGCGCGTAGCGCTCGAGCGCCTCTTTGCCGAATCCCCTGGCTTCCGGATCCGCCTCAATTTCTTGGACGAACGTCTCGATGATCGAGATGACCTCTTTGCGAGTTCGCTTCTTGAGTCGGAGCTTGGGGGCGACCTGCGCGTAGTCCACCGCGCCCCCGTAAAAGAACGACACGTAGGGCAAGAAGTCGTCGAGACGGGTGATCCGCTCCTGGGCTTGGGCCACGATGGGGCCAAGCCGCTCTGGCGAGAAGCAGTGCGTCATCAACATCTCTTGCAGGTCGCCCACGTCCATGTCGCGGATGTCATCGCCGTTAAACGCTTCGAGTTTCACTGGGTCGAAGACCGGGCCCCCCACAGACAGACGGCTCGCATCAAAGGTGTCGATCATCTCCTGCAACGTGAACCGCTCGCGGTCATCGCCAAACGAATACCCGAGGTTGCCGAGGAAGTTTAGGAAGGTCTCGGGCAGGTAGCCGAGGTCTCGGTAATGAAAAATCGAGACAGGGTTTTTTCGCTTCGACAGCTTCGATTTATTCTTGTCGGAGTTTCGTAGCAGCCCGAGGTGATAAAATCGCGGCAACTCCCATCCAAACGCCGCGTACAACAGCACGTGCTTGGGCGTCGACGAGATCCACTCCTCCCCGCGGATCACGTGGGTGATCTTCATGTGGTGGTCATCCACCACGTTCGCGAGGTGGTAGGTAGGAAACCCGTCCGACTTCAAAATGACTTGATCATCGATGAGTCGGTTCTCGAACGACTGGGTGCCACGCAGCTCATCGATCCACTCGGTGGTCCCGGCGAGCGGCACCATCATGCGCACGGTGTGGTTCTCTCCCGCGGCCGCCCGCGCAGCGGAGTCCTCCGCGCTCAGGTCACGGCAATGGCGATCGTATCCGGACGGCTTGCGCTCCGCCATCTGGATTTTGCGGACCTCGTCGAGGCGTTCCTTGGAGCAAAAACAACGATATGCCTTGCCGTCTTCAAGCAGCTTGTCCACCGCATCGCGGTACATGGGCAGCCGCTCGGACTGCCGATACGGCCCGTGCGGGCCGCCAACGTCGGGCCCCTCATCCCACTCGATCCCAAGCCATCGCAAGGCCCCAAGGATTGACTCCTCAGAGCTTCGAGACGAGCGCGTTTGATCCGTGTCCTCGATACGAAGCACGAACGACCCCTCCCACCGGCGCGCGAATACGAAATTGAACAGCCCGATGTAGGCGGTGCCCACATGCGGGTCTCCCGTTGGACTCGGTGCGATTCGGACCCTCGGAGGGAGGACTCCGGGAGGCGTTACGCTGTCGTTGGCGTCAACCATGCGGGTTGCCTACCACAAACACGGCGCGGGGCGTTACACTCTAGCCACGTGTCGGCGCCAGCATCAGAAGATGAGGTTTTTGTCTCTGTCTGGGAGGTCCTCTCCCGGCGCATCATGGACCGTGCGGTCCACGCCACCGCGCTCTGCGAGAAGATCGTGCTCGGCCATGGCGAGTTACGGCGCCAAGATGACCGCCTGTTCGCAGGCGAGGTCGATCTCGGTCGACAGCGACGAGAACTCCAGCAGATCGCCAGCGCGACCGGCCTCGGCATCAATCTGTACTTAGGCAACCGGCGAATTGCCAATGGTTCCGTAC
>JBDQGY010000275.1:0-4945 GCA_040265175.1 Nannocystaceae bacterium
ACATTGGGCAGGCCCTGCGCGCGTGGGTGGCCGCCATCAGCCGCGTCGAAGGCGAGGCGCTGTTTTTGACGGTCCCTGCACGAATCCCTCACACGCTCGTCGGCAAGCTCTCCCCGGAAGAAGAGGCGATGCTCGTATCGTTCGAGGTGCACCGCGCGCTCACGAAGGCGAGAATCGGGAGCCTGCTCGACGCGGATCCTCGCGCGGTCGAGGAGGTGCTTGGAGGCTTGGTGCGCTCTGGTTTGGTGGAAGAGACTTCTCCAGAGGTGTTTGAGGTCTCTAAATTCGCGTACATGACCATCTGGCGCTACCTGCACGCGAGGGGGCTGGTGTGCTGAGCGTCGTGCCGAGCACGGGCGAGGCGTTGTCTGGCTGGCTCGAAGAGCTGGCGGCGGGGGCGGATTCTCTGCTCGGTTTGGCGGCTGTGGGACTCGGTCTGTATCTGGTCTTTGTCATCTTGGCGCGGGTGCTCCAGACCACCCGCTTGCGACGCATCCTCTCCGCGGTGGGAGTTGTGTTCGCGGTCTCCTTCACGCTTTTCACCCTCTACATGGTGATCACCACCCAAAGTTCGTACCTCTCGCTGCTGTTGCTTGTCGTACTGGCCGTCGGGTTCGCGCTCTCGTGGCAGGCGGTGCGTGACGTGTCCGCCGGGATCATCTGTCGTGCGGGGGGTCTCGTGAGGACCGGGGATCATCTCGCTGTGGAGAGCACCGCTGGGGTCGTGTCTGGAGTGGGGCTCCGCTCCTTCACGATTCACTCGGCGTCGGCAGAAGAGGTCGTAGTCCCGTACAGCCGCCTCATGCGCGCGTCGGTGCATCGCAGCCGCAGCGAAGAGGGCGGCCGCTCCGTGACGATGCAGGTCGACTTGCCGCCGGGGAGCACGCCCAGACAGGCGATGGCGCTGGTACAGCGCACGGTTTTCTTGAGTCACTGGGCCTCCATTCGACACCGACCTGGGATCACATTGAGTGGGCCTCAGCGCCTCCTGGTGACCGTTCAACTGATCGACCCAGCGCGGGAGATCGAGGTGGAGCAGGCGGTTCGACGGGCGCTCACTCAGGCTTCCGAAGCGCCTCAAAGTGACTCTAAAGCGCCAAAATCGACGGATTGAGACAATTTGTCCACGTCTCGCGTCGTCCCGAAAAAGCCGGGCCTTTGCGGCGCCCCCGCGGAGTCGTCCGTGGCCCCGCCGTCCGAGTTTTTGAGGAAATAGCCGTTGAGGGGTAGCGTGAGCCACCAGCCCAGGGGGTCGCGTGGACGACGCCGCATCCTGCCCTGGGGGGACCAACGCCATGCAACTCAAGCTCTCCTTGATCGAACCAGTTGGCGCGACGCCGACGGATGTCGCGTCGGCGCGCCGCAGCACGACCTCTGAAGGTGGCGCCGGAGGCTCGGGGGGCATCGTTCGCGGTGACCTCGCCGACCACGCGCGGCGCAAGTATCTCAACTACGCGCTCAGCGTGATCACCTCACGCGCCATCCCCGACGTTCGCGACGGACTCAAGCCGGTCCACCGACGAATCATCTATACGATGTTCGAGGAGCTTCGGCTGACCTTCGATTCCCGCCATCGAAAAAGCGCCAAGGTGGTCGGCGATGTCATCGGGAAGTACCACCCGCACGGCGACACCGCCGTGTACGACGCCATGGTGCGGCTCGCCCAGGACTTCGCGATGCGGGCCCCGCTCGTCGACGGTCAGGGTAACTTTGGCTCCATCGACGGCGACTCCGCTGCGGCATATCGGTATACAGAGGCCCGTCTCACCAAGATCGCGAGCGAGCTGATTTCGGAGATCCGGTCCGAAACCGTCGATTTTCGACCGACCTATGACGGCCAAGGCAAAGAGCCCATCGTGCTGCCGGCGCGCTTCCCCCAGATCCTGGTGAACGGAGGCACGGGCATCGCTGTCGGCATGGCCACCAGCATCCCCCCGCACAACCTCTCTGAGGTGGTGAAGGCGTGTATTCGGCTCGTCGACGAGCCGGGATTGTCCGTGGCTAAACTTATGGGGAGCGTACGAGGGCCCGACTTCCCCACCGGCGGCCAGCTGGTCGCGTCGCGCACAGAGATTCGCAAAGCCTACGAGGATGGGAAAGGCTCCTTCAAGCTGCGGGGTAGCTGGAAGGTGGAGGTTGACAAGAAGGGCAACCAGAAGCTGGTCATCACCGAAATCCCCTACGCGGTAGAGAAGAGCAGCCTGGTCGAGGAGATCGGCAACATCATCGTCAAAAAGAAGCTCCCGGTTTTGGTGGGGGTCCAAGACCTCAGCACCACCGACATCCGCGTGGAGTGTGAACTCGCGGGGAAGGGCGAGATCGATCCAGAGCTTGTCATGGCGTACTTGTTCAAGCACACCAAGCTCCAGACCACTGTGAAGATCGACTTCACGTGTCTCGTCCCCACGGAGAACCCCGAGGTGGGCGCGCCCGCGCGGCTCGGTCTCCATGAAATCCTCCGTCACTTCTTGGATTTTCGTCTCCTGACGGTACGACGGCGGTTCGAGCACGATTTGCGCAAACTGGAGGCGCGCATCCATATCCTCGAGGGATTTGAGATCATCTTCGATGATCTTGACCGCGCCATTCGGATCATTCGCCGCTCCGAAGGGCGCGCCGACGCGGGAAAAAAACTACAAAAGACCTTCGGGCTCTCGGAGATTCAATCCGACGCCATTTTGGACACGCGCCTGTACAGAATCGCCAAGCTCGAGATCCTCAAGATACGTGAGGAACTCGCAGACAAGCGCAAGCAGGCTAAAAAGATTCGCGCGATCCTAAAGAGCAAGGCCAAGCAGTGGGCGGCGGTCAAGCAAGAGCTGCAGGCGGTCGAGTCCGAGTTTGGAGACAAGCGACGCACGCGGATCAGCGACGAGGACATCACGGAGGAGTTCTCAGCGGAGAGCTTTATCCCCGACGAGGACGCTGTGGTGCTGGTCACCAGGGATGGATGGGTGAAGCGACAGCGCTCGATTAACCCCGAGACGACGCGCATTCGCGAGGGGGACGCCATCGCGACGCTCCTCGGAGGGAGCACGCGCGAGTGCGTGGTGTTCTTTTCAAGTCTCGGGAGCGCCTACGTGTGCCGCATCAACGAAGTCCCCGCGACGGCGGGTCACGGGGTGCCCGTGCAGCAGCTTTTTAAGTTCAAAGACGGGGAGCGCGTGGTGGGAGCCACGACCACCGACCCTCGCTTTATGGAGGAGTTCGCCCACGAGAAACCAGATCTCGGCGAAGAGTATGAAGAGCCCTATCCGCACTTCATCGCGGTCTCTCGCGGGGGGATGGCCCTGCGCTTCGCGCTGTGGCCGCACAAAGATCCCAGCACCTCACGAGGGAGGCTGTTCGGTCGGCTCAAGAGCGGCGACGAGTTCTTGTCCGTGTTTCAAGTCTACGCGGAGGATGATGTGTGCGCGCTCTCCAAGTCGAGTCGCTTCCTCAGCGCGAACGTGATGGAGGTGAATCTCCTCGCTGGCGCGGGCAAGGGGGTCACGCTGATTAAACTCGACAAGGATGACCCGCTGGTCGGGGCGTTCCCTGGGCATATGAACGTCAGCTTCACGAAGACCACCGGCGGCGTCCAAAAGCTGAAGTCGGGCGCCCGCCAGGCCACCGGGCGCGGAGGCAAGGGGCGTCCGCTCATGAGCCGCGGCAAGGTGAAGGCGCTGACCTATCCGGTGCCTACCCCCCCGGTGTTCGAAGAGGAGCCCTCAACCAAGCCGAAGGCCCGCCGAAAGAAACGATAAGCAGCGATGGCGAAGAAAAAGACGAAGAAAAAGGGGGCGGCGTCCGATAAGTACGACGCCGATTCAATTCAGATCGTCGAGGGGGTGGATCACGTCCGCAAGCGGCCTGGTATGTACATCGGCGGGCTCAACAAAGATGGCCTGCATCACCTCGTCTGGGAGGTCCTCGACAACTCGGTGGACGAGGTCATCAACGGTCACGCCACGCAGATCAAGGTCACCATCGACGCGGATCGTCGAGGGATCACCATCGAAGATAATGGGCGAGGCATCCCCATCGACAAACATCCACAGCTCAAGATCCCCGCGGTAGTGGCGGTGTTCACCAAGCTCGGCGCCGGCGGTAAGTTTGATGGCTCGAGCTACAAGCACTCGGGGGGGCTCCACGGGGTGGGCGCGGCTGTCGCCAACGCCCTCGCAGAGCGTCTTGAGGTCAGGGTGTCTCGCGGAGGCTCCCGTCACGAGGTCGCGTTTGAGCGCGGCGTCGTCGTCGCCAAACTGAAAAAGATCGGCGTCAAGCGGAGCAGCGGAACAGAGATCTATCTGCGCCCTGACCCGGAGATGTTCGGCGCCAAGATGCACCTAGATCCGATCGTGTTGCGCGAACGTCTGGAGTCCAAAAGCTACCTGCACAAGGGGCTTAAGATCGAGTTTCACGACGAGGCCACGCGAAAAATAGAGACCTTCTTTCACAAAGAGGGCATCTCCGAGTACCTCGGCAAGCTCATCCAGGTCCGCGGAAAGGCGGCGATTCACACCAACAACTTCTATCTCGAACGCACCGACTCCACGCGACTTGAGGTCGCGTTCGGGTGGACGGAGTCCACAGAGAATGGTTGCTTCTCCTTCGTCAACGGGGTGCCAACGCCGGATGGAGGCACGCACGAGCAGGGGCTGCGCAACGCTCTCGGCAAGGCAGTCCGTGGGTACATGCAAGCCCATAAACTTGAGCCCAAGGGGGTCGCGGTGACTCTTGATGACATCCGCGAGGGGATGGTGGCGCTGCTGAGTGTGTACGTGCTCGAGCCTCAGTTTCAGTCTCAGACAAAGAACCGCCTCAACAACCCCGAGGTGGTCTCGGCGGTGGAGGGCAGCATCCGACCGGCGCTCGAGCAGTGGCTCAATGAGAACCGGAGCACCGCGGAGTCCATCGCTGCACGTGTTATCTCCTCAGCGCGGGCACGGGCGGCGTCACGGGC
>JBDQGY010000276.1:0-4876 GCA_040265175.1 Nannocystaceae bacterium
CCCAAGCCCCGTCCCCGCCACGTGGTGAGCCGGACTACGTCACTCCCGTCCGCGCGGGTGGTATAGGTGGGCGACCGAAACTCAGAGACATTGAAGCGCGACTCCACCGCGTCCCGCTCGATCCAGTCCGCCTGGTAGGTCGCGCGACGGTCGAGGCTCACGAGCTCCTTGGCCGATTGATCGTGATCCTGGTTGAACTCGCGGACTGTGTAGGCGATCCGCTCGGCCAACTGCGCGCTCGTTTGACAGCTGCGTCGTCCGCACGTGAGCTTGACGATTGTGTCCGCCGGCTGCAGATAGAACGCCGCATACCAGCGCACCGCGTCGCTGCCCACGACCAGCCGGTCAATCTCCGCGCCCGTCTCGAGCGTGGCGGCTCGCTCAGTCCCCACAAGGTTGGTGCCGGCGCGGACCAGCTCTCCCACGGTGATTTCTTGAGCGCCTGAAATGAGCCCTTCGAGCGCCTTGAACACCGCGTCGCTCCCCAAGGGTGACGACCGCCATACATCTACGCGGAGGTCAAAGCCGGGCTCCCGAGTGCGACCATGGTAGGTAACCTCGTCCACGCTGGTGTCGTCCACGCCCTCGGCACGGGCAGTTGCAAACACAGCGTCACCTTCGCTGATGTCTCGAAGGTCTTTGAGGCCAAGGACCTTATCTGCCGCGACCGCCTCCGTGGGGTAACTCCAGAGCCGGGAATCTTTGGACTGGTCACGGTTGTCCCCCATGACGAACAGGTGCCCCTCTGGGACCTTGTACGTCTTAGGTTTCGGAGCGATCGGCGTGCTGTCAAAGCCGCCAAAGTTCATGTAGCGAACTACATACTCATGGTCACCAAGCGTCTCGGTGAAACGCTCGCACGCGGAGATTTCGCTCACTCCATCCTCGTCGAGGCACACGTCTGTATCAGGCGTTTGGGGCACCGGGGTGAACGTGTCGCTGCCCTTCGGTTTGATCCAAATCTCTCGGCCTTGCACGCGCACGTGATCGCCCGCTAGCCCGATCACCCGCTTGATATAGTCCCCCTCTTTGGGGTCTAGCGGATATCGAAAGACCACGACGTCACCGCGACCGATGGGGGTAATGATGTCCTCACCGACGATCGTGTTTGTGGTGGGCACCTGCACGCCATAGGCGAATTTGTTTACGAAGATATGGTCCCCGATTTGAAGCGTGGGAATCATGGATCCGCTGGGGATCCGAAATGGCTCGTAGACACACGCGCGGATGGAGAGCGCGAGCAACAGCGCGATTGAGAGATTCTCGACGATTTCGCGCAGCGCCGACTTCCGGGCGAAGGCGGCGTGATCTTGGAGGAGCGTGTCAAGTCGCTCCGATTCGGCGTCCATGGCCGTGAACAACCCCTGCCGCTGCGCGTTGTCGATTGCCGCGATCGACGCTCGGATCTCGGTGACCACCGGGTCGGGCAGTTTCTCCGTGTGTTTCTTGAGGATTCGACGCGCCTCTTTTTGAAGGTAGGTCGCGTCACTTTTGATTCGCCGCACCGAGCGACCGGGTGTGGGCGCTCCTCCTGGCGTCGAATCGTGCGTGGTCTGGGGGTCGGTCATGGCGATGGTGAGCGAGGCCAGGCGTGGAGCGGTCTGCTAGTCCAGCGTTAGGATCGCATGGAACGCCCCTTGAGGAATCTCCACGTTCCCCACGGCTTTCAGGCGGCGTTTCCCCTTCTTTTGCTTCTCGATGAGTTTTCGTTTCCGACTCGCGTCGCCTCCGTAGCATTTCGCGAGCACGTTTTTACGGAGCGCCTTGACAGTGGTTCGGGCGATCACCTTCGTCCCGATGGCGGCTTGGATCGCGACCTCAAACTGCTGCCGCGGAATCTCTTCTTTCATCTTGGAGCACAGGTCCCTGCCCCGGTGAAAGGACGCGTCTCTATGGGCGATCAACGACAAGGCGTCGACACGCTCTCCGTTGACCATCAGATCCAGTCGCACCAGGTTGGCCCGTTGATACCCGCCGGGCTCGTAGTCGAGGCTGGCGTAGCCTCGTGAGACGCTCTTGAGGCGGTCGTAGAATCCAAACACAACCTCGGCCAAGGGGAGCGCGTAGACTACCTGCACCCGAGTCGCGGTGAGGTACGCCAAATCCTGCTGCATGCCGCGACGCTCTTGGCAGAGTTTGATAACCGAGCCGAGGTGCCCCTCTGGGACTTGGATCCGCGCGAGGATGATCGGCTCCTCGATGAACTCAATATTGCCCACCTCTGGCATCCGCGCGGGGTTCTCCACCACCAGCACGGACTCATCTTTGCACGTGACGCGATACTTTACGCTTGGCGCGGTGGTGATGATGTCAAGATCGTACTCGCGCTCGAGTCGCTCCTGGATGATCTCCATGTGGAGAAGCCCGAGGAATCCCAGCCGAAATCCAAAGCCCAGGGCGTCAGATGTCTCTGGCTCATAGGTGAACGAGGCGTCGTTGAGGCTGAGTTTTCCCAGCGCGTCCCGCAGGTCGTCATAGTCGGCAGAGTCCGACGGGAACACGCCGGCGAAGACCATCTGCTGGACGTCTTGAAACCCCGGGAGCGCCTTGGCGTCTTCATTGTCGGCCAACACGACGGTGTCGCCCACCTTGGAATCGGCGACCTGCTTGATGTTGCAGATGAAGAAGCCGACCTCGCCCGCCTCGAGACACTTGAGGTCCTTCGCCACCGGGGCGAAGACGCCGACGTTCGTGACGTCGTACTCTTTTCCTGTCGCCATCAACCGGATCGTATCCTTAGGTTTCAGGCTGCCGGAGAACAGGCGAATGACCGAGATGACGCCCCGGTATGAATCCCACCACGAGTCCACGATGAGCGCCTCAAGCTGCGCCTTTGGATCCGCCTTGGGTGGAGGGATCAGCGTCACGATAGCCTCGAGGAGCTCGTCGATGCCCTGCCCTGTCTTCGCGCTGACCAAAATGGCGGATCCCGCGTCGAGCCCTACCATCTCCTCAATCTCCTGTTTGACCCGATCTACATCGGCGCTGGGAAGATCGATCTTGTTAATGACAGGGATGATCTCCAGGTCGTGGTCCAACGCGAGATAGACGTTGGCCAGGGTCTGGGCCTCCACGCCCTGCGCCGCGTCCACCACCAAGAGCGCCCCCTCACACGCAGCGAGGGAGCGCGACACCTCGTAGTTGAAGTCCACGTGCCCTGGCGTATCAATCAAGTTAAGCTGGTAGGTCACGCCGTCACCGTCCGTGTGGGACATGCGGACCGTTTGGGCTTTGATGGTGATTCCCCGCTCGCGCTCAATGTCCATTCGATCCAGGTACTGAGCCGCCTTGTCGCGATCCGTCAATAGCCCCGTCGCCTCCATCAAACGATCCGCCAGGGTGCTCTTCCCGTGGTCGATGTGGGCGATGATGCTGAAGCTACGAATGTGTTCGCGCTCCGCGGGCGTGGGGGGCTTGCTAGGCATGGTCTAGAAGTGGCTGAGTACCACAGGCGTCTTGAACTTGCCGACGCCCGCACTTCGGCCTAGCATGACACGGTGAGCGTTGAATCACGACATGCCTGTAGCCTCCAGCGTCCTTGGTTGGGTCGGGGCTTGGCCGGTATCCTCGCGTACTCGGTCCTCACGTCGGGCGGCTGCGCGACGGATAGCTCGGGCGGCGGGCCTGACACCGCCGACATCCCGGGAGATGAGGCGCGACCGGCGCGCGGCAACGGTAACCTCCAAGCGCTGGTCATCGATGACTCCCGCTGCCAGTCTAGCGGCAAGCGCGTCTCTCAAGTCGACCTGAACCACGATGATTTCGCCGATCTCATCACCCTTTATCAAACGGGAGAGAACGGCGAGACCGTCGGCTGCAAACAGGCCGACCTCAACTTCGACGGGCGACTCGACGCATTTTACTATTACGGCCCGGAAGGTGAGATCGACCGTGAGCAGTTTGATCTCGACTTTGACGGACGCATCGATCTTGGTCGGTACTTCGAAGCGGAGATCGTGATTAAGGATGAGCAAGATCTCGACCTCGATGGCGCCGTTGACACATGGAGGTTCTACGACAAGGGCCGCATCGTTCGCATGGAGACAGATCGGGACGCCGACGGCCGTGCCGACATGTTTACCTATTACGTGCGGGAGGAGATCGACCGAATAGGGTATGACATCAACGGCGACGGCAAGGCCGCCCAGTGGGACCACGACGCCGCCCGGCGCGCCCGGATCGCCATTGAAAAGCGCAAGGATGCGCAGGCTCCCCCCCCTGGGGAGGAGCCGGCCGACGAGGACACGGTTGAAGAGCCCAGCGAGACCACCGACACCCCGGCGGATGAGAAGGCCGCGGACGGCACGGCCACTGCTGCCAACGCTGCCGGCGAATAGCCCCCCACGGGAACAGGTGTCGCCGCGCGTCCGTTGTATCCCACACCCTCGTCGTTTTGCGGTATCTTCGGACCGTGAGTTCCTCACCCGAGCCGGACGACGCCCAACCCCCGATGACGACGCTCGTTGGGGCAGGCGAAGCCGCGGACGTCGTGGCGACCAAGAACGCCGAGGTAGACAAGCGCGCCGACGAAGTCGCCGAGGATGCCGCCGTGGTCGCAGCACCCGAGGAGGCACAGGCGTCCAGTGACCCAGAGCCTGACGACGCTCACGAGGTGGCGTCGCTCGCGGAGGAGTTGTCGGCAGAGTTTGGTCCACCCTTCACGCCACGGAGTTTCGGTGGCGAACTCGTGTGGGCGCAAAGCTCCTCATTCACGAGTAAAGTCCTGCGAATTCGGGCTGGCGAGGTCGTCTTGATCTCAACCACGGGACGAAGCGACATGGTCGCGATGCTCACTGGGGGGCGCGCCGTGCTCGAGGTGGAGGACGGCGGGGAGATAAGCCGTGAGGAGATCGCCCCGGGCTGCCCCACGGAGATC
>JBDQGY010000277.1:0-4831 GCA_040265175.1 Nannocystaceae bacterium
CCATCTTTCAGCCCGATCATACCAAAGTTCGATCCTCCCCACCGCGCTCCATGCCCTGCCCTTATCCCCGCCCCCAAGTGGGCCCGCTAGCGCTGAACTCGACGCGACCGTCGGCCTCCTGTGTCCGCGGGTCAACACCGAGCCGCGTGAGCGTGAGGCGTCACCCGCAGCCTCCACAGCGCGCGGGCCCGCTCCGAGAGGACCCTGCTCCGCCTCGACTTTCGACCCTCGCGCCCCTCACTCCCACGGACGTCGGCCCCGTGACCACGGCGGCGATGCCACATGGCCGGCGAGCGCCGGCCGTCCTCAGTTCAGCTGCGCTTCTTCGATGGATCGGCGAAGGTTCACCGACACCAACTTGGACACGCCGCGCTGTTGCATCGTCACGCCGTACAGCCGGTCGGCGGTCTCCATGGTGCGCTTGTTGTGCGTGATGATGATGAACTGAGTCTGCACCGACAGTTCACGCACCAGATCGCAAAAACGTCCCACGTTCGCCTCATCGAGCGGCGCGTCGACCTCGTCGAGGAGGCAGAACGGGCTCGGCTTGTTCAAGAAGATGGCGAAGATCAGACTCACGGCCGTGAGCGCTTTCTCGCCGCCCGAAAGCAGCTCAAGGGAAACGATTTTCTTCCCCGGAGGCTGCGCGAAGATCTCCACCCCCGTCGCCAACAGATCCGTCGGGTCGGTCATCACAAGCTCCGCTCGCCCCCCGGAGAACAGGCGCGGGAACACCTCTTTAAAGCGCTCATTGACCTGCTCAAAGGTGGTCTTGAAGCGCTCACGCGTGGTCTTGTTGATCCGCTCAATGGCCTCTTCAAGCTGCCCGATCGCGTCTTCCAGGTCGGCACGTTGGCTCGTGAGGTACTCGAAACGCTCGGACACCTCGTCGTACTCGCGGATAGCGGTGAGGTTGACCTCGCCCATCCTGCCCAGAATTCGCTTCAGGTGCACGACCTGCTTGGCTTCCGCCTCCCCGGCCACGCCCCGCGCGTGGTAGTCGAGCAGGGTCTCTTCGATGCGCCGATCGTAGCGATGCGAGATGTCCTCCGTGATGTGGGAGCGCTCAAGATCGAGTTCGCGCAGACCGAGCTCCACCTCCGCGAGCGCGTCCCGCTGGGTGTCGAGAGAGCCGCGCAGGTTCTTCAAGGTAACCTCGACCTCGGCCACCGCGTTGCGGGTCTCGTCGCAGGCTTCTTGCGCGGCTATTTTACCGTCTGCCGCGCTCTTGTGGGCCTGCACCATGTCGTGGTGCTCTTGTCCCAACGTGACCACCGAGGCGTCGATCTCGTCGATTCGCGCGCGCCACCCGGTGACACTCTCGGTCAAGCGTCGAGCGCGCTCGCGCTCCGCCGAGACCTGCCGCTGCAACCGCTCTCGCGTGCTCGCGAGGGCCGCGCGGTCTTGCTGCCAGCGCGCGAGGGCGACCCGCGCCTCCGAGAGTTCCGCCTGCACCGACTCCCGCTGCGCTTCGCTGAAGCGCTTTTTCTCAGAGGATGCGGCCATCTCTTCTCGAAGCTTGGGCAGCCGGTCGCGTGCCCGCTCAAGCTCTGCAGAGAGGGACTCCACTTGGGAGGAGGCCTCCGCGAGTTCGGCCGCGAGCTGGTCCCCCTGCTCGGTGCGGCGCTTGATCTCCGCTGCGGAGCGCTCGGTCCTCTCGCGCAACGAATCCCGCCGTTGCACCGCGCCGAGACGCTGCTTCTCGAGTTCAAGCAGCTCCACTTCGCCGGTCTCGCGCGCCTGCTCGACTTCGGCAAGCCGCTCCGCGAACCCCTGGTGTCGCTGCTTGGCGACCCGCAGCTCTTCTTCGAGTTGAGTCACGATCCCCTCAAGATCACCGATCTCCCGTTTTTGCTGGAGCAACGCCGAGTCGAGGGCCTCCGACGAGCCGCCCACGACGATACCCGAGGGCTCTACCCGGTCGCCCTCAAGAGTCACCAACGTGCGGTCAAGATTCCCACGACTCCAAAGCTCGAGCGCCCGCGGCAGCCCGTCCACGACGATGGCGTCGCCCAACAACACCCGCCCGATCCCCATCGCCTTCTCATCGAGTTCAACGAGATCCACCAGCGAGCCGAGCACGCCGTCTTCGTCGTTCAAGGACGCCGCGGCCGAGGTCGGGGCGTCACTCGTCGGGGAGGTCGTCCCCCCGCCGGTCAGCTCCCCGCTCTCGATACCCGCCGACGGGGACGCCGTCTCGTCAGGAGAGCGCCACCCGGCGCCGCGTCGCGGCTGGTCTCCGCGCGTGTCGCCGCCCGCCACCTCTCGGGGCAAAAAGGTCGACCGCCCCTCTTTGAGCTGCTTTAAGAGCGCCACTCCGCCCGCCCCCACGTTGGGATCGTCGACGACGATTCCCTGCAGATGGTCTCCCAGGACCGCAGAGACCGCAGACTCTAGATGCGCCGGCGCGGTCACGTAGTCGGCCATGATCCCGTAGACCGCGGGCGTAGACGACGGCGCGTGTCCCCCACCACCAAGTTCCATCGACGCTCCCGCGCTGAGTTCGTCACGGTGCTCCATCACCACCTGCACCCCCGAGGCGCAGCCCCGATAGCGCTGCTGAATCTCCTCAAGCGAGGTGAGGCGTGAGCGCGCGCGCACCAGCTCCTGGCGCGCGGTCTCCACGCTGACCTCCGCGCTGCGCGCCTCATCGCGCAGCGTCACGCGCTCGCGATCCAGCGACGCCCTTCGCTCGCGCATCGTGACCACTGCGGCCTCCCGTGTCGTCAGCGATTGCTCCGCCGCCTCCAATTCGCCGCGCGCCTCATCTCGCTCCGCGACCAGCTGCTTACGCTCTTGCGCGTTCTCCTCCACGCGCCCGCGCAGCGCCTCCACTGCGGCGCGACGCCCCGTCAGCCGCGCCTCGGCACCGACCACGCTCGCCTCCACCGCGCTCACGTCACGACGCGTCTGCTCAAGCCCCTCGCTCAGCTGCTCCAGGGCGGTCCGCACCTCGTCATACTGCGCGGTAAGACGCTCGACGACGGCGACCTCGCTGTCGTCACCGTTGCCGTCTCCAAGGCCGGCGCTCTGATCGTCGACGGACGCGAGCTCACCTTCGAGACTCTCCACCGCGCGGTTCCCCACGTCGATCTCCGCGGAGGACTGCTCGATCGAACTCTCAAGCTGCCCGCGTTCTTGGCGCTGAAAGTTGCGGTCTTGCTCGTTGAGCGAAATCTTGTTCTCGAGCCCAAAGAGCTCTTCTTGCTTTTGCGACAGCTCTCGCTCTCGAGCGGACAGATCGAGTCGCATCGTCTCCACCCGCGCGTCACGCACGGACACCTCCGCCCGCAGGTTGTCCACCTCCTCGTTGAGGTCCGCGGACCGCAACGTCAACACGTTGGCCATGGTCTTCAGCTCAAGGAACTTATGACTGGCCGCCCACAGCTCAAGATCCGTGAGTTCATCCTTGTAGCGGCGATAGCGCTCGGCCTTTTGCGCCTGCCGCTTCAACACCGCGAGACGCGACTCAAGCTCCGCGATCACGTCCGTGACCCGCAGGAGGTTTTGCTGTGTCTGACCTATTTTCCGCTCGGCGGCGGCCTTTTGCAGCTTGAACTTCGTGATGCCCGCGGCCTCGTCGATGATGTGACGACGATGCTCGGGTTTGGAGGTCACGATTTGGCTGACGCGACCCTGCTCGATGATTGAGTAGCCGCTCTTGCCGATGCCCGTGCCCACGAGCATGTCGTTGATATCCCGGAGTCGGCACGGGACCTTGTTGATCAGATACTCGCTGGTGCCGTCGCGGAACAGTCGCCGCGTGACCGCGACCTCCGCGTGATTCGTGTACGGAGCCGCCACGTCCCCCTCGTTCTCGAAGGTGATCGTGACCTCCGACAGGCCCGCTCCGCCGCGTGTCGCCGTGCCGCCGAAGATCACGTCGCCCATGCCAGAGCCCCGTAGATGCTTGGCGCGCTGCTCGCCGAGCACCCAGCGCACAGCGTCAACGATATTGGACTTTCCGCAGCCGTTGGGGCCGATCACCCCGGTGACGCGTTCGTCAAAAACCACCGTTTGGCGGTCAGCAAAGGACTTAAATCCGTTGACCTCGATCTTTTTTAGTCGCATGAAATTGAGCCGAGAAGCGTGTCGAAGAAGTGGGGTGCCGTGCGATCTTTGCTGGATTATCACCACTCGGGCGCTCCTGTGAAGTCCACCAGGAAGATTGGTCCGCAACCTCTAACCTGTCGTAGGCGGGCAGTTAATGCGGCAGACGTGGAGTTTTTCTCCACCGGTCCCCTCCGCAAAATCGTCATGGGACCACGGTTCAACATGTCGAAAATCGTGAGATCTTGGCAAGATCTCGGGGAGTTGGCGAAATTCGAGCCTGCGGCGCCGCACGACGCCTCCGCGGAGCCCGCGACAACGACCCAGGAGGTTTGACGCCCGCACCGGCCGGTGGCCTACTCCCGCCTGCCCATCATGCCAGCGCCGATTCTTATCGCCCTCGTTGTGCTCGCGGTCTTGACCGCGGGCATCGTCGTCACCCGGCGCCGCCGCGTCGCGCTCCTGGATCCAAGCCGCGATGCCCTCGACGCTGCGACGACCAAATCGCTCGAGCCTGACGACCGATCCGACGCACCATCTACGCCCGCGCAAGCCCCCACCGAGTCCGCGGGCGCCCCCGCGCAGACAAAGCCCGCCGCTGCAGCGCCCGCCGAGTCTGCGGAGCCTGTCGAGCGCGTCGTGCCTGTCGACCCCGTCGTGTCGGTCGACCCCGTCGCAGATCAAGCACCGGCGGAGCCCCTCGCCCCAGAGCCTATTGAAGAGGCCACCTCCGCGCCGCTGTTCGCTCCTCCAAAGGCGAAGCCCTCCCCGGGACCAGGGC
>JBDQGY010000278.1:0-4818 GCA_040265175.1 Nannocystaceae bacterium
ACCATCCATCGGACTGGACCCACCCACGCGGCGAAAAAAGCCCGTCGCAGCGAGCCGGCTTGGAGCGCGGAGGTGAAGCGCGTCAAAATCAGATTGGCGACGAGACCCACGAACAGTCCGATGCAACCGCCAAAGCCTCCGAACATGACCTGCCCGCGGAACGCAGCCGGTAAGAACTCGCCCGCCCCGGCCGAAAACTGTACGTTCAGTGCGGTGGCGGACGCGAAGGCGGTAAGCAGTCCTGACGTAAACACGGTCCCGGTTGTTGCGCAGGCCGGCTGACATTGCAAGGGCGATCCGCGACATGCGCCGACGTCGGTGGCCCGGCAAAGGGCGTGCAAAACCGAGAATTCGCGGCTAAGGTGCCTCCGTGCGACCCCGCGTCATCGTCCTTATCGGTTCTCAGCGTCCAGAACCAAGGCTCCGAGCCCTCGCGCAGGTGGCTGCCCAGAGCGCTTCAGACGCGGGAGCCGACGTGGAGGTACTCGATCTCGCGACGCTCTCGCTCCCTGTGATGTGTGTTGGCGACGAAGCGCAGGCACTGCTGCCTGAGGTAAAGCACATCCGCGCCACGGCCAGCGCCGCGGACGGCTTCATTCTCACGACACCCGAGTACCATGGGAGCATGTCCGGGGCCCTCAAAAACTGGTTCGATTATCTGTACGAAGAGCTGGCTGGGAAGGTGGCGGGCGTGCTCGCGACCACCGGAGGCGGAAGCGGAGACATGTCCATCGCCGCCGTCAAGACGTCATTTCAATGGTGTCACGGATTCGTGCTCCCGTTCCACGCGGCTGCGACAACCACAGGGTTTGTGGACGCGGAGAGCATCCCTCCCCGTGTCCAAGAGCGCGTTGAAAGGATCGGATACGACGTGGTGCGCTACGCCCGGGTGCTACGCCCGGCGTTCGAAGAGGCGCGCGGCTGCGCAGCGGACGGCCCGTCCTCTGGCTTCGCCGGAGAGCACGGCACGTGACCGCGCCTGACACGTCTCTTCGTCTCGTGCTGTCAACAATTTCGGAGGCGTCGGCCGAGGAGTTCGTGCGCGACCTCGTCGAACGGCGCCTGATCGCGTGTGGAAATATAGCCCCGGGGGTCACCTCCATCTACCGATGGAACGGAACAATGATGCAAGACAAGGAGGCCATGTTGTGGATGGAAACCACGGCAGAGCGGGTGCCCGCCCTTCGCTCTGCGTTCGAAGACGCGCACCCCTACGACGTGTGCAAGTTCGTGGTGCTGACCCCCTCCGAGTCGAGTGAGGCCTTCGCGGCCTGGGTGGCGGAGGCGACGCTCCGCGAGTCATCGTCCTAGTTCACCACTTGCCAACGCATGTCAGGCTGGCGCAAGCGACGTGTCCGCGCGTTCTTCGAGCATGTCCGCCCACGCCTCGAGGTAACGGACCACATCCGTCCGTTCATTACGACGGAGGCAGGACGGGCCGCCTTTGACGTAGCGCAGCACCTCTCGGTTCCGCAGGTGCTCAAGATCCGCGAGCGCGCCCGTGGAGAAGCCAAAGCGCACCAGGCGCGCAGCGACGTCCTCAAGATCGAGTCCGCTTACCGGACAACCCACGTTCAGGTGCTCGCTCCACTCTCCCGCGACCATCCGATATATCTCCCGGTCATCGAGCGCGGTGACTGTCTGCGCAAGGTGGCCGCAGTTGCATTGGCCGGCATGACCCCACTGGTACGGCGCGCCCCCACGCAACCTCGCTGCGGTCTCTCGGAGCGCGACGATGACTTCCGGCCTGGGCTCTCTCATGAGGGGAGCGTAGTCTGAACCATCAGGAGCGACAACCTGCGCGGTAGGCGTCGCCCCCGCCCGGGGCACGATACCTCCGGTCAAGATGGCGGGAGAGCTACCCGCCAAGGTTGCTGCGGAGGAAGCTCCACAGATCGGCCCACTCTTCGATTCGTTTGCGCGTCGGCTTTCCGGCGCCATGTCCGGCCTTGGTGTCGATGCGGATCATCACCGGCGCCTCTCCCTCGTGCCCCGCCTGCAGCGCCGCCGCGAACTTAAAGCTGTGGGACGGAACCACCCGATCGTCGTGGTCGGCCGTGTAGATCAACGTGGCTGGATACGAGGTCCCTGGCTGAACATTGTGGACTGGTGAGTAGGCATACAACGCCTCGAACTCCCGCTCGTCTTCGGAGGAACCGTAATCTGAGACCCAGGCCCAACCGATGGTGAACAGGTGAAAGCGCAACATGTCCATCACCCCGACCCCGGCCAACGCCGCACCAAAGAGGTCAGGCCGCTGGGTGATGGAGGCGCCGACCAACAGCCCGCCGTTGCTGCGCCCTCCGATACCGAGGGTACTCGGGCTCGCGATCCCCTGACCAACCAGCCACTCGCCCGCGGCGATGAAGTCGTCAAACACGTTTTGCTTCTGCGTCTTGGTGCCGGCGAGGTGCCAGGCCTCCCCGTATTCACCGCCACCGCGGAGATTTGGCTGGGCGTAGATGCCGCCCTGCTCGACCCAGACCGCGTCAGGCACGGAGAAGCGAGGAGTGAGCGAGATGTTGAAGCCTCCGTAGCCGTACAGGTAGGTGGGCTGGGTGCCGTCGGGGACGACGTCCGCTCGATGCACAATAAACATGGGCACCTTCGTCCCGTCTTTGCTCTCGTAAAACACCTGCTTGGTCACGTACGCGCTTGGGTCAAAGTCGAGTGAGGGGGCGCGGTAGACCTCGCTGTTGCCGTCCGCGAGGTTGAGTCGATAGATCGTAGGGGGCCGGGTAAAACTCTGAAAGGAGTAGAAGGTCTCGGTGTCGCCCGGGTCCCCGCCAAAGCCTGAGGCAGAGCCGATGTCCGGCAGGGTCACATCCCTCAATTTGCCGCCCTTCAAGTCAAACATAGAGACGCGGCTGTGCGCGTCGTGGAGATAGCTCGCCACAAAGCCCCCGCCCACGTGGGAGACACCCCGGAGCGTGTCCTCGTTCTCCGCGATGACCTCCTTCCACTGACCGGCGCCCGGTGATTTGAGGCGCAGTTCGATCAGTCGTCCCCGGGGTGCGCTGTGGTCTGTTCGAAACCAGAACTTGTCCTCGCTGTTGCCGACAAATCCATACGAGGCGTCAAAGTCTGGCAGCAGCGGCTTCACGTCGAGGTTCGCCACACCTGTCTTGCCAATCTTGGCCACAAATATCGCGTTCTTTTGCTCGGTGCCCACGTTGACGTCGATGACGACGTAGCGCCCGTCGTCGGTGACCGACGCGCCAAAGCCCCAGTCTGGCTGGTCGGGCCGCGCGTAGATGAGGAGGTCCTCGCTCTGCGCCGTGCCGAGTCGGTGGTAGTACAACTTTTGCTCGCGATTAACCCCCTCGTACTCGCTCCCCTCCTTGGGGGCGTCGTAGCGGCTGTAGAAAAAACCGGCCCCGTCGTGGGTCCAAGAGGCGCCTGAGAATTTGCTCCACTCCACGACGTCGTTGAGGTCGTCGCCAGTCGAAATATCTCGCACCCGCCAGGTCTTCCAATCTGATCCCGCGCTCGACAGCGCGTACGCCAGACGCTTTCCGTCGTGGGAGATGGACAGCCCATTGAGGGCGACCGTCCCGTCGGTGGAGAGGGTGTTGGGATCCAACAAGACTCGAGGCGCCGCCTCCAGCGTGTCCATCGTATAGAGCACGCTTTGATTTTGGAGCCCGTCGTTCTTGAACACAAAGTAGCGCCCCCCTTCTTCAAAAGGGACGGAGTAGCGCTCGTAGTCCCACAGCGCCTCGAGGCGGCTTTGAAACTTTGAACGGTCATCGAGGCGGCTCAGATATCCTTGGGTGACCTCATTTTGAGAGGCGACCCAGCGCGCCGTCTCGTCGGAATCCAAGTCCTCGAGCCACCGGTACGGGTCCGCCACGGAGACACCGTGGTAGTCGTCCACCGTGTCGCCTCGGCGGGTCTCGGGATAGGCGAACGCCGCCGCTGCAGCGCCGCCGCTACCGTCGCGAGCGCCCCCGGGGGGGGTCGTCTCCTGTTCCGCGCTGCGGTCGCAGGCCCCGGCCAAAGAGAGAGCACAACACACCCAGAGAACACGACGACGGGTCGACATGCCGGGGGTTGTACCAAACTCTGGAAGATCACGCAGACCGCACAGGATGGCTACGGCGGCGCCCGCAGCGAGAGGACATCACCGAACTCCTCCATCAACTGAGGATCCAGCCTGTCGGGGGCGCGCCCAGCCGCGTCGAGTCGAAAACTCTTCAGCAGGTCTCTTGGCACCGCGTGCGTCACTTGATCTGTGAGCATCCCCATGCTGCGTCCGAGAAAGGCGACCACACGGGCAGGATCCGCCCCGGCCTCGCGCAGCGACGTCAAGTCAGGGGCGCCGTGACGCTTGCTTAGTTTGAGACCGTCAGGACCGTACACCACCGGAACGTGAGCATAGCGGGGGCGCCTCGCGGGTCCCTCCGCACCCTCCGACGCGACCACCGCGTCCATCATGGCCAGCTGCCGGGCGGTGCTGTCGAGCAGGTCTGCGCCACGCAGGATGTGTGTCATGCCCATCCGCAAATCATCCACCGCCACGGCGAGCTGGTAGCTCCACACGCCATCCGAGCGACGTACGACACAGGGCCCAACGGTGTCGAGCACGTGCGCTTCCACCGGCCCCGCGCATCCGTCTTCGAATCGTGTCGTCGCGTCCCTGGGCGTCCACCGAAGCGCGAGCGGCCGCTCCGGACGCGTCGGTCCGCTCACGCAGGTTCCAGGGTACGGGCCCGGCCGATGCGCCTGCAGCTCACGACGCGTGCACGAGCACGGAAACGTTGAGAGCGCCGCGACGGCGCTCTCGTAGATGTGGCCGCGCTCGGACTGCCGATACGG
>JBDQGY010000279.1:0-4811 GCA_040265175.1 Nannocystaceae bacterium
GACGTGAAGCTCCCACGCACCGCAACCCGCAAGGTGAAACGTAATGAGGTGCGACGCTTCATCGAGCGACTCGAGCGGGCCGAGAAGGCTATCCGCAAGTCCACGGGAAGCGCCTCCGAGGTGGTGCGCAACGCCATCGCCGCGGTCAGCAAGCGCGCCGCGTCAGAGATCAAGCTTGAGCATCACCTCGCGAACGATCTCGGCCTCGACAGCCTCACGCTGACCGAGCTCGCCGCCGCACTCGACGCGTACGCACCCAACGCCTCTCCCGAAGAGATCTCCAACGCTGCTACGGTCTCGGATCTTGAGCTGCTCGTGGGTCGCGCCGCGCCCAAACACACCTCGAAGACCGCACGCGTCGAAGACGAGGACACCGACATCGTCATCCCCGCGCCCGTGCGAGACCTCGCACTTCCGGTGCTCTCGGCGGCACAGCGTAACTTCTACGGCAAGGCGCTCAACGTCAAAATCCGGGGCAAGGGAAACATCCCACACAACCGCCCGACCATCGTGGTCGCAAACCACTCGAGCCACCTTGACATGGGGCTGGTCAAATACGCCCTCGGGAGCTACGGAGATGAGCTCGTCGCGCTGGCCGCAGAGGACTACTTCTTCAAGGACAAGTGGCGGCGGGCATGGTTTGAGAACTTCACCTACATGGCGCCCCTCGATCGCCGCAGCGGGCTGAGAAAAGCGCTTCGCCAGGCGGGTGAACAGCTTGAGCGCGGTCGAACGGTGCTCATCTTCCCCGAGGGCACACGTAGCGATGACGGCATCATGAAAGAGTTCTTGCCGCTCATCGGCACCCTCGTCATGTCACACAAAATCGATGTCCTCCCCATGTGGCTCGGGGGCGTGCACAAGGTGCTCCCCAAGGGCGCCGCGGTCCCGCGAGGCCGAAAGGTAGAGGCCCGAATTGGGGTGCCGCTGCAATTCAAGCGCCTTCAAGATCGCGTGGATGGCATGAAACGCACCGACGCGTACCGCACCATCGCGAAGCTCACGCAGCAAGCGGTCGAGGTGCTCCGAGACGGTGACCTCCTCGATCTTGAAGCGCCAGAGCCGACCTTCCCCAGCACAGCGAACGGCAAGTCCACCCTCGCGGTCCTCATGGACGATCTCCAGGGCCAATATGTCACGGGCGTCGTGGACAAGCCAGTGAGCTTCTACTTCTCCATCTCGGACGCCAAGGACAGCAAGTGGAATCTCGTGATGGAGGCGGAGACCTGCAAGCTGGGACCGGGTCGCCCTGAAGGGGGTAAGGCCGACTGCGTCTTGAAGACCAGCGAGGAGATCTTTACCAAGATCGTCAAAGAGAGCTACACGCCATCGGTCGCGGAGTTCATGAGCGGGAAGGTCAAAAGCAACGACATCGCCCTCCTCCAACTCTTTCAAAAGGCATTTGCGCTGTGAGTGATTCTAAGGAAAACGCGGTCGCGACCGCTGGACAACGGGTGCTCGTCACGGGCGCCACAGGGTTTTTAGGACAGCATCTGTGCGCAGCGCTTGTCGCCGCCGGATTCGACGTCGTGGCGTTGTGCAGGACCCCTGAATCCAGCGCCGCGCGCCTGCTGCCACCACAAGTGCATCGACTGCAAGGCGACGTGCTCGACGTAGACGCCGTCGCAAGCGCCGCGCTTGGCTGCGTAGGGATGTTCCATTGCGCGGGCCAGGTTTCTCGCGACCCCGACGACGCCCTGGACATGATGCGGGTGAACTTTGAGGGCACGAAGGTCGCGATGAGTGCGGCGAAGACCGCCAAGGTCAAGCGCGTCGTCCTCGCAAGTACCAGCGGCACCATCGCGATCAGTGAAACCGACGACGAGGTCGCGGACGAGACGCTGGAGCGTCCCCTCGAGCTCATCAACCGGTGGAGTTACTACCGCTCCAAGCTCTACGCGGAGCAGTGGGCGCTGGACCAATGCACCGAGGACTTTGAGGTCGTCGTGGCCAACCCTTCGCTGCTCCTCGGACCTGGCGATCTGAACGGGTCCTCCACCTTGGACGTTCGACGCTTCCTTGAACAACCGCTCCCTGTGGCACCCCACGGTGGGGTGGCGTTTGTCGACGCGCGTGACGCAGCTCGCGGGCTCGTCCTCGCGTTTCAACGCGGCGTCTCGGGCCGGTGCTATCTGCTCAACGCGTGCAACTGCAGCACCCGAACCTTCTTGAGCCGCATCGCACGTGTCAGCGATCTAGCCGCGCCCGTCTTGCGCATGCCCAAGTCTCGCGCCATCTCGCGCTTGAACGTGTGGCTCACCAAGCGAGCCAACGACTTCATGGGTGACGACGACTCCCTCCCCGACCCCCACAGCGTCGATATCGCCCAGCACTTCTGGTACTGCGACGCCTCCCGCGCCGAGCGCGAGCTTGGTTGGCGCGCGAGAGACCCCATGGTGACTCTCGCCGACACTGTTCAAGACCTCCGCGATCGCGGCCTTGTGATGATGAGCCCTCCGTCGTGAACGACTCCGACTACAAAAATGCCGCCGTCACGGTGGTGATGAATCCAGCCGCGTCGAGCGGCGGCGCGGCGCGTCGGTGGCCTGCTATTGAGATGGCGCTGCAGCGCGAGTTCTCCAACCTGACCGTGAAGCAGACCAAGGCGCCAGGCCACGCCACCGCCCTCTGCACGTCCGCTCTTGAAAGCGGCGCCGAAATCATCGTCAGCGTTGGAGGTGATGGGACCAACAACGAGGTACTTAGCGGCTTCATTGATGGGAACGGCGATAACCGTTTTCCAGATCGCATGCTAGGGCTGGTCGCTGCGGGCACCGGCGGCGACTTCCAACGACAGTTCGGTGTACTCCGACCAGAAAAACAGGTCGCGCGAATGTGTCGCGCGGCGCCTCGCGCGGTGGACTACGGACTCGCCACACTCTCCGCGCCCGGTGGCGTCACCCTCACTCGCCCATTTTTGAACACCTCGAGCGCAGGGATTAGCGGCCTGGTGTCCGATCTCGTCCTCGAGGCGGACCGTTCGCTCGGTCCCACCGCGGCCTATGTGACGGCCTCACTCAAGGGTATCTTTCGATACAAGAATCGCCCTGTCATTGTCCGCTTTGACGAACAAGAGCCACGACGGGTGGACCTCACCTTGCTCGTCGTGAGCAACGGGCAATATTTCGGCGCTGGAATGCACGCGTGCCCACACGCGTCGATTAACGACGGGAAACTTGCCTATGTGCTGATGGAGGGGATGAAGAAATCCCACGTCGTTCACGCCTTGGCCCGGAGCTTCAAGGGCAAACACCTCCGACTGCGCAACGTCGGTCACGGTCACGCCTCCCGGATCGAGCTGTTTCTTCCGCCGGGGAGCGACGCCGAGGTATTGCTTGAGCTCGACGGAGAACAACCGGGTCGCGCCCCAGTGAGCTTTCGCGCCGTCCCCAGCGGCATCCGCCTCCTCGTCGCGTAAGCCCGCGGATGCCCACGCCCGCGATCTACGGCCCCATCTGTGCGCTACACTCCAGAGATGTGGAAACGCGGTGTATTTCTCCTCTCTCTTTTCGCCACCTCTTGTGCGTCCGAAGAGGGTGACGCCATCGCCGACGACGAGACGACGACTTCATCCAACGGCGAGTCGGGCGACGGCGACGGCGACGGCGACGGCGACGGCGACGGTGACGGCGACAGCGACAACCCGGCGCTTCCCAAACCCACGGGAACCTGCCCGTCCGTGCTCGTCGGCGAGGTGGAATTCTCTGCCGCAGGCATTCCATCCCGCTCCGTCCGAATTCAGATGTCAGAGAAGGCGGCCGAGCTCGACGGGCCGGTGGTCTTCTACTGGCACGGGACAGGCTCCTCGCCTGACGAGGCCACCTACGGATTGTCCGATGCCACCGTGCAAAACATTTTGGATCAAGGTGGGGCTGTGGTCGCTCCCTACCGTGACCCCGCGGCAGGCACCTTCCCGTGGCATTTAGTGACAGGATCCAAAGAAGACGATCTCATCCTCGCAGATGAGGTGCTCGGTTGCTTGCATGAGGCGGTCGGCATGGATTCCACCCGCATCCACAGCATCGGCATGAGCGCCGGCGGAATCCAAACCACGCAGATGAGCTTTCGTCGCTCCAATTATATCGCGAGCGTGGTGACTTACTCCGGCGGGTTGGTCTTCACCGATGATCCTCCCACCCCCGACCCCAACAATAAATTCGCCGCGATGATCTTTCACGGCGGCCCCGAGGACATCGTCTACATCTCCTTCGAGGACGCGAGCAACGAGTACCTCGCGGCGCTCCAAGCCCGAGATCACTTCGCCTTCATCTGCGACCATGGAAATGGGCACACGATCCCCGCAGACGCGCGACCGTCGGTCTGGGACTTTTTTCAGGCCCACCCGTGGGGCACCGTGCCCTCCCCGTACGCGGACGCGCTCCCTGGAGACTATCCGTCGTACTGCGCGCTGCCTGAGCCGTGATCAATGAGCTGCTGCGCGGACTCGTAGACTCCTCACCGCGACAGCATCACTGACAGCCGAAGGCGCCAAGCCCCGTACCCACGAGCGTGCAGCGACCGTCCGAGCCACAATTTGACGCGGTCGGCGTTGTTGCGTTCGCCTTCGTCATGGCCGCGACACAATCCGCATCAGTCACACAGGTCGTCGAACAAAAGCTACCAAAGCAAAACGGGTCATACTTGGAGAAGTCCCAGCACACGTCGTCTTTACACTCGCTGTCCATGCTGCACGAGTCGCCATAGTCGGGGTCTCCGTCTCCGTCTCCGTCTCCGTCTCCGTCTCCGTCTCCGTCTCCGTCTCCGTCTCCGTCTCCGTCTCCGTCTCCGTCTCCGTCTCCGTCTCCGTCTCC
>JBDQGY010000280.1:0-4786 GCA_040265175.1 Nannocystaceae bacterium
ACACCCCCTCGGACCCCGAAAACACGCCCCGAGCCACTCCCTCTCCGAACCTCCGCGCCGTCTCTGCCTCGCTCATGCCTCGCTGCGCGCGCGAGTGCGCCGATGGTTGCTGCGCGATCTCGTCACCAACAGCATCCGATTCCAGCCCGAGTTCATTCGCGCGCGCTTCCAGTAATCCAAGCTCGTCACCACTCACCTCCCCGAGCTGCATCTGACTAAAGCTCCGCTGCTCCGGAGCTTCGAACAAGTCCAGGTTTTCCTCGTACCACGCGCGGAGCTCCTCCTCCGAACCCGAGTATGGCCCCACGGATTGCTCAAGAACCATCTCCATCTTTTGGATGAGCCGTCGACGCACGATGGGGTCACGACGGTCGAGGCCGAGGCGGAGTGCCTCTCGGTAGAGGACCTCGCTGTTCACGACGCTGTCGATGGCGGCCTGCAGTTCCTCTGTGTTTGGCTCCCGCTTCAAGGTCGTGATGAGCCGCTCTCTGGTGGACGCGACGGCCTCCGCGTTGATCGTAATCCGCGTGGTGGAAGGTGGGCGGGCGTCAACACCCGCCAGCATGACTCCAGCAGCGATCAAAAAGAAGATCGCGACCGGCTCGCGCCAAAGGGCCGAGGCCAGCCTCCGGATCGGCTCGTGCTTCACGGTGCCTCAACCTCCCGCACCCCGCCAGTCCCTTGCTGCAGCTGCCGCAGCTCCCGTCCCGAACCCAGCAGCACGGCGATCCAGCGGGTGTTCTCGTCGTGACTGAGCAAAATCTTCACGAGCATGGTCAAGGGGACCGCCAACAGCATTCCCACGGGGCCCCATAGCCAGCCCCAAAACAGCAAGGATAAGAATACGACCAGCGCAGAGATTCCAAACGTGCGCCCCATCCACCTCGGCTCCACCACCGTCCCGAGCGCTCCGTTGAGCATTATCAGGCAGACGAGAATCCCGAGCGCCGAGGCGCCATCGTATTGGATCCACCCCAACAACACTGGCGGTATGGACGCGACCATAGAGCCGATCTGCGGAATATAATTGAGCAAGAATGCCACCAGCGCCCACAAAAACGCGTACTCCACCCGAAACGCCAACAAGATGAGCCATGCGCCCACACCCGTGAGCACGCTGACGATGGTCTTCACCCAGAGGTAGCGATGAATGTCCCGGATGATCGACTGACCGCCGAGTGAGGACCCATCAGTCACGCCAAACGCGAGGCGCAGCTTCCGAGGTAACCCGGCCACCTCGGCGAGCAAAAATCCGAGGGTCACCATCACAAAGAACACCTCCGACACGATCGCTCCAAGCGCGGCGAGCGTCCCTCCCACGAGGTCCATGAGCACCTTGGTGTCGAACGCCTCGATAAGGTCCACTCCACGCACCTCGAATCCGACCGTCTCCAAAATGACGCTGAACGCGGCCATCTTCGCCCGAAGCTCCTGCTCAAACTCGGGGATTCTACGACTAAAATCCGCAACGGAATCGCCAAGCAGATATCCGATGCCTCCCGCGGTCCCGAGAACCAGCGTGAGCACCGTGATGATCGCGAGGGGGCGTGGGACCCGCCGCGCGACAAACCACTGGAGCAATGGGGACACCAGGGTCGCGAGGAATGTCGCGAGGATCACGGGCACGAGAATCTCCGATGCGACCTTCGCTCCAGCCACCACGATCACAAACGATGCGATCGCGAGGAGACTCCCTGAGGTGCTGCTCTTCTTCGCCACCGCGGCCAGTCTATCAGCGATCGCCGACCTATGGTTTGTCTCTCGGGGTCTTGGTCTCGGCAGCCTTCCGCGGCTCCATTCCAAACCCCCCGAGCGCGACTCTGCTCTGCGCACGCGTCACAACAAACGGCCGTTGCTCAACCCGAAGGCCCACCCCAGGCTCGAAGAACAAAATGTCGATGGCGCCTGTTGCCACCCCCAACGGACCCGCATCGTGAACCTCCACCGACAGTTGGTACGGCGCCGCGTTGGCGCCTGCAGGGAGCAGAAATGCCTCGTATGGGAACGCCCCACCCGCGTCCTCCGTCAGCGTACCGCCGCTGGGGAGCGCCTCTCGCCGATAATAGGCGTGGTTGCCGCGAGCATCCCGAAGGTGAAGATCCATATCGACGCTCGGCGCGTCCCACCCAAGCGCGACGAGGGTGGTCCGCTCGCGGAGGCGAGAAACTCCAAGCCCTCGCCGCAGGGCCGCGATGACTTCCGCATCCTCGGGACGTGACGTCTCCCACCCCGCGAGGATCATGGCGAGCTCCGTCATCAGCGACCCCCGGGCCCGACGCCCTGGAGCTGCGAGGTCGGTGCTGTGTTCACCCTCGATGAGGACTGACATCTGCGCTGCTGCGCCCGCGTAGTCGCCCCGCGCGAGCGAGTCGATGGCGAGTCCGCGCGCGCTCGTGGGGTGCCTGGGTCGTAACTGCTGCGCACGTCGCAGCGTGTCGTAGGAGAGTCGATCAGCGGCTGCGCCGAGTCGAACTAGACTGCGCGCGGCAAACCTCCGCACGTCATCCCGATGCGGATAGAGGTCGATCAGGGATCCATACGCACGCCCCGCGCGGCCATAATCTCCCGCCCGCTCCGCGACCACCGCGACGGCGAGGATGCTCAACAGATTTGCCGGGTCGTTACGCATCCACGCGTCGGCGACGTCCGCGGAGGCCTGCGCATCTCCCCACCCGAGCAACGAGAGCACGGTAGAAAATGGGCCGCCCTGTCCGTGACCGCCATCCTCAAAAGAGCCCGCCCCATAATGAACAACGGGCTGCTCCCCGCTTCGCCCGGCGCTGGTCGACGGGTGGGCGCTTCGATCTTGAGAGGTGGGAGCGGGCTTCGGCGGCTGGTCCCGCGGCGGAGTTCCTACACGTTCCTCTCTTCTCGTCGACGTCTTTACGGTCGCTGTGCTGACCGCACTGCTCCCTTCGCGCTCAGATTTCGCCCGCCACGCCATGACTCGCTCGGCCGATCGCCGCCACGAGCGCCGCTCCAACGGCGCTCCCCGCCCGCTCCAAATCCTATCCTGCACGGAGGGCCCCGCCCCGGTTTCTACGCCGGCCACCTCCGCGTGCGCCGCCTGCTCCGAACGAGATACGAACTCGATTTCCGTCCACTCGTTGAACAATCCGCGATTGACCGCGTCATTGGTCACGCTCAACGCGGCCTCTCCGCTCGGCGCGCTCGCCACCATATCAATCGTCGAGCGCCACCTCTCAAACGCCACGACCTGGGCGTAGCTCGCCAAACTCGGGGCTCCGATCCGATGCAGAGGGATCGTCGTCTCGCGGCGGATGCCCTCCACGACCTCGTACGCCTCCAGCTGGAGTGTCTCCTTGGAGACCCCGAGCGCAGCGACGATGACCTCATCTCCCTCTTGAACGCGCGCCACGGCGCTCGGAAAGACGGCGGTCGTATCGGGGCTCGAGATCATCACGTGGCCCACCGTACGGAGCATGCGCCCCGCGGCGCGACCTGGGCTCTCCAGTGGCGTGAGCAAGGCCCCGGGCCGACGCGGCTCGTCAATGAGGGCGGTCAACAGCGCGGTGTTGGAGTCGAGCGACCCCGCGAGCGCGTCGAGCCGTTTCAACCCCCGGGCCTCCAGACCGCGCACCCTCGCTCGTAAAATTGCGGGTTCGCTCTCCCCTGCCGTCACCATCCCATCAGAAACCAAGAGGAGACGGTCGAACGAGTCCGGACCGTGATTCTCAAGGAAGCGAAGACCCGCTTCCAGATTGGTCGCCCCCAGAGGTCTGCGACGCAGCAGACTCTCCCTTACCTCCCCCCGTTACTCGCGAAGATCCCCCCGAAAGATTGTTTTGGCGGTCTGGTCAAACGCGACCACCCACAAATGAAGGTCGGACGACACGCGCTGCTGCAGCGACGTCAACATTCCATGAAGATGTTCGAGGTTGTGCTCGAATGCGGTCGACTGCGACGCGCTCGTGTCCACGAGGATCGCCAGGGTGTCTGGCTCCTCCACGTGATCGTGACCCACGGGCCTGAATCGCACCATCGCGAGCTTGTCATCCGCCACTCCTCGCTCGGCTGCCTCCTCCCCGGTCCACATGGACGGTGGTCCGCTCGCATCGACCCCGTCCCAGGTCCACGTGGGTCGTGGCGGTCCTGTCCGTCCGCTCGGTTCGGCGGCGTGACTCCACAACCGAACACTCATCGTGCGCGCCGGCGGCTCACACAAGGTTGGAGAGGACCACCGCGACGGCGCCCCGGTTCGCAGCGCGATAAGCTCTCCCCTGATCTTCACGGTGGCATCCTCCGCGATCCTGCCCAGGTCTACCCGGATTCCATCGGCGCCTCCGTGGGCCCGATATGCCGGCTCCAAGTTGTCCGGGTCACGCGCTCCGGGCGGGGTGGAGGCACCGGGCGCGGCGACGGCGTCGTACCAACGTCCTCCATCAAATACGGCCAGGTTGACGAGCACAGATTCGCTCGGGGGGTTCAAGTCCAAGTCCAGATGGACCATCCCGCGGTCGCGATGGCGCGCCTCTGCCTCAAAGCGCGTGGTGAGGAGTGGGTCTTTGTCGATCACCTCAACCACCATGCGGTCGAGCGTGATGGCTCGTCCACCGGGGGTGTGGAGCGCGACCAATGGCCGCTCCACGGCGGGGCTCGATCCCGGCGGCGAGAGGTCGACTATCGTTGACGGATCTGCAGGCGCCGTGACAGCCACCCCGGTCGTGCAGCCAGCCCCGGCCCAAGCGCTCAACCCCCACAACGCCCCCACTGCGCACACGGTCGACCGAAAACTCCGCCAAGCGTTCGCTCGATCGACCAACCC
>JBDQGY010000281.1:0-4657 GCA_040265175.1 Nannocystaceae bacterium
CGATAGATATGCGTCAAACCCGTGACTTCAACCTGTGGACGCACTGCGGCCGTCGTCCGGGCAACGAGTACCGCCGTATCGCCCTCCACGGTCGGCAACCAACGCCCACCCTCGACGTGGAGTGGTCCGGACGCCCTCCCGCACGGACGCCGAGGGCGCTCGATCCCATGTCTCGCGCGACATGACGAACGGTGCGGACGAACCCGACGTCACGACGTGTGCGGGCTCGACGGCAGCGTTGACGTGGATGTTCGCGAGTCGACTGCGCTCAAATCGGTCGACGAGACTCACAGCGAGTCTCCCGCCTCCAGCCCGTCGAGCAAGGTGCGCACGTCCGCTTGTCGGTGACCACGGGGCCCATCCAACGAACCTTCGTGCGAGGACTCCGCGCCGAGGCAGGTGACACACCCCGCCTCACAGCGGCAGCCATCGAGCATGCGCCGCGCACGTTGAAACAGCTGTTCCGCGTTGCGGGCGACATGTCCACTGAGGCCCGCGCCACCACTGAGTACGTCGTAGAGATAGATGGTTGGGTGCCCCCACGCCTCCATCTCGATCGCTGGGGTCTTGTGGGAGCCGACGCACGCCCAGCTTCCCTCTTGGCCCCCCGTTCCCACGGCGTGCCCGAGATCCCGCACATCACACATCGTCAACATCGCCGCCGCGTGGTGAAGAAGATGGGCGACCCCCAACACAGCAGCCGCCCGCCGCTCGGGCGCCGCCACCCGGGCCGCCGCCTTCGCAGAGATCCTCCACCACGCCGCCACCGTGTGCAGATCGAGGTCGGGCAGGTTGACGGGGCCAAAGCCAATATTCTCGTGGGTGCGAAAGCGGAGCTTCTTAAAGCCTGGGACCGCCCGCGCGACCTGGGCATATCCGACCCCAGCGTCGCCTCGCACCTCCAACGGTTCGATCACGCGCACCCGCAGGTGGCAGATGGCCTCGGTGTAGTAGGCGCTGTCCACAGCGCGCACGTAGGCCTTGCGACCCTTCCAGTCGAGACGCCGCACCTCGTAGGTCTCCCCTTCGATCGGGTAGATCGCCCCAGGGTGCAGATACAGCGGACCATCCTCAAAATTCACCTCCGCGAGAATGCGCCCATGTTCCGCCCGATCTGGCGCCTCCTCCACCACCTCAAAGTTCTCTTCAATGGGACCGCGCAGGTTCACTTGCCGCGCAGGCGATGCCGCCCCGAGGGTAAAATACCGAGACCGTTCCCCGGCCTCGTCCTCCTCGCGATGCAAGATGCCCCGCTCCCCAAGCGCCTCCAACAACGCCGCCAATGAGGAGGCGTCGAGGCCCTCCCAAGCGCTGGCATCTGCCCATTTTTGCGCGTTGAGTCCCGCGGTCGACGCGGAGGATGCCACCTCAAAGGGGACCTCATGGGCCGCGCAGCGCAGGTGCGGGATGAGCACCTCGGGATTTGAGGGGTCGACGCGGGCGTGCTCCACGCTCCGACCCAAGAGCGCCTGGGTGTCCGACGCCACCGCCTGGTCCAGCGGCCGAGACGACAGCACCATGATGTTCAGCGCGGGCTGACCGCGGCGTCCAGCTCTCCCCGCGCGCTGCCAGGTCGCCGCCCGCGTGCCCGGATAGCCCGCGAGCACCACGGCGTCCACGCCACCGATATCGATCCCCAACTCGAGGGCGTTGGTCGCCGCCACCACCTTGGCCTCTCCGCTCCGCAAGGCCTGCTCCACCTCCCGCCGACGATCGGGGAGGTACCCGCCACGGTAGCCGCGTACGTGGCTATGTGCGGCGGCCCGCGCGCCTGGGTCCTTGGGCCCCCTGATGGGCCCATCAAAGGTCGGCACCCCCACACGCTCGAGGGCTTCATCCTCCCGGAGGTACCGCGTGAGCAGCTCCACCGCCTTGCGCGTACGGCAAAAGGCCAGCGTCCCCACGCCCGCCTTCCGCAGCTCATTCGTGACCACTCTCGAGACCTTGAGGTAGTCCCGTCGCACCCCCGTGATCTCATCGGTCACCGTTGGATTGACGATCACAAAGCTTCGGGGCCCCTTGGGAGAGGTGTCCTTGGTGACCAGCTCAAAGTGCTCGCGCCCGGTCAACGCCGTGGCCAGCGCCCCAGGATTCGCGATGGTGGCAGAGCACGCGATGATTTGCGGCCGGCTGCCATAGCGCGCGCACACCCGCCACAGACGCCGGAGCACATTCGCGACGTGTCCCCCAAAGACGCCCCGGTAGGTGTGAAGTTCATCAAGCACCACGAATCGCAGCCCCGCAAACAACGCAGAGAACCGATCGTGCGACGGCAAAATGGACTGATGCAACATGTCCGGATTGGTCGCCACAAAGTGCGCCCGCGCCCGCGTAGCGCGGCGCTGGTCGGGGGGGGTGTCGCCGTCGAATGTTCCCATCCCCGCGCCGAGGCGGCTCCCCACCTTGCGCATCGACTCCACCTGATCCCGCGCGAGCGCTTTGGTGGGAAACAGCAGAAGCGCGCGCGCCGCAGGGTCGCGGACTACCGCGTCGAGCAAGGGAGCCTGGTAGCACAGCGACTTTCCCGACGCCGTCGACGTCGCGAGCACCACATCCCGGCCCTGACCAATGTGCGCCATGGCCTCCACCTGGTGAGCGTAGGGGCGCTCGATTCCCTCCTCGCCCATCCACGCCGCGGTCACTTCGGGTCTCAAAAAATCGGGCCATGAGGCGAACGAGCCCGGCGTCGCGGATGTCGTCTCCACCTCCACCACGTCCGCGACACGGCGAAACGCCGGCGAGTCGAGCACCTCTTGCACCCCCACTGCGAACGTCTCCGCACACCCCAGTCGACCGATCCGAGGGCGCGCCTCCACGCCATGATCCCCTGGACTGTCACCGCGCTCTCCTTTCGTCGACTCGCCGCTCAGAGCCCTCTCAAGGGCCTCACGCTCGTCGGGAGAGGAAAGGTCGGGACGACCCGCGCACGCAGAAACACCGTGTTGAGAAGGAGGGTCAGGAGCTTCTGGAAGGATGGTTCGTGCGCGGGGTCCCTTTGATTGGCGTAGCATCTTGAAGTCGTGAACGCTCGCACTGAACGCACGAACAGACTATACGAACGCGCACCCGCCCGTCAACTTTGCGATGCGACGCGGTCCGCCGCATTTTGCGGAGTTCACGCAGGCCGATCGCCGCCGCTGGATCCGACGGTCGAGCGGGGGCGGCCCGTACGCAGTGATCTCGAACTTGGACGGCGGGGAACGCGGACGCCGCTGGCTCGGGTCACAACGGTGGCGCGCCGGCGGTGGTCCTGCACCAGGCGGGAGCGCTCTGGCCTTCGGGCCACGTTTCTCCCTCATTGCCAGGGATCTGGGCACCGCTGCTGCTGCGGACAAAATTCCCGAGATCCGCGTAGGCCCGCTCATTGTTGTGCCGCTCGCCCGCGGTTCGCATCGGCGTCAACGCCCCATGCCCGGCGAAGGAGACGACCTCATGGGGCCCGGGACGCAGGTCCACCAGCGCGCCCTTTCGCTTGCGGTTCAAAAGTTGCTCCTCGTTCCCGATGGGATCCGCCACGGTCTTCGCTTTCAGTGTCCACACCAGCAAGGAGGTGGGAAGCCTGTCGGGATACGCCCGACTGAGCATGTCCTCCATGCCGTAGTGGGTGCGCCCGATGTCATCTTGGTTGACCGGCCCTGCCATGATGCAGCACCCGCCGAGCATGTCACACCCATCGGGCACGTCGAGCACGCCCATGAGTTCCACGTACAACGCACCACGCGCGGCGCTGGCCCCCACTCCTCGCAGCGCGAGCTGCAGTGGCAACCGCGCGGCCTCCACCTCTCGCAAACTCAATCCCGCGACATAGATACGCTGACCGGCGAGCGCAAACGCTTTGCGACCTCGCTCTGCGTTCCGAGTCAAGGCCCCACGCAAGGGAACATCTGCCCACTTGGGCATCTCCGCCACGACGCGATCGGTCACGGCGCTGAGCTTCCCTCGCAACGCACGAAGCCGGGACTTGCCCCCCGGGCTCAGCACGTCGATGCGGTCGAGCATAAGGAGCGACTGCGCCGTCGCGCGGTCGGTCTTTGTCCATCGAGTAAAGGCGTTAAACGCCGCGCGACCCGCTTGGTAGGCGAACTCCTCGCTCACATCCATGTCTTGGCGTTCCTGGTATTCAGGGGGCGCCGTCGACTCCTGGTTCACGCCAGGCTGGATTCGCTCGCTGCGAAATGACAGCAGGTTGGCCCCCATTTTTCTCCACGTGGACGACGGCGCGTCCAGCCGCTCACCTGGCAAGGTGCCGCCGACGCGGGTCACCATCTCCACGCGCCACCCCTGCCTCCGTTCGGCCTGCGTGAGCCCCACTATTTTTTCAAGTCGTCGAATCGGGCCTCGATTCGCGGACCGGTACTCCCCACAAAATGGTCGCACGAGGGTCTGCGCCCTGCGGGATCCCTCCGAGGCGATCACCACGGCGCGCTCGAGGCCGTCGGCGAGAATTCCCAGGTGCAGGTCGGTCAAGTAGCCGATCGTGGGAATGTCCGGCTCAAAATAGCGGCGCTTGCGTAACGCCCGGCGCGGGACCGTGGCCAAGGAGCGCAGGCGCCGATGCCCCACGAACGTGAGCAGCAAGGTGAAAGGCGTGCGATACGGCCGAGACAAGATCACGTGGGCGTACCCCGCCCCCAACAACGGGCTCTCCTCGATCCCC
>JBDQGY010000282.1:0-4642 GCA_040265175.1 Nannocystaceae bacterium
CCACCGACGCCGCTCTCGTCGTGCTAAGCGCGCGGGTCTTGCTCGACGCGGGACAACCGGCCGAGGCCGTTGAGCGGCTATCCGCCGACGCGGTACGCAGCAGTCGCTTCGCCGCCAAGGCGCTCCTGCTCCAAAGTCGCACGCTCGACTCGCTGTCCTTGTACGCACGCGCGGCGACCGTCCTCTTGGTGCGGACCGCAAACATGAGCGAGGGCACGAGACGGCAGTACCTTGGGCGAGCATTTGAGTTGGCGTCCCGCCACGGTCTCACCTCCCTCGCGCGCGAGATCGCAGACACCTGGACGTTTGAGTTCCCGACCTCAGGGATGGCGTGGTCATCACGGGCTGCGGTCGCGGAGGCCTCGGCCAACTTTACGCGAGCCGCGGATGCCTATGGCCGCGCGGTTCGTGCCTCCTCCCGTAGCGCGCGACGCGTGGAGTGGACGAAGGCCCAAGCCCGCGCGCTGGCCCTGGCCAACGTCCCCCAAGAAGCGCTCGCTCGACTCTCGTCGCTGCTCGAAGACCCAAGAGCCCTCCCGACCTTTGAGTCGGAAGACTGGGCAGACCTGCTGCGCTACGCGCGGGCGGCGAACAGCTTGGCCTCCCTCGGCGCCACCTTGGAGGCGGCCATGCACCACGGACCGCTGCACGGCACGTGGCGCGCATATTGGACGCGAGCAAAAATCGCGGTGGCGCTCGGAGAGCCCTCCGCGCCATATTGGAAGCGGGGCGTCCGCGCCTCTCCCCGAAACGCCACGCTCAGCCTCGGCTTGATGACCGCCTTGGAGCGCGCGGGGGACATCCCCGCGGTCCTCAAAGTCATCGAGGGGTGGCGCCGATACGACAGTGAGTTTGTCGACGGCGCCCTCGCATTCGCGACGCGCGCGAGGGCCATAGGAGACGGCCGCGCCGCCGATCGCGTCCTCGAGCACACGCGACGTCTGTCTCGACGTCATCCCGAGGGGCTGCGGAGCATCCGCGACTACGTGAACGCGCACGGGGACCTAACGCTCGGGTTGGTATTGTCCAAACGGATCTGCCAACTCTCGCCCCACGACGCCGTCGCCCGGAGACGATTGGGCGACCAGTATTATCAAATGGACCGCCTCGACGACGCCGTACGGACGTGGAATGAGATCGCTGAGCTCACCCGACCTCGCCACGAGGGGTGGCGGATGGTGGCGGAGATCTTTCTCAGTCAGTCGGGCCGCGGGAAGCCGCGGGTGATGCGGGAGCACGCCGCGCGCGCTGTCGAACGTGGGCTCGCGCTCGCTCCAGACGACGCTGGTCTCCATCGAATGTCTGGGCTCCTCGCCGAGCATCGACGTGATTCTGTCGGGGCCTACGCCGCGTGGATTCGAGTGTTGGAGGTCGCCGACGCCACCACCGACACAGCCCTCCGCGCAGAGGCTCGAAGTCGCATCGTCGACAACGTCTTTCGCCTCCCAAAACGACAACGCCGCGAGTCACTCCTTCGACAGCTTGAGGATGATTCCTTCGAGACCCTCGAACACGGAAAACTCCCCGCCCAGATTGGAGCTGCGCTCACGCTCGCAGAAATCTACACCCGCCAACACCGACGCGAGGACGTCGTGGGCGTGTGGCGTCGTCTCGTCGAGGTCGCCCCGCGCTCCCGCGAGGTCCTCTTGCACTACGGACGCGCGCTGCGCCACGCGGGCCGATACGCCGACGCCATTAACGTCCTCCGAGACCTGGCTGCTCGAGGCGGCGAGGACCGCTCGACTCCCCTCCTCCTCCTCGCCGAGCTTCACGTGCAACACGGCGACGCGGACGCAGCGATCACCTACGCCGAGCGGGCGGCCGCGGCGAGTCAGACGCCCACTCCCTCCATTCGCACGGCCGCGGCGCTCCGACAGCGCGGCGACATCACCGCCGCCCGAACCGCGCTCGAGGGTGCCGCGCGCATGTTCCCGGAGCATCCCGCCCCCGTGTTCGAGCTTGGCATGCTGTCCATGACCACCGGTGACCTCTCGGGAGCGGCGAGCTCCTTCCAGACGGCGCTCTCCAAACACGGGGACGACTACATCTCCAAGCGCGCGGGCTCCATGGCGCTGTCTCTCATGTCTCTCATGGATCGAGAGGCGGAGTTTCTATCCACCCTCGCGAAGTCCTCTTCCCTTGATTCCTCGCGGTCCTCCCGCGAACTCGTGGCCCAGACCCTGGACCTCATGACAGACACGGAGGTCCAGCGATGGCAACGCGACCACCCAGCCCAGTCACGCCACATCGAACGAGAGCTCATTCGGGCCTTCCGAATCGATCCCGTGACCGCGCGGGCGAACGCCGCCCAAACTCTGGGCAGGCTCGGCGCGGAGGCGGCAGGCCGCGAGTTGGTTCGAGTCGCCACCCAGCTGACAACCCCCGCCTCGCTGTCGAGAACCGAGCGGCGTCAACTAGACCGACTCCGGTGGGAGGCGCTCTTGGCTGCAGGCTCCATCGACGAGCGACCCTCCCTTGAACCGCTGCGGGACGCGGCGCTCACGAGCAGGGACTCCACCGTGGAGCTCGCCGCGACGTGGGCTCTCGCCAACAGTGACCACTCGGAGGTGCACAGCTCCCTGCGCCGACTCCTCGAAGATAACGAAATCTCGGATCTCAAGCGCGCGCTGATCTGCGTAGGACTCGCCCGCGCGAGTCTTCGGCGCGGCGCCTTGCCCGCATGGTCGTTACGCCCACAGATCGAGCGCGCACGCACCCTCGCCCGGACCACCACCGCCATCACCGCATGCGAAATTGCAAACGCCATCTTCACCCAAGATAGTTTGGCTCCACGACTCCTCCCGCTCTTGTGGGGCGACGACGAGGATCTTGTCGAGGTACTCGTCTGGCGGCTCGGTCGCACCCGGCACGCCGGAGACAACCCAGCTATCGGCGAGGCGCTGTGGAGGACCTACCTCTCGTCGTCGGGCCGCCTCCACCGCATCGCAAGAAGCGCGGTCGCGCGCTTCTACCGGGGCTCGGCCGAATCGCCGGTGCCCCCGCGGTTGGACCGCACCTCCTTGAATCGTCTCCCAGGCGCCATCGCCACCTGGTCCCGCGCGCTCCTCCACGCGTCGACCCCTGATTCGCCGTGGAGCGCCGACGCGCGGGCGTCCGCCCACAGCCAGCTTGAACGCGCCGTCCACCAGATGAGGCGGGGCCCTCGGCACGAGCGGGTCGCGATCGAGGCGTGGAGCGAACGATGCGCAATGCGCAACCCGCTACCTCGCGGGCCTCCGGGCGACCTCGCGAGGGAGACTCTGCTCAAATGCCTCCTAGGAGGCGACCAGCGCCCGCCCCCACCCGAACAGACGAATGCCTCCGCCGCTCGTTGACAATGGAATAGGCCGCATTAGACCATGGACGCCTCATGGAACTCGGCCTCGCGTGCTCTACCTGTGGGCAACTCAACACGCTGCGAACACAATCGTGCAACCGATGTGGCGGCGCACTTGCCCCCTCTATTCCGCGAGAGGCGGGCCCCCCATCATTTTCAAACCCGCCAACGGGTCCCAACGCGAATGAGCCGACCAGCGCCTACACGGCAGTTGGCCCCGCCGACGAGGCCCCGCAGCCGGGCGGCGATGTCAAACCGGCGCGCACCATGTTCTTTGGAGCGCTCCAGCAAGAGGACGTGGTCCCGCGCCTGGTGCTCATTAAGGGTGAGGGCACCGACGGCGTCACCTACCACCTCAAGGGAGCGACCCAAATCTTGGGGCGCACCGAAGGTGACATCCAATTTGACCAAGACATTTTCTTGAGCCCTCAACACGCACGATTTACCGTGCAAGCTGGGCGGCTGTTTGTACAGGACGCGGGGAGTGCCAACGGTGTGTTCTTGCGCATTAAAGAGTCGGCGCTGCTCGAAGATGGCGACTGTTTCCTCGCCGGTGAGCAGCTCCTCCGCGTCGACGTGCGGGAGGTCCCGGCTCAAACACCCACCCCGACTGGCACCTATTTTTACGGCAGCCCGCGGGTCAACTCGAAATTCCGGGTCACACAACTCCTCGCAGGCGGCAGCGAAGGCGTCATGGCTTGCGCCGAAGACACGCTGCTGTCCATTGGTCGGGAGGGGAACATCCTCGACTTTCCGGATGACAACTTCATCTCTGGACGGCACGCGCAGCTCCGCCAAAACGGTGGTTCTGGGGTCACCCTCGAAGACCTCGGGTCACGTAATGGCACATTTTATCGAGCACGCGGCGCCCAAGAGCTGCACAACGGGGACTACATCTTCATCGGCCAGCAACTCTTTCGGGTCGAAATCTCCTAACCAACGCCGAGGTTCATTGTGACGAACTGCCCATCTTGCGGAAAACAGAACCAGGACCACTACAAATTTTGCCTCGGATGTGGCGCAAAGATTAGCGCGGCGGCACCTTCGCCCGTCGCTCCACCTGCGCCAGCGGCACCCGTCATTCCGGCCGCTCCCGCAGTTCCGGCCGCTCCCGTGGCGCCAGCAGCTCCCGCTGCTCCCCCCGCGCCCGCTGCTCCTCCCTGGAACCCCTCAGTTGGCTCTCCGAGCCCTGGACTGGGCGCTGGCGGGCTTCCTCCAATTCCGATCCCCACGATGCCCGCGCCTGCGACCCCGCAGGTACCATCGAGCGCTCCTGGTCTCCCCAGTTTCGGCGCCGCAGCCGGC
>JBDQGY010000283.1:0-4634 GCA_040265175.1 Nannocystaceae bacterium
GATACACACGACGCATTGCCATCGACCTCCAGCGGCGGGGGGGGCTCACCAGCGATGGCGTCCCAGGCTCGTTGTTGGTCTTCGAGTGGTAGGGACGCCAGCTGTGTGAGCACGGGGCCATGCACGCCAGGTGCGCCGCGTTGTGTCCACGCCCAACACAACAGCGCGGTGACGTCGGAGAAGCCAGCAATAAAGGGTCGTTTGGGGTGCATCGCGCGTGGGCTGTCCTCTGCGCGTGGGTTCGCGTACAGCGCTCGACTCAGAGAGGTGAGCAGGCGCGTCGTGCCGTAGCCGCCCCGGGCGCACCAGGCGGTGTGCGCCTCTGGGTCGCGTAGGGCGTCCAAGATCCCCGCGAGCCGCGCGGCGTCATCCCCGGCGAAATATCCCTCCCGCTGCTCGACGTTGGGCGCAATTTGCCACTGGATGCTACCGAGCCGATCGGCTGCCTTCATGCCGGCGCGTAGCTTCTCCGCAGGGACCGGACCCGCGGGAGCCAGCACATGAATGTTGGCGGAGAATGATGACGATCTGTGGGACATTGCGTCAGACGCGGCGCAGGGTCCAGTACCGTGGACCCGCGCGGGCCCAGTGTACTCGTCTGCCCGCAGATTGGGGGGCCGTGGACATGCGGCGCCGAGATCCCTAGGATCCCCATTTCGCCCCCTCCAAGTGCGCAACTGACGCTCTTCGTACCATGTTCACCAAGCTCTTTAGAAAAGCCTTCGGCACCAAGCACGACCGACAGATCAATCGGGTTCGCCCGTTGGTGGAACGAATCAATGGACTCGAGGCCGGGCTCAAGTCCCTGTCCGACGATCAGCTTCGCGCCAAGACGTCCGAATTTCGCGAGCGACTCGAGCGAGGTGAGACCCTCGACGCCATGCTCCCGGAGGTCTTCGCCTCCGTTCGCGAGGCGGCCTGGCGCACCATCGGGATGCGTCACTACGACGTGCAGATGATCGGCGGTATCGCCATGCACCAAGGCAAGATCGTCGAGATGCGCACGGGTGAAGGGAAAACCCTCACCGCCACCTGCGCCCTGTTTCTCAACGCCCTCGAGGGGAAAGGTGCGCACCTTGTCACGGTCAATGACTACCTCGCCTCCCGTGACGCGGAGTGGATGGGGCAAGTTTACCGCTTCTTGGGGATGAGCTGCGGCTCCATCGTGCACGGCCTGTCCCCCTTTGAGCGTCAGCGTTCGTATCGCAGCGACATTACCTACGGAACCAACAACGAGTTTGGCTTCGATTATCTCCGCGACAATATGAAGGAGACGATCGAGAAGTATGTGCAGCGAGATCTGCACTATGCAATCGTGGATGAGGTTGACTCCATCTTGATCGATGAAGCCCGGACTCCGCTGATTATTTCCGGAGAGAGCGCGAAGCCGGCGGAGACCTACACCACGGTCGATAGGGTCATCCCGTCGCTCCGTCGCGACCTCGACTATATCCTCGACGAGAAGGCGAAGAGCGTCCTGCTCACGGACAGCGGCGTTGATCGGGTCGAGCAGATGCTGTCGTGCTCTAACCTGTACGACGAAGAGAACTCCGAGCTCTTGCACCACGTCAACCAGGCCCTCCGGGCCAACACGCTCTACAAGAAAGACGTGCAGTACCTCGTGGAGCGCGGTGAGATTGTCATCGTCGACGAGTTCACGGGCCGTAAAATGCCCGGGAGACGCTGGAGCGATGGACTGCACCAGGCGATCGAGGCCAAGGAGGGGGTGCCGATTCAACCGGAGAGCCAGACCCTCGCCACCATCACCTACCAAAATTATTTTCGCATGTACCGCAAGCTGTCGGGGATGACCGGCACGGCAGACACAGAGGCTGAAGAATTTCACAAAATCTACAATCTTGACGTGATGGTGATCCCCACCAATCGACCCATCACGCGGGACGACGCCGACGACCTTGTCTACAAGAACGAGCGGGGCAAGCTCCTCGCCGTCGTTGACTCCATTCGCGACGCGCATGAGCGTGGGCAGCCGGTTCTGGTCGGTACTGCGAGCGTGGAGAAGTCACAGGTCATCCATCAGCTGCTCGACAACGCCAGCATTCCGCACAATACGCTGAACGCGAAGAATCACGCCCGTGAGGCTTTCATCGTCGCGCAGGCGGGTCGCAAGCACGCCGTGACCGTCGCGACCAATATGGCAGGCCGCGGAACCGACATCGTCTTGGGGGGCAACTCCGACATGATGGCGCGCGAGCAGGTGGATCCGGACCAGGACGCCGAGGCCTTCGCCACGATTCACGAACAGATCAAGGCGCAGTGCGACGTCGAGAAAGAGGAGATCCTCGGGCTCGGTGGTCTTTTGATCGTCGGGACAGAGCGGCATGAGAGCCGACGCATCGACAACCAGCTGCGTGGTCGCTCCGGTCGTCAAGGCGACCCCGGGCGCTCACAGTTTTATCTGTCCTTGGAAGATGATCTGATGCGGATCTTCGGCGCGGATAGGATCATGGGACTCATGGAGCGGCTGGGGATGGAAGACGACGTGCCCATCGAGGCGCCTTTGGTGAACCGCTCCATCGAAAACGCGCAAGAAAAAGTCGAGGCGATGCACTTCGACACGCGCAAGAATATCTTCGAATACGACAACGTGATGAACGAGCAGCGCAAGGCGATCTACGCCCTCCGCAAGCAGATTCTCGAGGGTCGGTACGCGCCGGAGATCCTCGACGAAGAGGCCCGCAAAGAGCAGCAAGACAAGCTGCCCCCGCCGCCGGACACCTCTGGTCCACACACTGTGTCGTCCATGATCGAGCTGGTGAAGCCGCGGGTGAGCGCGATCGTGACCACCTTCTGTAGCGCGGCGGCAGCGGAGGAGTCGGGGACCGAGCCCATGGAGGGTGGATTCCCGGAGGGAGGCATCGACGCGCGTGCCCTCGGACACGAGCTGTACCGCCACTATGGCGCGCTCGTGGACCTCGAGTCCGTGCGAGGGGATCGCGAGAAGATTCTGGAGGTCAGCTTCGACACCGTCGCACGTTCGTTGATTCAGCAACGAGAGCGTATTCATGACCTCGCGTTTAAATCGGTCGAGGCGATCGTGGCAGACTTGTGTCCCGAGGACGTCCACCCAGATGACTGGGATCTTGAGGGGCTCGAGGAGGCGATGAAGGATCGTTTCTACGTCGCGATGGATCTCTCGCAGGTGCGAGACAACCTCGACAAGCTCGTCAATGACTGCTGGAAGACGGTGGAGGCCTCTCTGCTCGCCCGCGAGGAGGAGCAGACGCTCTATGTGTTCTTGTTCTACGTGCGTCAGATCTATCTCAAGGAGATCGACGATCAATGGATCGCTCACCTCAAGAATATTGACGCGTTGCGCACTGGGATCGGGCTGCTCTCCTACGCCACCCGCAACCCCAAAAACGAGTACAAGATCCGCGGCTTTGAGATGTTCAGCGCCATGTGGTCGAGCATTGAGACCAGCGTGCTTGACCAGGTCGTTCAGATGAAGCTCTCGGAGGAGCAGCGCCGGCTGGCCGAAGAAGGGGCGGAGTACGAGACCGAGCTCACCAAGCACTCGCGGCAGCGCGAGGCGGCAGCGAGGGGTCGAGGCGCCGCTGCGGCGCGAGGCGTGCAAGCCGGCCAGGTGCGGGCCGCGTCTCAGCGAGCGATGGATGCGATCACCCAGGAGACGGGCGTGCGCGCTCAGCCCCAGCCCAGCGCCGCGGGGCGCGGTGCCGCAAGTGCCGCCTCAAGTCGCGCGCGAAGCAAGCCAAAGGTGGGAAGAAACGATCCGTGCCCGTGCGGATCTGGAAAGCGCTACAAGACCTGTCACGGCAAGGGCGAGAGCGGACGCCGAAGATCGGGCGCATAGGCGGAACTGGGCGCGGCTTCACGGCTCATACGATCCTCACGATTCCAGATGGATGCCGTTGCATGGATGCCGAGATTTGGCTTCGTCGTGCTAGGCTCCGTCCATGCGCGCGCTGGGTCTCGACGTCGGCAGCAAGACCATTGGAATCGCGATCAGCGACACCAGCGGGTCGTTTGCCAGCGCATTGAAGACCCATCGGCGCTCTGGACAGAAGCCAGACGCACTAGCGATCCTTCAGCTCGCAGCGAGCCACGAGGTCTCGACTGTCGTGGTGGGCCTCCCACTTGAGCTTGACGGGAGCGAGGGTCATCGATCCCGCCGGGTGCGTGCGTACATTCGAGCGTTGGAGCACGCGCAGGAGAATGACGTACGGATCGAGGTGTGGGATGAGCGGTTCTCGACCGCCGCTGCCGAGCGGACGCTTCTCGAGGCTGACCTCTCTCGACAAAAGCGCAAGCGCCATATTGACGCGGTCGCGGCGCAGTTCATTTTGCAAGGGTGGCTCGACTACGAGCGCGGCAACGGTGGGGAAGGGCGGTCAGGTGGCACGTAAACGACGCTGGTACAAGGCGCGACGTTCAAGGCTCCCCCAGCGGCTCGCGCTCTTGCTGGTGGTGGTGGGTCTTGGCTTGCTCGGGTCCCGCGTCCATGATCTGTGGAGGATGGTCGCGGCGGAGATCCTGAGTGAAGAAGAGGCGATGTACTTCAAAGTGTTCGTCTTACAGCGTGGTGCGGCCAATCGGATCACCGCCGGCGTCCACAAGATTTCAACGAGCATGACGCCGGTGGAAATATTGGA
>JBDQGY010000284.1:0-4596 GCA_040265175.1 Nannocystaceae bacterium
GAAGACCACCGCAGCGTTGATCTCTGAACGGGCGGGGGGGCGCGGTCCTCGGGGCCCGGCGGCTACAGCAGGCAAAAGCGGATCAGATGGGAGCGATCGAGTCGCCACAGCGCGGCGACGATCTCCTCACAGGCCGTGTCGAGCGCCCGCGCGTTTTCCCGTAGAGATAGATACTGCGCGCTCGCTCGACGCGCCTCATAATCGAGCGCGTCGAGCTCCTCCCGAACCGAGATCCGGCTGATCTCACGGAGGAATCGATCGTGCGCGTAGTAGAGCGGGGGGGCGGTGTGTGCGAGACCGAGGTCGTGAAGGCAGGCGCCGAGCTTGGCGAGGGTTGGCCAGCGCAGTCGCTCGAAGATCTGATCATCGATGGAGTCGTGCGGACTCACCGCAGAGGCCGCCCACATCTGAACGGTGATGTTGGACAGGTGCCAGAGCTTGCGGGAGTGACGGAGCTTGAGTGAGCGCAGCGCCCATCCCTTGGCTTGCTCTTCGACCTTGAAGCGATAGTCGACACAGACGGTACGCCAGTAGCGATGCAGATCGTTGGCGAGGGAGGCGAGCACCTTCCCGCGGGTGACTCTCCCGTCGGCGTAGACATCAAATATTTCCCGTCGGAAGCGGTCGCAGGCGGTCTGGTTGTACAGCCACGCGGACTCCGTCAAGATGAGCGCCCGATAGGTGAGGCGAGTGTTCGTGTCTCGTTGCCCCCCTACATTGTGCAACAGATCGTGCATATCGATCGCGGTTCGGAAGGTCTTTTGGGGGATGTCGAAGTGAGCGCCGAGTCCATCCACGATCTCGGCGCGCATATGATCCGCGCGGCCTCGAGTTGTCTGGGTTGGGTCGTAGAGCACGGCGAGGTCAAGATCGCTCGCGGCGCTCGCCTCCATCCGCCCGATCGAGCCGAGCGCGAGGACACACATGGCCTCCGGGGTCGCCAACGAGAGCCTCTCCGCGACCTCACGGGCCGTGGTCAAGGCGTCGCGAGAGAATGTGAGGGCCGCGTGAAGTGAGGGCACCTGCGCCAGGGAGACGCCGCAGGCGGTGGCGATCCTCGCGAAGCGAACGTCGTCAATCAAAGGTCGGGCCTCTCCACCTCGAGGGTGCGCAGGCCTGGGAGCTCGAGCTGTTTGCGACGGGCGACGAGGTAGGCTGGTGCTTTTGTATGGCGGTAGCGGAGCTGCCACGCTTGGTGAGTCAGCCCCTCGGGAGAGGGCTCCACGTCTTGATGCACCGCGTACCGCTTTCGGTTTCGGATCACGAGTTGTCCCCACCCCGCCTGATCCTGGAGGGAGAAGTCTCGATCGTGTTGGACATCCACGTGCACGGAGGTCCCACGGGCGGCGAGGGCCTGGTGAAAACGCTCGTCGTCGAGATCGAGGATGCTGGTGATGTCCAAATCGATAAACGCGTCGTCCACCGCGTCACACAGCTGCGCCTCCGCGAGGATGTTGCTCGGGAGGTTGATGATCTGATCGTAGACAGTGTCCTTGGAGCGCCAAAAGAGATCGAGCTGTGGGAGCACCTCGGGGCGCAGCGCGAGGGCGCCATCCATCCATCTGAAGATACGTGCGTCGTGGATCAGGGGCGCGCGTCGCCGGAACGTCTTGGCGACCCGCGGGATGCCATCGAGGGTGTCGAGGTTGATGGCGGCGCTGAGGAGTGGTGCGAGCGACGCCATCGGACCCTCGGGTGTCTTGGGATCGATGATGGACCACACGTGGGCGGGCTGGAGCCCCGCGCGCTCAAGGATAGGGGCGAGTGACGCGGCGCGGGGGATGGGCCCGTCTCCATGCACAATCCACCGGCCAAGCTCGTGATGGTTGGCGCCGCAGCGGCGGCGAAAGGCGGCCTCGGCGGCGTGGGAGAGCGGGTAGTGGCCGATGTCGTGGAGCATGCAGGCGGCGATGAGGTGCCGGGTCTGCTCCGGGTCCAATTCGAGGTCCTCCGCGGCGCGTAGTCCCAGCGTCGCCACGCCGAGCGAGTGCTCCCATCGAGAGCTCGGCTGGGCGCTCGCGGGGTGGACGTCGAGAGTGCCAAGAAAGCTGATGCGTTGGAGTCGACGCAACCACCGGGACGACAAGAGCTCTTCCCCAATCTGTGATGCGATGGGTGCACGTTGGCGGGTCGCTTCGGAGAGCGGTTGGATTCGCTGGGCCATGCGCGCGTTCGCCGGTCGGGCCGGTCTTGGTCAGAGTATACGGCGCTCGGTGCCACACCATGGGGGACGACGGGCAAAAAAAAAGCCGAGGGCGTACGCCCTCGGCCTTACTCCTTCCAGAGCACCTCACCCCACGAGGAAGTGAAGCTCGAACGATGCAGCAGCGCTCACGGTTCCCTGGACCGCGGGTCTGGCAGGGGGAGCTTCCTTCTCAAGCTCGCCTCGCCTCTCTAGACGGTCACATTTTGTTGGGATGAAGAGCATACCTGCCGCTACTTCGAAACCTTACAACGCTTTTTTTTTGTTGTCGAGTCGTCGTGTCGACGCGACGTGAAGAGACGAGGTGCGCGTTGTTTTTTAGCGAGCCCTCGTTCAAAAAAATCGTGCGGTCTCAGTCTGAAGGTGGGAGTGGGTGTGGCATCGATGTCGTCCTCGAGTCGTCGTGTGTATTGTTCTTTTTGCCGTGGTTGCGTGCCTTATCTTACCGGCGCACATGTGTTTGAAGGAGCGCAATTCACCGGGGCGGTTGAAGGTCTCAGGTGGGGAGCGGCGAGAACGTGACGCTCGTGTGGCGCACGGGATCTTTGTGTCACCGGGCTATCGAGCGGAGGATGTAGCTGGCTTTGCCGGATAGAACGCACAGTTTGCGGATCGCTGGGGGCGGAGTCGATCTGCAACAATATCGGTGAGGTAGGCGCGATTTTGCGGAGAGATGTTGCGGATGGAGATTCCACATTCGTACATGCTCTGCGCGCGCGGCTTGACCCAAACCACCGACGCTTGCAGACGGAGCAGCTCCGGTTGAAAGCGGAGAATTACGTCGAACTCGTGTCCGATGATGCACCGCTGCTTGGAGATGATACGTGCGCCTCCGAGGGAGAGGTCGAGCACGCGGACCCCGTAGGTCGGGCTCCCCATGGGCGCTGTGGCCGTGATGATGCCCGTGGTGCACAGGCGGACTCGCGGGGCCTCGCGAGGATCCGAGGAGTATGTGGGGAGATGATGCGCGTTGTCTGGGGGCATGGAGGTTCTGCCGAGAAGGAATGCAAAAGGCATGACAGCCCCGTCGCCTCTCGCGGAGCCACGGAGTTTGGGCTGCTCGCGCCATTTGTGAGCGCGTCGGTCCGATTATGGGACGGGGGAGTCGTCCATGGGCGCTTGGACCGCATGCTCTGGCGACGCTTCGTTGTCTCGGCCGCGCGTGACGAGGTCGGCGAGCGTCAAATCTCCGAGCTGCTCGTCATTGTTCTGATCGGCGTTGGCGAAGATGCAAGATAGCTCGTCATCACGGACGTTGGGAAGATCTCGATCGAAGAGGCTGAGGATCCGGCGGAGCGAAATGTGCTCAAGGGGTTCTGCGGGCACGTAACCCCGCTCTCCGTCCACAGAGACCAGCAACCCGACATCCTCAAGAAAATCGACCATTTGGACCGTGCGCCCGATCCCAAGGCCGAAGCGGTCGGTGAGGAGTTCAATATCGGAGGGGGCCCGGCGCTTGTACCAGTGATCGGAGATCGCGAGCATAATTCGCGCCGCGGTCCGGCCGGGCGTGGACGGCGGGAGTTGTTCGGTGCGCAGCTGGGGCGGGACGAAGCCCTCTCGCATCACATTCCTTGCGTGGTGGACCACGAAGGACACTTCGAGGCCCAACAAAACCAGCATCCACGACATGTACACCCACACAAGGAACACCGGCCACACGGCGAGGCCGCCGTACACGCTCTCGTAGGTGCTCATGGAGACCCGCGACACGTACAGGCCGAAGCCAAACTTGCCTAACTCGAACAACGACGCGGACACCAGACCTCCCGCGAACGCGGCTCTCCACGAGACTGAGGTGTTCGGCATGAAGCGATTTAAGAAGATCAGCGCGAGGGTGGTCGTGAGGTAGGGATTCACGAAGACCGTCTCTGTAAACTTGTTGAGCAGGGGCTGCGCGAAGCTGTACAGCACCACGATGGGGGCGAGGCTCGCGAGCGTGTAGAACATCGTGAACTTCGTGATCATGCGGCGCCGGCGCTTCACGCGCCATACCTCGTTCGCCGTGCTCTCGAGCGTCGCGAACAGCCAATATGCGAGCACGATGACCACGAGAAGCCCCCATCCATCGAGTTGATCCACGTTGGCTCGGGCCCCCACCTCGATGATGGTGTCGGTGACTTCATCGGCTCTCGTGGTGTCGGGGACGAGTGATGCCGCGACCATCTCGAGGAATTTTCTCCCGAAGGCTGGATCGATGAGCCGAACGAAGAACAGCACGACGGAGGTGATTGGAACCATGGACAAGAGTGTCTCCACGGTTAGGGTGGCGGCGAGGCCGGTGCAGCGATCGATTCGCAGCCATCGGCGAATGACGTACACGAAACTCAGCCACGACGCCCGCGCGGGGCTCGGGCTATATTCTGGCAGAGTCGGGGCGAGCCACTCTCGCA
>JBDQGY010000285.1:0-4583 GCA_040265175.1 Nannocystaceae bacterium
CAACAAAATCCGACGCGCCGCGCTACCCCCGCCGAAACGACCCTCGGTTCGGGTTTTGCGAACCCAACGTACCGCGCCACCCCCGCCGAAACGACCCTCGGTTCGGGTTTCGCGCCACCCCCGCCGAAACGACCCTCGGTTCGGGTTTCCGGGTTTCCCTACCGCGCCACCCCCGCCGAAACGACCCTCGGTTCGGGTTTCGCGGTTCGGGTTTCGCGAGCCGCTGTAAGGCAATTGCGAGCCACCTCTCAAAATGAATGCGATTATCATTTTCACCAGATCGTCCGCATTCAGCGCCGAAATACGAGGTTTCGTGAGATCTGGTTATCTCACGACCCTTATTGAGTTTGATAATCTTTTTCAATTGCGTTGACAACCAGAGGGCCACGGGCCAACGTGCTCGTCCGAGAGCAATCGCCCATGGCACCTTTCTTAAAAGACCGCTCCATCCACCCACTCGTCGCCCCCCTCCTCGTGAGCTCGTTGGCCTTCGCCGCCGGGTGTGGTGATACCGCCAACGACGGTGGCGAGCTTCGTGTGCCGAGCCGCTACGAATTCCCCTCGCGCGTGGAGGGCGAAGACAGCGTGTCCTATGCGGGCCAAACCTTCCGCCAGGTGCTCATCAAGTCGATGAAGCGAGAAATCGCGACCATCCAAGAGGAAATCGACAACGACGGCGCGGTGTTCTCGGCGGGAGAGGTGCGCGCCCGCTTGAACCTCTACTACACGTTTGACAGCGACTCCGCCGGGCAGCTCGGCCACGGCGTGGTCACCGATCCCGCGCCCGCCCAAATCTCCTTCGACGACATCTCCTCCGGTAAAGATCTGCGTGGCAAGATTGCCGGGCAAGACCCCACGGGACAACACGTGGACTGGAACGCCGCGGGCGTTGTTGGCTGGGGAGTCGCGGTCGCCCCAGACGCTCTGGTGGCGCAGTGGATGGATGAGCTCGACGCGCTGGCCGTAGCTTTCTCCACCGGCACCATCCCCACCGACCCGGACGGCGCCGCGATCCCCGTGTGGTACGTGGACGCCAACGGACGCGACTACCAGCAGCTCATGGAGAAGTTCTTGCTTGGCGCCGTGAACTTTTCCCAAGCCGCCGACGACTACCTCGACGACGACATCGAAGGGAAAGGTCTGCGTGCGGACAACTCAGCCGTCGAGGAGGAAGCCCCCTACACCGCGCTCGAGCACGCCTGGGACGAGGGATTCGGATATTGGGGTGGCGCTCGGGACTACCTCGCCTACGACGACGCTGACATGGCCGACAGCCCAGCCCACGATCACGACGGAAACGGCGCCATCGACCTGCTCTCCGAGTACAGCTTCGGCGCGGCACAAAACGCCTCGAAGCGCGATCTGGGGGCCTCTGAGACCGCCCCCACGGACTTCTCCGGCGACACCATGACCGCGTTCTTGACGGGCAGGGCCATCATCGCCGCCGCCAACGGGGACCTCAGCGACGCCGATCTCGCGGCGCTCCAACGCCAGCGCGACGCAGCCATCGAAGGGTGGGAGAAAGCGCTGGCGGCCACGGCCGTCCACTACATCAACGACACGCTGCGAGACCTCAACGACGACGCCGTCGGATTTGACACGCTCGCCAAGCACTGGAGTGAGCTCAAGGGATTCGCGCTGGCGCTGCAGTTCAACCCCCGCATGACGCTCACCGACGAGCAATTCGCCGCGCTCCACACGTGGATCGGCGACGCCCCAGGCATCGACGCCTCGTATCAAACAAACCTGCTCGAGGCTCGGAGCGTGCTCGCCGAGGCCTACAACTTCGACGCGGCGAATATTGGCGACGACCTCGGAGAAGATGGCTGGTAACCGCACGATTGTTGAGGTCTTTATGAAGCACCTGCACCCCACGATTTTCGCGTTGACCGCGTCCCTCGCGAGCGCGTTGACCCCGCTCGCGTGCGGCGAATTCTCCTCGGGCTCCTCAGGCTCAGGCGCGGCCATTCCGGGCGATGCGTCGATGCACCGGGCCATGCTCACCAGCCTCGCGTACAACGCCATCGCCCCGTCGTACGAGGCCGCCGCCTCTGCCGCGACCACCTTGGCAACCACCACCACCACCTACGCGGCGGCCGCAGCCTCCGGCACGGGCGCCGAGGAACAGCGCGCCACCGCCCAAGCCGCGTGGCTCGACGCGGTGACGGCCTGGGAGGTGGTGGAGCAGATGCAGCTCGGTCCCGCAGCCGCCGCAGAAGCGGGGATCGGCGGCGCTGGCAAACGCGACGAGGTCTACTCGTGGCCCACGGTGAACCCATGTCGCATCGACCAAGAGCTCGTGGCACAAGGGTATCTCCAAGGCGATTTTTTCACGGCGAATCTCGTGAACACTTACGGCCTCGACGCCCTCGAATACCTGCTGTTTTACAGCGGCGACGCCAACGCCTGCGCCCCCCAGCTCCCCATCAATGTCGACGGCACGTGGGCGGCGATCGGCCCCGATGAGATCGCGAAGCGCCGCGCCGACTATGCGACCGCGGTGGCGACCGCGCTTGCGACGGAAGTCGCCGGGCTGGCCCAGTCGTGGTCCGCAGCGGATGGCCCGTTCACCATGGCGCTCGCCGATCCCGACGCCAACGAATCTCCCTACGGCACCATCCGAGGCGGCCTCAACGAGGTGGTGCGGGCCATGTTCTACCTGGATCTCGAGGTGAAGGACGACAAACTCGGGGTGCCCGCGGGCGTCCTCGAGTGCACCGCAGCCCCCTGCATCGCCGACCTTGAGTTCGTTCACGCGCAGCGCTCGAAGGAGGCGGTGCTCGCCAACCTCGAAGGGTTCAAGCGCCTCTTCCACGGGGGCACCGACGCCGCGCAGCACACCGGGTTTGACGATCTGCTCGTGTCCATTGGCGAGGGGCCACTCGCCGACAGCATGGCAGCGAGCATCGAGACCGCGCTCACGACATGTGGCGCCGTGGAGGGATCATTCACCGCGGCGTTGACCGCCGACACCGCCGCGCTCAACGCCTGCCACACCTCGGTCCGCGAGGTCACCAACTGGCTCAAGGGCGATTTTTCGACGCTCTTGATGCTCTCCATTCCCAGCGAGGCCGCGGGTGACGCCGACTGACGCCCCCATGCTGGACGCGCTCGCTCGCTCGTGGACGAACCTCTTGTTCGACCCGGCGGCGCGGACCTATTGGGGCTACCTGCTCATGGCGGCGGTGGTCGTGGTCGCCCTGGATTTCACAGCGCGCGCGCGCGGCCACGGATCCGGGCGTGACCTCGTCCGGCGGTGGCTCGGGCCGTCGGCGCGCGTGGACTACCTGCTCATCGCGATCAAACCACTGTTGTTCGCGTTGTGGGCGCTGCCGTGGGCGCTCACCGCCCATGGGATCGCGGCCTTCTTGGTGCGACGGGCGGACCGCCTGTTTGGCCGCCCCGAGCTCACGGGGTTTGAGACGTGGCAGGTGGGACTCGTGTACACCGTGGTTTTGTTTGTTGCGTGGGATCTGAGCCGCTACCTGCTGCATCTGGCCATGCACCGCGTGGAGGCGCTCTGGCAGGTGCACCAAGTCCACCACAGCGCAGAGACACTCACCCCCTTCACCTTGTATCGCGTGCACCCGGTGGAGACCGCGCTGTACCAGGCGCGCGGCGTCCTCGTGACCGGGATGGTCACGGCGGTATTTTACTTTTTCTTCCGCGGGGCGGCGGTGGAGAACCAACTCCTCGGCGTGAACGCCCTCGGCGTCACGTTCAGCGCCCTCGGCGGAAACCTGCGCCACAGCCACACCTTTTGGCGATGGGGCGCACGGCTCGAGCACTGGTTCATCAGCCCCGCGCAGCACCAGCTTCACCACGCGAAGACCCGCGCCCGCGGCCAGGTGAACTACGGCACGTGGCTCGCTGTTTGGGACCGCCTCGGCGGCTCCTTGCGGATCGCGGACGGCGGCGCGCCCGACGATTTTGGGCTCCACCCCGAGGACCGAAACCATGACCCGCGCAGCCTCACCTCGGTGCTGCTCGACCCGATTCGCGGTCTCGCTCGCGTCCTCGTGCGACCGCCCCGCGCCGCCGTGGCGCGCAAGCCTTGGACCCTCGGCGTCAAGCTGAGCGTCCTCGCGGGTGGACTGTTGGTTCCCACTACGGTGAGGGCCGCAGAGCCTGCAGAGCCTGTTGAGCCCGAGCAGCCCGAGCAGCCCGAGCCTACCCAGCCCCAGCCCGCGGAACCCTCTACCGAACCCTCCACCGAATCCTCCGCCGCGGAGCAGCCCGCGGAGGCCGCCCCTGACGAGGACGACGCAGATGTCGATCTCTCCGGCTTCTACGACGAGCCCAACGAGCAAGCCGAGGACGCCCCCGCGACCGAAGACACCGCGACCGAGACATCCGAGGAACCCGACGTGGACACGCGAGGCGTCGCCGCCGACATCGCGGCGCCCACCGTCTCCATCATCGGTGAACCCGAGGACTTGCCGCGCATCGTGGGCTCGGCGCACCTCGTGGATGAGGCCACCCTCGAGCGTGACGAGAACGACGACGTGCAACCCGATGTTGGGGCGCAAGCCAAAGCCGTCTTCGCCGCGGACGTACACGCCGGGCACGGTCCGCAGGATGCG
>JBDQGY010000286.1:0-4550 GCA_040265175.1 Nannocystaceae bacterium
CGCTGGTGGGTTTCGAGCCCGTACCGGATGGTCTTGCGGAGGTAGTTGGCGTAGTGGTTTTCGTCCAACACGGCCAGCCCCGACGCCACCTTTTGTTCCCGGTACTCCCGGGCGATGGCCTCGGCGTACTTGTCCATGCTCCGGTCGCGAGATGCTTGCAAGGCGGCGACGTGGGCGGGGGTCAGGGCGCCGGGCCTGGCCGCCCAAAAGGCAAAGACGAAGGGCAGCCCCGTGCGCTCGAACCACAGGTCCCCCAGGTCGTAGACGTAGGCAAATTTGGAGCGCAAGCCGAAGGCCGCGTCACCGATGACCAAGGCCGCGTCGGCGCCGCGCACCCGGGCGCTGCCCGCCCCGTGCGGTGCGTCGCACCACTCCACCACTTGACCGTCTTCTTGGAGGAGAACCCGAAGCATCAACGAGGAGGATCGCGAGGCGTCATCCAGGTGGATTCGCTCGATCTCCTCAAGAGGCACATCGGAGACGAGGACGACCGTCTCGACGCTGCCTTGGCATCCGATGGCGACGCCGGGGACCACCTCCCACTCGGGGTTGTCGAGGTAGGCAGCGACGGGGACGAGGGCGACGTCGCAAGCGCCGTCCCGAAGTTGCTGGGCGCAGTCCGAGGGGAGCGCGGTGGTCACCTCGAACAGCGGATCGCCCGCCTCATTGAGGGGGGGCTGCTGGACCAGCCCCCGGAACAGCGGCCGCGCGTTTAGGAACTTGACGGCGCAAATTCTCAGCGGGGCGTGCGTCGGTGGTGATGTTCGTTCCATGTCGGCTTAGTGGGAGAGGACGGGGAGGGACTTGCGACCGGCGTGTCCGGAGAAGGGCACGCTGGACTCGACGCGGATGTCGGGCAGCGGCGCGCCATCGTCCTCCCATCTCACGTCGTACAGGGTGGTGCGCTCGACCGCGTGGCGTCCCGCCTCCCGGATGAGACGCACGAGGTCGGTGCGGGTGATGGCCTGCGGGGTGTCTGCGCCCGCCATGTGATAAATCTTCTCTTCTTGGACGGTGCCGTCCAGGTCATCGACCCCGAAGTTGAGCGCGATCTGGGCGGTCTTGATGCCCACCATGATCCAGTAGGCCTTGATGTGAGGGATGTTGTGAAGCATGAGCCGCCCGACGGCGTAGGTGCGGAGGTTATCCACGCCGGTGGGCGCGGGCAGCTTGCCGAGGGCGTTGTTGTCGGGGTGATAGGCCAGGGGGATAAAGGTCTGGAAGCCGCCGGTCTCAGCCTGCAGTTCGCGCAGTCGAATCATGTGATCTACGCGCTCCTCGAGGGTCTCCACGGTGCCGTAGAGCATGGTGCAGTTGGTGCGGAGGCCGACCTTATGCGCCGCGCGGTGAACCTCGAGCCACTGCGCCGCGTCTGCCTTCCCTTTGCAGAGCTTGTTGCGGGCGCGGTCCGCGAATATCTCCGCCCCGCCCCCGGGCAGGCTGCCGAGCCCCGCGTCTTTGAGCCGCGTCAGCACCTCTTCGTAGGTCATGGAGAATTTCTCGGCGAAGAAATGAATCTCCACCGCGGTGTAGGCCTTGAGGTGGATGTCGGGACGGAGTTTTTTGAGGTCGCGCAGGATGTCGAGGTAGTACTCGAACGGGAGGTCGGGGTGGAGGCCGTTGACGATGTGGATCTCGGTGACCGGCTGGTCCATCCGCTCCACCAGCTTTTGGCGCACCTGCTCGACCGTCATGGTGTAGGCCTGCGGAGACGAGGGCTCCAGCCGCGCGAAGGAGCAGAACTTGCAGTCGGCCTCGCACACGTTGGTGGGGTTGATGTGAAAGTTGACGTTGAAGTAGGTACGATCGCCGTGAAGGCGTTCGCGCACCTCATTGGCGAGGCCGCCGACGGCGAGCAAGTCTGGGTATCGGTACAAAAACACGCCATCTTCGAGGGAGAGCGGGACGCCTTCGCGCGCCTTCTCAGCGATTTTGTGGAAACGTCGGGTGTCTTTGGCAGGCATAAGGGGGCTCAGTTCGCGGCGGGGGGTTGGGGTCCTTGGACGTGGAGTCCAACTTGTTCAACGAGGGCGCGGAGGCCCGCGCGGGTGTTCTCCGTGGGGCGCGTCACACCGGCGAGGGGGAGCGAGCGATCGGGCTCAATGGGACCGACCAGGGCGGAGGCGCCGAAGCCGAGGGCGACCTGAGCGACCCGGATTCCTAGGAGGTCATGGCGGGCCCCGACGTGCACCGACGGGGGCAGAGCGATTCGAGCGGCCGCGACCGTCCACAGCCGGTGGATCCCCTGGGGCTCGGCGCACCAGGGCGCGAAGATGAAGGGCGTGGGACGACGGGATGGTTGGACACTCTCAAGATCTCGCGCGAGGGAGGACAGGTATTCGCAAAACTGCGGGGCGGAGGTGGCGGGGACCTGCACGGTCACGAGGTCGCCCCGGCGCAGCGCGGAGGCGTTGGGCCATCGTTCGAGCGCTTGCACGACGCCGTCGCGCTCGATATGGGCGACGGCACCAGAGGAGCACTCCGACGCCGCGGCGATGCGCACCTCGTTGTCGTCGCCCCGGCACCGAGCCGCCCATTGGCCGGCCCGGGGCGGGTCGTCGCGGAGCTCGAGCAGTTGGGAAGCGAGCTCGTTCACGACTTCGCGTCCTCCTCAGCCCCCCAGCGGGGCAAGAGCTCCACACGCACGCCGGCCTGGTCGAGGATCCGGCCGACCACAGAGTCGACGGCTTGTTCCAGGGTGCGGACCCCCGCATAAAAGGAGGGGATGGCAGGCAAGATTATGGCGCCCGCTTCCGTGGCCGCGGTCATGTTACGCAGATGCACCAAGCTCAGCGGGCTCTCCCGCACCATCAGCACGAGCTTGCGACGCTCCTTAAGCGCGACTTCGCAGGCGCGCGAGGTGAGGTCATCACCGCCGCCGTTGGCCACCCTCGCGAGCGTCGACATCGAGCAAGGCGTAACCAGCACGGCGTCGAAGGGGTTGGAGCCGGACGCAAAGGGGGCGCGGAAGTCGTGGCGATCCCAGCGGCGGACCCCCTCGAAGGATTCGGGCATGACTTCGCCGAGTTCGCTCTCCCACACAAAGGGAGCGTTCGCGGAGGTGACGAGGTGCGTCTCGCAGTCGTCACGCCCGCTCAAGAGGTGCAGCAGACGCCGGGCATAGATGGCACCGCTCGCGCCGGTGACACAGACCGCGAGTTTCATGGCGCCTCCGTTGTCATAGGCGTCGTCGGGGCGCTCGGTCGCCGCGCGCGAACGATGCTCGCGACCCCGAATGTGAGGGGCTCCACGCGGATTTCCGTGAATCCGGCGCGCTCGAGGATCTCGCAGTAGTCCTCCACGTCCCGGAACGCCGCGATGGATCGTGGCAGGTACAAGTAGGCGTCGAGGTTTCCGGTGCACAGCCACCCGACGACCGGCAACACCGTGCGATTGTAGATGGCGTGGAAGAGCCGGGTGGCGAAGGCGCGAGGGCGAAAAAACTCGAGCACCGTGAGCTGGCCGCCAGGTTTGAGCACACGCAGCGCCTCTCGCGTCGCGCGGGGCACGTCCGAGAGGTTGCGAACCCCGAAGGCGCAAAAGATCGCGTCGAGGTTGGCGTCGTCAACGGGGAGGTGGTGCGCGTCCATGTGCTGCGGCGTGATTCGGTCACGCTCCGCTGCGGAGAGGTGGCTCGAACCGACGGCGAGCATGCCCGCCGAGAAGTCGCCGCCGATCAGATCGGCGGTTGGGAAGGCCCGATGGATGGCGCGAGTGGAGTCCAAGGTGCCCGCGCAAAGATCGAGGATCTGCGGACGCTCGTCCTCTGCTGCACCCGAGGCGAGGAGCGTCGCGACCGCGCGGCGGCGCCAGCGGATGTCGGTGCCGAGGCTCATGAGGCGGTTGGCGAGGTCATACCCGTGGGAGATGTCCGTGAACATCGCCTGCACCTTCTTGCCGTGATCGTCGATGGCGTCGACGGCCTCGGCGACTGGCGCGACCGCGCGGCTCATCGATCCCTCCGGACCACCGCGCGTGCCAAGGACGCGAGGGCGTCGCGGGAGGGGGAGGACGGCAGGGCGCGGAGCTCGACCTCCGCTTGTTTCGCGTGGGAGGCGGCCACGTCGAGGGCGTGCTCTGTCGCGTCGGAGCGCGCCACATCGTCCACGAGTCGCGAGAGGGCCTCCTGGTCCGGTCGCCCGCCGCTGAATGCCGCTTGCAATCGGGTGCGCAGACTCAAATCGCGCTCGCACGCGATGAGGAGGGGGAGGGTGATCTTACCTTCGCGGAGGTCTTGGCCCCGCGGTTTCCCGCTGGTGGACTGGGATGATTGGTAGTCGATGACGTCGTCGGCGATCTGGAAGGCGAATCCAACCTCCAGCCCAAAGCGATGCAGAGGATGTCGGTACTGGGGCTCCACCAGGTTCGCCACAGCGCAGCTCCACGCGATCAGCGAGGCGGTCTTGCGTTCGATGACTGAGTAGTAGCGCTTTCGATCGAGACTCCAGTCGCCCGCGATGTCGAGCTGTGCCACCTCGCCCTCGGCCATTGCGGTCACCGTGTCGGACATGCTCTGGACAGCACCGAGGTTGCCCGTGGGCTCCAAGCCA
>JBDQGY010000287.1:0-4543 GCA_040265175.1 Nannocystaceae bacterium
GCCCAAAACCCCGCGGTTTTCATCGCTCCAAAGACGTGGACCGATGGGTCGTCCCGCTGCCGACCATTGACCCGCTGGTGGTGAAGCGCTCGCAAAAGTTGGGCGCGACTCAGGCGACAGGGGTGAAGGTTCGCTACAATCACTACCTCCAATTGAAGTCGCTAGGCCAAGGCTTGATGCTCGGGGCGGGGATCGCCGGGGTGTTCGGGATGTCCCAGCTCTCGTGGACGCGAGGTATCCTTCGTCGATATCGACCCTCGGGAGACGGCCCCTCCCGCGGGGTCCGAGCCAAGAGCTGGTTTCGCGTGTTGTTTGTGGCCGAAGGAGGCGGAAAGCGGGTTGTCACGGAGGTGCGAGGCGGTGACCCGGGCTACGACGAGACGGCGAAGATGATTTCCGAGTGCGGCTTGTGTCTGACGTCGCAGCGAGCATCGCTGCCATCTCGAGGGGGCTTCTCCACCCCGGCGGCGGCGTTCGGAGATCTTCTGATCGAACGGCTGGATCGTGAGGGGATCACCTTCCGCTTCCTTGAAGGGCACGGGGGCGACGCGACGGCATGAGCGCTGGCGCCGGTGAGACAGACCACGGGACGACACCCGACGCCGGCTCGGAGCGTGGTGGTCCGCTCTCTGGCTTGCGAGTGTTGGAACTCGGCCAGCTGATCGCGGGTCCGTTTTGTGGCTCGATGCTCGCGGGGTTCGGCGCGGAGGTGTTTAAGATCGAGGCGCCGGGGAGCGGGGATCCACTGCGGAATTGGCGGACGCTGCACGAGGGGACCTCAGTGTGGTGGAGCCAAATGTCGCGCAACAAGCGTTCGGTGGTGGTCGACTTGCGACGAGAAGAGGGGCAGTCGCTCATCCAAGAGTGCGTCGCCGCCGGCGGTGTCGACATCGTTCTCGAGAATTTTCGGCCTGGTCGCATGAACTCATGGGGTCTGGGGTACTCGCAGTTGTCGGCGCTCAATCCTTCCCTCATCATGGCGAGCATCTCAGGGTGGGGTCAAGATGGCCCCCGCGCGCAGTTGCCTGGTTTCGCGAATGTCGCCGAGTCGGTGGCTGGGCTGCGCTATCTCACCGGTGAGCCAGAGCAACCGCCGGTGCGCTCGTCGGTCAGTCTCGGCGACTCCATCGCCGGACTTCACGCCGCGTTCGGTGTGTTGGCGGCGGTGCACCACCGCGAAAAAACACCGGGGCGACCGGGGCAGCACGTGGACATCGCGCTCTCGGAGAGCATCTTCAACATGTTGGAGGGGATCTTGCCAGAGTTTGATGTGTTCGGGGTGGTACGAGAGCGGAGCGGCGCGGGCTTGCCCGGCGTCGCTCCCACGAACACCTATCCGTGCGCTGGGGGGGAGTGGGTCGTCATCGGCGCGAACTCGGACGCGATGTTTGGGCGACTGATGCGGCAGCTTGGCCGGGAGGACTTGGCGGCGGCGCCTGACTTGCAAACGAACAGCGGGCGCGTCCTACGAAGTGAAGAGATCGACGGGGCGATCGCAGCGTGGACGGCCTCGCGCACCGTCGGCGAGGTGGTGGAGGCGCTCGACGCTTGTGAGGTCGCGGTGGGCCCGATCCAAAACATCGAACAGATCGCTCGCGATCCGCAGTTCCTCGCGCGAGGGTTCTTTGAGGAGCACACGCTAGGAGATGGCACCGCGCTTCGCATGCCCCGTTGGGTGCCGCGTCTCAGCGAGACCCCGGCCCAAACTAAGTGGTTGGGTCCAGACTTAGGGGCGCACACCGAGGAGTTTGTCCGTTCGGTTGTGGGTCGCTCGGAGGAGGCGCTGGCGCGTCTTCGAGCGAGCGGTGTCGTCGCCTAGCGGTGGCGGTCGTCATCAAAAATATTCATTTTAAGTGCTGAGCGCAGCCCGGTACGTAGCTCTCAAAGCTCACCTATGGCATCGCTGTCGTGGCAATTGAAATTTGGTCTGGCGACGATAGTTGCCACGTAATTCACGACCAGATTCTCAAAAAAACAAATGATATCAGCACGGGATTCGCTGGCATTGGACTTGCTCTACCCGAGGGGGAGGACACCGAAATGATAAAGCTGAAGATCGTAACCCCCACACTCACTCTTGTCTGCTCTTCCGTCCTTGTCGCGTGCGCGGCGGATCACGACGGGTCGCAGTTCGATTTTGGAGTCGCCGGTGACTCCATCGACACCACCGGTAGCGGCGGCGAGCCCGAAGGGCTTGATGACGGTGAGGTGACACCACCGGATTTGGGCGACGGCGACGGCGACGGCGACGGCGATGTCGACAACGACAGTGACAGCTGCATGACCGCGCAGGTGTCTGCGAATCTGGTTCGGCAGAATGTTGTCCTCGTCCTCGACAAGTCCTACAGCATGGTGAGCAACGACTTTGATCATGACGGGGACGCGGCCACGTCGAGCGTGACACGTTGGGCGGCGCTGCATGACGTGGTCTCGAACGTCGCCCCTGCGTATGAGGGCGTCGCGAATCTCGGGGTCGCCTTGTTCCCGTCCATGTCTGCGACCTCGATTCACGAAGAGGCCTGCATTGTCGATGACAGCCTCGAGGTGCCCGTCGCTGAAACGAACGCCGCGGCAATCCTCGCGGCGATTCCTGGCGCGAGCGAGACAGACCTTTATGGCGCGACGCCCACCGCCGCAGGTATCACAAACGCGGTGGAGCACCTGGTGGCCGTCGATGATGGGCGCCCTGCCGCGATCGTGCTGGTCACGGACGGCGCCTCCAATTGTGGGGTGGGGGAGGACATGATGGCGCGGTTTGAGACCTACGACGAGAATCTCCCGGTAGTCGTCGACGATGCGTTCTCTGACCTAGGGATTCCCACCTATGTCGTGGGGATCGATATTCAAGCCGAGAGCTACTTCCCGCAGACTCAGCCCCGGGATCGACTCAACGAACTGGCGATTCTCGGCGGGGTCCCGAACACCGGCGGCGCAGACAGCTTCTTTGACGCGACCAATGGAGTCGAGCTCGCGGCGGCGCTGGACAAGATCGCCGATGACGTCGCCTGCACCGTCCAGGTCGACCAGCTTGAGGGCTACGCGGAGTTGATGAACGCGGTCATCGGAGGGCAGAATTTTGATCAGCTAGATTCTTGTGACGATGGCTCCGGCTACGTGCTCAACTTCGACGGCGAGACTTACACCTTGGAGTTTTGCCAGCTCGCGTGCGAAGCGCTCGTCGAGGCCGAGGGGGCGCTTGAGGTGGGCTTTGCGTGCCCGCCCGTCGGCTGAGCGTGGCGAGCCACGGATCACAGTGGGGGGGCGTCGAACGATCGTTTCGACGCCCTCATTCGCGCGCCGCCCATCGCGCTCGCGAGGCTATCCGGGGCCGAAGACGACGGCGGTGGTAAGACGCTCTATGAACGAGCTGCGAGGGGTGCCTCGGCCCAGCTCAAGTGGGGTGACCTCTACGCGGTCGAGGCGGACAGTCTGTGCGCCTCCCCCTTCACATGGTCGCATATACTCGCTTAGCGAAGAGAGCGCGAAGTGTTGCTCGCCGTCACGACCGAGGTAGAGCATGATGTGCCCGGGCATGTAGAGGAGTACGACGTTGCGGGCGTTGAGCCGCGTGAGCTCTCCGTGCTTCTCGAGGTCAGTCATGCCTCGAAGGTCAACATTCTTGGCCCCCATGAGGGCTTGGGCGGCGCTGTTGCGGGCCATGAGGATGCCAAAGGTCCCCAACATGTCGTGGACGAAGCGAGAGCAGTCGCGGTTGCCTTGATATCCACCCCACCCGTAGGCGTCGCCGATTCGAGAGAACGCGAGTTCAAAAAGATGTCGCTTGGTCAGCGGCAATGGACCCGGCGCGAGTTGAGCGTCGTCGAGCGGCCGGGGCCGCAGCCCTGTCGGCGTGGGCAGGTTCACGGTGGAAGGGCCATGGGGGGTCTTCGACAGAGGGAAGGAGGTCCCGATGCGCAGGTCCATCCCACCAGCGGCTGGCGCCGATTCCTCAACGACATAGGCCCGGGGAGTTCCATGCGCGAACGCGTGAGCCTCGTCGCGCGTCAGGGCGGGAGTCCACTGCGGCGCGTGAAGCCACCCATCCGAGTGCCCCGCCTCCACATGCACCCAGGGTTCGCCGTCGACGGCGTGGGTGGCGAGGACAATCTCGCCCGAGTGGAGGCCGGTGCATCGGTTCCTGTCGAAGGCGACGTCTCGAGCCTGAGACAAGATGCCCTCCATGCTCGGGATGCACCAAAGGGCGCTCTCGTGGGTGATCACGCGGAGCTCGGCGCGTGGCTTCGCTCGGTCCATGCGTGCCACGGCGCGCGCCATTGTCCCCGAGGTCGGCTCGACATAGCTACCGGCATCGATCTTTTGTTGCATCCATTGGCTCCGCTGTTCCCATCGGGCGCGGATCGCCACGTCGTCCGCCGCGGAGAGCTGGAGCGGGTTGCGAAAGAGCTCCTTGACGGCGTAACTGCTCACATCGGCGAGTAAATGCCAAGCGAGTCGGCTTAGCAACCGAATTTCGAAAACGGCCAGTCCGTCGGCATCTTGCACGGATCCCATGTCTCGGGGCGAACCCCGAGCTCACCGTAGA
>JBDQGY010000288.1:0-4527 GCA_040265175.1 Nannocystaceae bacterium
CCCCTCGGTGGCGCTCTCCTCACTGTCTTGGGTGTCGCCATCCAAGTTCCGGTCGCCACATCCCGCGACGAGCGTCGCCCACATCGCCACGCCCAAGCCCGCTCGCCACGTGATTTCTCCTCGATGCGTCCCCATGATGAGAGCCTACCATCCCCTCCCGCAGCGGCGTGCACAGCGAGGTCCCGCTGCAGTCTCCGCCGAGTCGCCACAGCGCACGGACCGCTGCCGCGACGGTCCAATCGACGGGCTCCGGCCCCCCCACCAACGAGACCTCAGCGGCCGCGCCACAGCTCGAAGCGTCGGCGCACCACGTACAGGCTCGGCACCAAGAACAGCGTGATGACTGTCGCGAAAATTAGCCCCCACCCGAGGGCCATGGACATCGGGGAGAGCACGGCGTCGCGCCCACCGAGCCCGTAGGCCGTGGGCATCACCCCCGCCACGGTGGTGAGCGTGGTCAAAATAACCGGCCGCAGCCGCGCTTTGGCCCCTGTGACCACCTCGTCGTAGATTTCTTCGAGCGCGGTGGTCTTGGCGGCGACCCGGTTGAGCGACGTGACCATCACGATCGAGTCGTTCACCACCACGCCGCACAAGCCCGTCACGCCCAAGAACGCGAACATGGAGATGGAGATGCCGTGGGCCGCGACGGCCCACACCACCCCGATGAGGCCGAGGGGCACAGCGGACACAACGAACACCGCTTGCAGCAAGGAGTTCGTCAGCAACATCACCACCAGCACGATGCCGATGAAGGCGAAGCCGATGATCTTGGGCATCTCCCCCACTGTCTCGGCGCTCTTTTTGGCCTCACCCCCCACGTACACAAAGCGGTCCCCCTGTCCTGGCGCCCGCCCGTCGAAGGTCGGCACAAGCTCCGCCTCCATACGCCGGGCCATGGAGGTTGGGGTGGCGCCGCCGTCGGCGAGCAGGCTCCCCGTGATGGTGGTGGTGCGCACGCCGTCGCGGTGGTAGATGCCCGCCACAGCGTCCACCTCCACCGGAGAGATGACGTCGCGCAACGGCACAGCGCGCCCGTCTTCGGCCCGCACCGGCATCACCGACAGCACCTCCACGTCGCCGCGCGCCGCCGGGTCGAGGCGCACCCGCACCTCCACATTCTCTTTGGGGCCCGTGACCTCGGTGACCGGCACGCCGAAGAACGCCGCCTTCACCGTGCGACCCACGGTCTCCACGCTCACTTTCTTGAGCGCGAGCCGCTCGTAGTCGAGATCGAGGTCCACCTGGCGAAGCCCCGCCCGCTCGTCCACCTCGATCCCCGTGATCTCCGGCTGCGCGCGGATCCACGTCATCGCCTCGGCCGTGGCGGTGCGTCGAAGCTCCTCGTCGGGGGTGGAGATGTGCACGGTGACCGGGCGTCCGAGGGGCGGACCGATTCTGCGAGCGCTGAACACCGCCTCGATCCCCGGCTCAAAGACCAGCCGCGGCTCAAGACGCCCGATCCACGTGGGCGCGTTGTGGGTGAAGCGCTCGCGCAAGAACACCGTCATCACAGCCTCGTTGTCCGCGGACCCAAAGTTGCGCGAGAGGTCTTGCTCACGCTGGTGGCCGATGCGCGCCGTGACCCCCTCGAAGTCCTCGCCCATCAGCTCCGGGAGGCGGTGCGCGAGCGCCCGCACTGTGGCCTCCGTGCTCTCGATGGGCGTCCCCTCCGGGAGCCGCAGCTTGATGTACAGGGCGTCGGAGTCGTCCTGGGGGAATAAAATCAGCCCGAGGTTGGCCCGCGCGTACATCAACGTGCCCACGAAGCCCCCCACAAAGAGCAGCGCCACCAGCCCCGCCCGCGGCACCACGCGCCGCAGCGCGCCGGCGTAGGCGGCCTCCAAGGCGAGCAGCCAGCGGGGCTTGGTGCGGCGCACCTCGCTGCGCCCCACGAGGTGACTCGGCAGGATACAAAAGCACTCGAACAAGGAGATGGCGAGGGTGACGATGACGATGGTGGGGATGGCCCAGGAGAACTTGCCCGGGATGCCCCCCAGCAAGAACAACGGCGAGAACGCCAGGATCGTGGTGACCGAGGCGCCCACCACGGGCATGGCCATCTCCTTGGTGCCCCGAAGCGCCGCCTCGCGGGCGGGCACCCCCTCTTCCATATAAAATGCGATGCGCTCGGCCACGATGATCGCGTCGTCCACCACCAGCCCGATCACCACGACGAAGCCGGCGAGCGACACCATGTTCACGGTGATTCCGAGCAAGGGCAGCGAGGTCATCACCCCCAACAGCGCGAACGGCACCCCAAAGGCGACCCAGCCCGCCACCCGACGCGACAAAAACGCGAGCAGCACCACGAGGACCAGCGCGCCTCCGCCGAGGCCGTTGCCGATGACGATGCGGAGCCGGTTGCGCGTGAGCTTGGACTGATCGTTATAAAAGCTGTAGCGCACGCCCTCGGGGAGCGACGCTGCCTCCACGTACGCCCGGATCCCGTCCACCGTCTCAAGGATGTCGGCGTTGGCCCGCTTGCGGATCGCCAGGTGGGTGCTGTCGTCCCCCTCGGCGTGCAGGCGCATGCCCGTGTCTTCGTAGGTCGCGACCACCCGCGCCACGTCCGCGACACGGAGCGCGCCGCCACCCGCCGTCGCCCCCTGGCCGGCCGCGTGCGGCGACGCCCCGCCGAATCGCAAGACGGTCTGGGCCACGTCCTCCACCGACACGTAGCGCCCGGAGAGCACAACCTGCCGCTGCGAAGGATAGGCCGTGAGCTTACCGCCCGTGCTCGACACGTTGCGCCGCTTGAGCGCGGCGATCACCTCGTCGAGCGTGACGTTCTGGGCACGGGCGCGGAGCGGATCCACCTGCACCTCGATCTGCGGATCGCCCCACCCCACCTTGTCCACCGAGGAGACCCCCGGCAAGCGACCGATACCCGGCTCGAGCAGCGCCGCCGCGGCCCGGCGCGCCTCCATCGGTCCGCGCAGCGCCACCTCAAGCACGTGCATTTTGGCCGGGTTGAAGCGAAACAGGGTCGGCGGCGATTCCATGTCCGCGGGGAAGTCGGTGATGGCGTCCACCGCCTTTTGAATGTCTCCCTCCACCTCGAGCACCTGCTGGGGGCTAAAGTCAGCGTAGATCTCAGCCACCACCCGCACCACCGACTCGTTCGATTCAGAGTGGTACGTGTCCACCCCGTCCACCTCGCGGATCGCCTCTTCGAGCGGCCGCGCGAGCTTGGTCTCCACATCCTCGGGAGAGGCGCCGGGGAGCATCGCGGTCACGATGACCTCGTTGATCGTCACCGCCGGAAAGCCCTCTCGCTGCGCGCCTCCGAGCACGATCGCCCCGAGCCCGAGCACCATGATGGTGATGACGTGCACCAGCAGGTGTCGATCGAGGAAGAACCGGATCACGGCGCCGCGGTGGCCTCCACCTCAACGCCGACGCCGTCGGCGAGGGCGTGCAGCGCCGACGTCGCGAGCACAGTCCCGGGAGCGGGGCCCTCAAGAAGCTCCACAAACTGGCCGTCTCGCCCGCCTGTTTTGACAGGTTCGAACCGCGCGGTGCCTCCGTCGATCACGAAGACCCCGAGCACTCCGCCGCGTCGCGTCAAGGCCTCTCGCGCCACCAACCGCGCCCCCTCCTTGGCGCGCGGCGTCATGGTGAGGGTGGCCACCATCCCCGCGCGACCTCTCGCGCCGGGGTTGTCGGCGTGAAACTCCACGTCGAACAAGCCGGTGACCGGGTTCGAGGAGGTCGCCGCCGAGGCGAAGCGCACGTTGGAGAGCGCCACGCCGCCGAGGTCATCCACCGTGAGCGCCACCGGAAGCGACGGCTCGATGCGACCGAGGTTGCGCCCGTTGAGCCCAACCGTCACCCGCACCCGCGACAACTCCACGACGTCCATGAGCGGCGCGCCGGGAACGAGGGTGTCGCCCACGTCCACCTGCCGCCGCGTCACGATACCGTCGATGGGCGCTCGGATGACCGCGTCCTTGGCGGCCCGTCGTGCCGAGCGGAGGTCGGCTTTTGCCGCCGACTGCGCCGCGATGGCCCTCTCCTTGTCGTGGCCGGCGTTGTCCACCTGCGCTTGGGCCACGCTCTTCTCCGAGACCATGGCCTCCATACGGCGCAGGTGATTGCTGGCCCGAGCCACGTCCTCTTCGCTCGCCCGCAAGCGCGCTGTGGCGGCCTCGATGGCGATGGATTGTCGCGAGCCGTCCACCTTCAACAGCACGTCGCCCGCGGCGACGACGTCGCCCGTGTCCACGGCGAGGGTCTTCACCCGTCCGCCAGTCTCCGCCCGAAGGTTGGCTTCGCGCCACGCCTTGAGCTGTCCCGTAGACTGGAGGGTCCCTGCGAGCGCGCCGGAGGCGACCACGGTGGTTTGTACACGCACGGCCCCGACAATGGCGACCTTGCCCGCAGAGGTGTCGGCGTCCTCTCCGGCTGCGGCCGGACCACACGCCGTGATCGCGAGCGCCAAGCACACCACACCAAGCCGCAAACGTCGAATTGCGCTGTCTGCCATGCCCCTCTCGCGTGTTCCCATCATTCTCGCCATCACCG
>JBDQGY010000289.1:0-4491 GCA_040265175.1 Nannocystaceae bacterium
CTCGAATTGTGTCTCCGAGAGGAGTTCTTTCGCGCGATCGGATGTCTGTTCTCGTAACGCGCGAATTGCACTGCGGACCTCGTCCATGGATTTATCGCCGCTGCGTGCCTCGTTGCGCAGCTGCATCGACGCGTCGAGCTCCGAGAGCAAGGCGCCGGTGAGCTCCTCGCGCTGCTCTTCCGGCACATCAAATTCCTCCGCGAATCGGTTCATCCGCGACTCTACACGCTCCGTAAACATCGCCCGAAACTGCTCACGCTGCTCTTCCTCAAGCTCCCGACGCTCCTCTCGGATGACACCCCGTACCTGCTCTTTCATCCCGCGATCGAGCTCCGAATCTTCGACACCGCGAGGCGGCCCCTTGGGTGGCACAATCTTGCCTCGAAACCCGGGAGGATCCAACGGAGCGCCGCGCATCGCCCCACGGCTTCCGCGTCGCATCTCACGGGATCCCGGCGGCTCCGTCAGCCGCTCCGCGAGCGCGCCGTCGTGCAGCGCCTGCTCCAGCACCGCGAGGCGTCGCTCGTAGCTCAACAACACCGACACCACCCCCCCTCCAACCCCCACGGCCAGGAGGACTCCGACAAACTTGCGAGACACCATGCCTCGAGCATAAAGCGCCTTCGGAAGGTGATTGGCGGCCTTTACGGGCGATTTACAGAGGGATGCCGTCTATGTCCATAGCCACCATGTGAGCCCCATGAGTGCACACGCGAAGACGAATGGCCACCGTAACGAGGGGAGCGGATATGCGTCCACTCGGGCCCGTTCGAGGGTACGCGTATGGGTCCCTTCTCCGTCAAGAGCAGCGTCCACAAAGCCGTCGGGGGAGTGAAAGCGCAAGCGTGCCTCGCCCACGTCGATGCGCTGACCATGACGGAGCTCATGCCACCCCGACTCGAGGCGCTCGTCATCAAGGAAGACGCCGTTTTTGCTCCCGCGGTCTCTTATCTCGGTGCGGTACTCGGACCTACGCACCTCCATATGAACCCGAGACACCCCCTCGTCCATCAATCGAAGGGCGCAACGCATGCTCCTGCCAATGGAGGCGTCGCCCGCGGGGACCCGCCAACGCCGCTCCCCCGACCGAGCGCTGCGCACGTCGAACCACGCGCCTCCCTCCACCGTGTCGTTGCTCCCACCTCGTGTCACCGCGACGATCGTAGCGCGCCTCACCACAATAGGTGGACCGCGCACGGTCATGGCCCTAAAACGCTGATCCAGCGGCCATCCGCCACGCACCACGCCTCCCCCGACGGGGCGATCCGTGCCACGACCACCCGACCGTGGCGCACCGCGCACCGTCGCATGGCCTTGTCGATCCGCGGAGCATCAGCCGACCTGCACGCCCCCACTCTTGTCACCGAGAGGTTGGCCCGGCGAAGCGCGCGGATGAACGCCTCCACGTGGGGTCCCTCTCCCGCCGCCACCTGCACGGCCGCCCCATGAGACTGGGCGACGCGCTCAAACACCCGCGTCGACTGCCCTACCCGAAAGTTGAGCTCGTGAACGCACAGGCCTCGCGATGAGAGGCTCCCCATCGAACGGTGACGCGTACCGCCCAACACAATCACGTCGCCGCGATCCACACCCACCTCAGGCGCGCCAGGGACCAGCACCAAACCAAGACTCACCAGCGGGATCGCGGGTCGCCAGCGACGAAGCCCGCGCTCCAGCACGCAGAGCGCCGCGAACCCGCAAGCCAAGGTTGGCCACGACACCTCGGGTGCCCGCCCGCACACCTCGGCCGCCCTCAACAGCAACGTTGCGGCCCACGAGGCGGGCTCCAGCGCATCGAGTCCCGCCAGTGGCGTCAAACTCCAACCCAGCACCATCATGGGCGCCAAGATCCATGTGAAGTAAGGGATGGCGATGAGATTGGCCACCAGCCCCGCGAAGACGGCGTCGCCGAAGTGATGCCAACACAACGGCGCCGTGAACACCGTGATCCTAATGGTCGAGCGGAGCAAGGACTCGCCACGCGGCATCGTGGCGAGCGCGAAGGAGGCCGCGACGGAGAGTTGAAATCCAGGAGCCAAGATCCAGCCCGGCCGCACCAACAACATCGCGATCACCACCCACGACAAACGTTGAAGCGCGTGAACGTGGATGCCACGCACCTGGCACCCCACCACCACCACGCGCGTGGCCGCTGCGCGCACCACCGACGGGCTGAAGCCTGTGAGCGCGACGTATCCGGCGAGCGCGACGGTCCCAAGCCCGGCCGCGACCTCCACGCCCCGCCGCCCCGCACCACCAAAGACTGAGACGAGGGCGGCAAAGACGATGGTGAATGTAACGCCGACGTGGAGCCCGCTGACGGCCAAGAGGTGAGACAGCCCCGCCGCGCGGAGCGTCCGCGTCCGTTCGGGGGGAAGCGCGCCCGCGATGCCAAGCGACGCACCGATAACGAACGCGCGACCATCGTCCCCACGCGACCACGACCAGGCACGATCCCGAAGCCGCGACATCGCTCTGGAACCTCGGCGGACGGTATCCCCCATCAGCCCGACCGCTCCTTGCGGCCGACGCCACATCAACGCCACATCGGCGATACGATGGACCCCCTGCGACATCCCCAGCTCCACCGCGCTCGTCGCTCCCGGCATGGTCACCGGTGCCACCTCAAGTTCCGCTGCGCGCACGACGATGCGGTCGCCGCGAGCGAGCGGACAAGACGTGGCGGGCACCCGAAGCAGCCACACTGCCTCGCCAAACGAAGCGCGAACGCTGCAGCGAGGCCCAGGCATCGAACCCGCCTCGACGATTCCCTCTACGAGGCCAGGGCCCATAAAGTGGCCCGAAACCCGCGGCAAGATCTCGGGGGACGGGGCGGTGGTCGCTACAAGGCCAAGCGCGAATACGAGCGCCAATGAGCCGAGAACGCGTCGTGCGCGCGGAAACCACCGCCGCCCTTGAGCCGGGGCCCGCTCCCCCTGCGCCGCCAAAGTTGGTGCAAAGAGGCGCCAGGCCAAGGCGAACGTCGTGGCTCCAATCAGCGAGATCCCCGCGATTGTCACCCGTTGGCTCGCCGGACCGCTGGCGTCTCCGATTTGAACGACGACGGCGAGCGCGAACACCACGGCCGCTGCGACGATACCCACGCCCTCCTGGTCGCCCAGGCGAAGACACCTGTGCACAAGATTTTGCGCTCGACGTTCCCATCTGCGCCTGGTGCGCCTACACTCCGTCAGGGATTGAAATTGCTCCCTTACGGGATCTCCCCACCGAGGCTCACGTGCTGCTTACTCGACTCTGGTCTGCCCTCCTCGCTCTCTTGTCCGCCGCGGCCATCGCCATGGCATTCCTCGTCGGCTCAGGCGCCACGGGGGATTTCACCGACGAAGAACGCTCCGCCATCATGGGCATCGCCAACGGTGGACTCATCGCCCTCGAAGCAGACCTGCAATCGTCGTCGGTCAGCCGCGCGCCACAGCTGCTCGCCGAGCCGAAGCTCATGGCCGCCGTGCGAGGCGAAAGCTATGTCGACGACTTCGGCGAGGCGGTCCCCGCACTAGACCCTACGCTGGCGGCCGTGGCGAATGATCTCCTCTTCAAGGACCACCCCCTCGTCACAGTGGGCCTCCTCGACAGCAAAGGAAACCTTAAAGCGTCTACGGGGCTCGACGCGAGCCTCCTCGCGCAACTCCCAGAGCTCGACGATTATCTGCGCGCGCGCGACCTCCCGGAATCCGCGCTCTTCTCCGCGGTGCTCGGCGGCAAGATTCACGCGGTCGCGATCTCAAGAAAGGTCCAAGGCCTGCGCGGCTATCGAGCTGTCGCGGTAGAACCCCTCGACCTCGGCGGCACCTCATTTCTGCGGCGCGTCCTCGGGGACCACCCCGCCGGAATCGTGCGTAATGGAGCCATCCTCGGCGAGCCCATCGGCGAGGCAGATCCCACCGAGTTGATCAACCTCGTCGCCGAATTCTCCAACAAAATCCCAGAGGAGGGCGCGAGCAAGGAGATCCTCGTCGGCTCGGGCAAAAAGTCTCGGCTCGCGGCCATCGGCCGGGTCCCCGGTCCGGCCGGGTTCGGCCCCGAAGGAGCCATCTTCGCTGTGTTGTCGGACAACTCGCTCAGCGCGAAACAGCGTGCGCCAATGACCTTCGTCCGCGCCGCCATCAACAGAGGCAACGGAACCGACGCCCCGATCGCAGCGCTGGCTGTTTTTCTCCTCGTGGCGCTCAGCCTGTCGTGGTGGTTCCCCCACCAAGAGGCTATCGGCGGCCTTCGAAAACTGATCGCGGAATTCCAGGGGCTCGTCGCGGGCAGCCAACACCAGATCTTCCACAACCAGTACCGAGGCTTGGTCCAAGAGGTCGCGTCCAACGCCGCCGCCGCCCACGAATCCATACGAATCAGCACCATCAACGAGATCGAGACCGCCGACATCGGTGGCGGGCGGCCGAAAACACGCTCGACCCGCAGCCTGCAAGCGGCGGCGCGGCGCACCCGCAAGCAGCAGGCGACCGGCTCCCAACCCTCATC
>JBDQGY010000290.1:0-4466 GCA_040265175.1 Nannocystaceae bacterium
GAGCAACAGCTCAAGCATCAAGTTGAGGGCGTCGACGGTTTTGTCCCCCTGGGTGCCGAGGGACCCCCCGAGAAACCATTCATCATCCGAGTAGCTGCCCGTGCTCACATACGCATAGGCGCTGTAGGCCAAGCCTCGCGCCTCTCGCACTTCTTGAAAGATCAAGCCTCCCATCCCACCCGAGAGATAGTTCGACCACAGATCTGCCGCTGCCCTCTCGCCCTCATCTCCCGCCGTGCGAGGAACAGTGATCGAGACGCTAGATTTTGCGACGTCACGATGTACGAAGTAGATGGTGGGTCGCTCCACCCGCCGACAACGATTTGCCGCGCGCCGCTCCGTGGGTTGCAGCTTGTCTTCGCGTTGCAACAGCGGCCGCACCTCTTGAGTCTTGCGCGGTCCAAAATAACGGACCTCTCGCTGGTACGAGAACAGCCCACGTGCGAGCGCCTCTACCTTTTCTCGCCCGAGCGCCTTGAGACCCTCATCGCTCAATTGGTGAAGGAACGCGCTCTCTTGACCCCAACGACCGTAGGAGTTGAGAGCCCACCCCAGGAATCGCGGGGAGGCTAGGTTGTCGCGGCGAACACCGAGCGTGGTCTGCTTGGCGTTCTCGAGCGCCTCGTCCTCGATCACGACTTGGCCCAACCACTCTTGGACCAGCGTCAAGGCCTCCTCCATCGCATCATCGAGCCCGCTGACGTTCACCGAGGTTCGGTGGTCGCTACACCGAACCGACACATCCACCCCAAGGTTGGACAGCGTCTTTTTGAGCGACTCATTGCTCTTTGTGGCCGTCCCCGAACGCTGCGCGAGATCAAGCGCGAAGCACAAACCGGGTTGTTCCCAGCTTCCCACGTCAAAATTGTATGAGACCGAGAAGAGGCGGTTCCTCTCGTTGAACGCCGCGATCAGGGTCCCGCTACCATCCTCGACTCGCTCAAACGTCTCGCCTTCCACCAGCCACGCGGGTTGGATGGGCGGCGCTTCAATCCCGAGAATTCGCCTCGAGAATTCGCTCTCCCGCGAAGGGTCGAGCTTCACGGGCGAGATCGTGGGTTTCTCAATCTTCGGAAGAGTCGGCGCTCCCGGCACTCGCTTCACGACCGCGTAGGCGCCTCCTAGGTACTCATTGGCGACCCGCAGCACGTCCTCGCGTGTCACCGCTTGAAGTCGAGCGCGCGAGGCGACGACATCAGCCCACTCGCGGCCTTGGACGAACGCGTCGGTCATCGTAGAGACCCGCGCCCCTGGAGACTCCAACATCTGCTGATGCCGAAGCTCATCCGCGAGCTTAACCGCGTCGAGATCGTCGTCGCTAAACGACCCCGCTTTGAGAGCCTCCACCACGCTGAGCAAGAGCGCCTCAAGATCCTCAGGGCGCTGCCCCTCTTTGGCGGTCGCGGACAGCTCCCACCACCCGGACTCTTTGACGAAGGTGGGGCTCGATCGAGCGGCCGCCACTTTCTGCTTGGTCGTCAACGTGAGGTTAAGGATCCCAGACGAGCCGTTGTCGACCAACATGTCGAGGACTTCGAGCGCGGGCCGATCCTCGTGCTTCGCGGAGACCGTCTGCCACCCGAGCAGGATCGAGGTCTCCCCCTCCGCTTCGATCACCGTCTCCACCCGCGTCGACATTGGGGTTACGACGGCGGGCTCGGGCGTGCCAAGCTCGCGAACCGGCAGCTTCCCTAGGCTCGCCTCAAGCACCGGGATCGCCGACGCGGCGTCCACATCCCCGGCTAAAATGATGGCCATATTGTTGGGCGCGTACCAATCCTCAAAGTATTCGACCATGTCTTGGTAGGCCGGGGTTTTAAGGTGTTCCACGAGCCCGATGGTCGGTTGCGTTCCGTAGGGGTGAGTGGGGAACATGGACTCCATCAAGGCCTGATTCACTCGTCGATATGGGGAGTCAAGAGAGATATTCTTCTCTTCATAGACCGCCTCAAGCTCCGGGTAGAACAGGCGAAACACGGGGTCGGAGAAGCGCTCTAGCTCCACGGTCGCCCACGCCTCGAGACGATTCGCCGGCACATTTGCGATGTAGACGGTCTCATCCAGCCACGTGTAGGCGTTGAGTCCTTCGATTCCCATTTGGGCGTACAAGCGGCTGAGTTCGTTTGGAATCGAGAACTTGGACGACTCCTGGGTCGCCTGATCGATCTTGGAGAGGGTCTCTCGCCGAGCGTCGTCATCCTCGGCCGCTCGAAGTTCTTTGTAGAGGCGCTCGATCTCCTCGATGTGAGGACGCTCGGCCTCCATATCCGTGGTGCCAAGCTCATCCGTTCCCTTGAAGAGCATGTGCTCAAGGTAGTGGGCCAGCCCGGTCGACTTGGCGGGGTCATTTCGACTCCCGGTGCGCACGGGCAAGTATGCGGAGAAACGCGGCTTCTCTCGGTCGGTGCTGATGTAGACCGTCATGCCGTTCGAGAGGCGGTGAATGGTGACCGCGAGAGGATCTTCTGGAAGCGGCGTCTCGATGGTCGCGGGGAGGTTGGAGGCTTCAATAATCGACGTCGTCGATGAGGTGCGCGTTCCTGGACTGTCCGTTTGGCCCGCCGCCCCGGCACATGCGGACGCTGTGAGCACCGTCGCCAAGGAGATCGGCAAGAGGAGTCGGCGGCGACGCGGAATTCGAGGCTTCAACATAGGCGCGAAGACTATCCACAAGGGGTTCTCCGGGTCAAACGATCCCGTGCCCACGGTGCGAGGACTGGTAGACTTCCCTATGGGCCGCGATTCAATTCCTGCGAACACGCGTCTACGGCTCGAGAGCCGGACCCTGTTTGGCGTCTTGATTTTCGTGGCGGTCGTCGCCGCAGGCATCGAGATCGTCGAGCGTTGGCGCCATGGGGGACAGGAGGCCTACGAGGGCGACGCCAGCCCTCCAACGGGCTCCCCCTGTACGCCCGCACCGCTCCCGTGGCCTGCCGCCGGGCACGGTTTTTATTTGCTCTCGGACAGCGCCACCGGCGCATGCCTCCTACGTTATGAGAGCGCCGCGGCCCCGACCGCCCAAGTCTCCGCGCTGCTCGACATGGACAACGCGCCACCGTGTCATCTCCTCACCCAATATTGGCGGCTCGACACCCAGGCCTGGTGCGTCACCGCCGACGCGGCGCGAGGGGGATGCGACGACCATCTTTGCGTCTGGAGGGGCGCCGACGCCAAGACATGGTTCGCGCGCTGGAACACCAAGATGTCGATCACCACGCCGTGATCACGGGACGCGCCAGGTGCCCATCGAGTACGGCGGGAGACCTGTCGACTGCACCTCATCGAGCGCCGCCCCCTCCCACGAGAACCGACGAAGTCCGGACCGCTGCAGGTCTCTGTCCCCAAAAAACAATTCGTCCTCGTGGAATTCGAGGCTGCGCTCCACGGACTGCAGGCCACCCACGAGGAGTGTCGGCGACGAATCCCGGTCGACCTCCCAAAGCTCGACCTCACTAAAGTCATCGGTGTAGATGGCGACGACGGTGTGGAGCCCATCCTTGGACACCACAAAGTCTTGAGGCTGCAGATAGCCCAGCTCCTCGCCACCGGGGAATCGCTGCGGGGGGACGTGCCAATCCCAGGTCGCCGCCTCCAGATCCACGTCCACAACCCCCTCGCAAAGCACCAAAAGATGACCGGGTTCCGTGGGGTGCGGACGATGAGCGCGGGCCCACGCGCACGGCAATGGGACGCCCTGCACCCCTGCAGCCTCCGAATCAAGATCGATCAACTCGGCGCCGTCCACGTCAACCTCCACAAGCTGGTCAAAGCCCACTGGGGTCCACCCGTCCAGCCGATTCACCGGGTGACTCAGCACCCACGCGCGTCCCCCTTCCACGTAGACGAACTCCATCTCGGCGATCTCATCCTCATCCTCAAGCATGGACGTGTCCACTGTCCCCACGAGCGAGGCGCCAGGGCCCCGTAGGAAATCGTGGATCTGCACTTGCGACGCTCCATAAAGGCTGACGAGGGCGCGCCCAACGGCCACAAACGCGAGCCCGTGGGGGTTCGGAGACGTGGCCTCTGGCGCGACGATGGCGTGCTCCGCGACCAGGCCGAACCCATCGGAGGGGTCATGCACCGAGACGTAATCGTGCATAAAACGGTTGAGGAGGTACACGTACTCCCCATCGGAGAACGGAATCGCGTCCGAACTCGCGAAGGCGACATCCGCGTACATGATGTCGTGTTTGAGGTCGTAGACCGACAGCGCCCCCGTCGCAAAGTCGGTGGTCGTGATGAGGAGCGCCGGCCCCTCGAGCTCGTCTGGCACCGCCGTGCGAGCCGCGGGTGCTTCGCATCCGACACCGAGCACTCCGGCAGCCGCGGCCAGCGCGACCGACGAACACAATCTCCATGTTCGAATCATCGCCATGGGCTCAACCGTTGGGATTCACAACAGCGATGGCGTCGAGGACAAAGCCCCCCTTGCCCCCCATGCCGGGGTCGCACCAGTCCCCGCC